>JBBTZQ010000001.1:0-15617 GCA_038061275.1 Patescibacteria group bacterium
TTAAAGAGCTTGCGTGGATCCTCAACGAGACCCCAACCAATCTCTGAAATGTGAACGAGACCTTCCGTACCGTCAGCGAGTTTGATGAATACGCCGAAATCAACAAGTCCTGAGATTGTACCTTCGAGCTCATCGCCTTGTGAGTACTTGCCTGAGATCTCACGCTTTTCTTTTACTCCCTGCTCTTTCTCTGAGAAGATGAGCTTGCCTTCTTTTGGTGAAGCTGAGATGATGGTCATCGCGATACGCTTGCCCACAAGTTTCTTGAGTTCAACGAGGATCTTATCCTTGTCGCCGTCATCGATGCGAGGGTAGTGTTCGCTCTTCAACTGTGAAGCGGGGAGGAAGCCCTGGATGCCTTGCCACTCGACGATGAGTCCGCCCTTGTTTGCGTCCTTGACCATGAGCTCAAGCGCCTTCTTTGACTTGATAGCTTCTTCAGCTTCGGTCCAAATGATCGCCTGACGAGCCTCTTTGAGCGAGAGTTCGATGTAGCCTTCTGGATTATTGATATCAACAACTTTCGCCGTGATGAGATCGCCGATGTTCAACTTCTTGATGACATCGCGTGCATTGATGAACTCGCGTCCATAAATGATACCCGTACCAACAGGTCCAAGGTCGATGTACACACATGACTTTGCAACGCTGAGAACAGGACCCTCAACGAGGGCGTCAATCTCCGGCGGAGTCTTGCTCTCGAGCATGAGGGTGCCCATGAAGGACAAAGGAATCTCTTCTACGGTTGGTGCTACGGTTGTTTTTTCTGTTTCTTTCTTCATATAATTATAAAAAATCCCGCTCTACCATAATGCACCTTAAGATGCATTATGGACAAGCGGTGAATAGGGCTCGGGGTCTTCGCGGTTCGGTCGTGTCAGGATCGCGGAGGGTTACCTTTGCCCGTGCTTGTTATTAATGTAGATACTATATATGAAATATGTGAGAAAGGCAAGCCCCCCACTGAAAATATAAAAAGAAAAGGGGGGAGACTTAACAAAGTCTCCCCCCGGTTGGCGTTAGCGGATGCTAATGCGGGTTGATGCTACCAGGTCGGGCGGACAAGCGCGTGCGTTAGTGTCCGCCGGAGCCGGTGACGATGGCGCGAGCGCCGCTGGGTTTCGTTCTGGTGATGCCACCAGGTGTGTTGATGGAAGTTGTCGTTGGACTATGACCGCAATTGTCTCTTGCGGGACCTGCTCGTGCTTGGCTCATGTTTCCTCCTTGGTTAGGCCGGTTTGAATGGGCGATGTTGCCCTGAAAGAACACTGGCGAAATCATTCGTCAGTAGGTTCACTATAGCAGATACAGAAAATTTGTCAAGGTGCGTGGAAAACCCTTTGGCAAGGGTTTTCCACGCACCCGTTCCTATTTTCTAAAAAATTTGATACACTGCCCCCATGATAGTCACATATTACGGCAAACAATTTTTCAAGATTCAGCTTGGCGACACGGTTATTGCCTACAACCCAATCGGTAAAGATTCAAAGCACAAAACCTCTCGTTTTGGCGCAGACGTCGTCTTGACCTCGCTTCGCCATCCCGACTTCAACGGCGTCGAGCAGTGCACGCACGGAGAAAAAGAACCCGCACTCATCCAGGGTCCTGGCGAATACGAAGTGGCTGGCATCTTCATCAAGGGTTTCAGCACCGACACGACATATGAAGGAGTGAAAAAAATCAACACGGTATACTCGGTGATGTTCGAAGGTATCAATCTTTGTTTCTTGGGTTCGCTTCCATCAGTTGATTCATTGTCTCGCGAGGTCAAAGAAGGACTCGGTGAGATTGATGTTCTGTTCACTCCTATTCAGGGGGGCGATATGCTCGATCCTGCTCTCGCATACAAACTCACGCTCGCGCTTGATGCGAAAGTAGTCATCCCTATGGATTACGAAGATGCAAAAGGAACACTTGAGCACTTCATCAAAGAAGCGGGAACAAAAACAGAGATGATGGAGAAGTTCACTTTCAAGAAAAAAGATCTCGAAGGCAAAGAAGGGGACGTGGTCGTGATCAAGAGCATGTAGTGGGAGTAGGAAGCCTCGTGTGTAATTTTATAATATAATTATATGCTAGAAAATCTGCGGTCAAAGCCCGATTATATAAAAAAAATAATAGCAACCTTTTTTGCGACGGTGGTTTTCATTATCATCGCATTTGTATGGTTCTCGTCGTATGATGCGCGAAAGCATAGCGAGGAAAATCGCGACAAGGCGCTCAGTCCGCTTTCAGGATTCACATCAATGTATGACGCAAAGGTCTTTGAATACAAAAGCATGTTGACTGGCACCCCTTCTTATACGTCGAATTCTGAACATACGGCAACCTCGACATCCACAAGTACAATCACGTTTGATATTTCAAAAATCGTCATTATTGACCCGGGATCATCCTCCAGAACCATGGGGACTTCATCTCTGCCTAGCGTGCCAACACGCTGATTCCTCTTGAAAGACATCGCATTCTCATATTTTATTTTTATGTTTTTTGTGGTAGTATAGAGAAACTATGGCGAAGAAACCTGAAGAAAAAAAGGCTCCAGAGAGCACCCCAGAGAAGCCAGAGCACATCGGTATTGTGCCTATGGATATCGCATTGGAAATGCGCGAGTCGTATCTCGACTATGCCATGTCGGTCATTACCTCGCGTGCACTTCCCGACGCGCGCGACGGCTTGAAGCCCGTTCATCGTCGCATCCTTTTTTCCATGAGCGAGATGGGACTCACTGCCTCGGCAAAGTTCCGCAAGTCAGCAGCGGTAGTCGGAGATGTGCTCGGTAAATATCATCCCCATGGTGACTCTTCAGTTTATGATGCGATGGTAAAAATGGCTCAGGAATTCTCTTTTCGCTATCCGCTCGTGATTGGACAGGGGAACTTCGGTTCTGTCGACGGCGACTCTCCTGCAGCAATGCGTTACACCGAGGCAAAAATGTCGCGCCTTTCTGCGGAGCTCTTGCGCGACCTTGAAAAAGAGACCGTTGATTTTCGTCCAAACTATGACGGTACTCGCAAAGAACCTACTGTTTTTCCAGCGGCAGTTCCGGGACTCCTTTTGAACGGTACGCTCGGCATCGCTGTTGGTATGGCAACCAACATCCCACCGCACAATCTTTCCGAGGTGCTCGATGCCACAGTTCACCTCATCGATGAGCCCGACGCTGTTTCAGAAGATCTTTTGAAATTCATCAAAGGTCCTGATTTTCCTACAGGTGGTATTGTCTTCGGCGAGAAAGATATGAAGCAGGCTTACACGACAGGTCGCGGAGGAGTTGTAATTCGTGGAGAGGCGGAAATCGTAGAGGAAAAAAATATGAGTCAAATCATCATTACATCGCTTCCGTTTCGTGTGAATAAGGCTGACCTCATCGTGAAGATTGCAGACCTTGTGCGCGAGAAAAAACTCGAGGGTATCCGCGGACTTCGAGACGAATCAACGAGAGACATTCGTGTCGTTATCGACCTCAAGAACGGGAGCTACCCTCAGGCGGTTTTGAACTTTTTATACAAACACACCGATCTCGAAACATCATTTCATTACAACATGGTCGCTCTTGTTGACGGCGTACCCCAAACGCTATCGGTCAAAGGACTTCTATCTACCTTTATCGGGCACCGTCAAGACGTTGTTCGTCGTCGCACGATGTATGATCTCCGCAAAGCTGAGGAGCGTGAGCATATTCTTCTCGGACTCAAGATTGCGCTCGACCATATTGATCGTGTAATCACACTCATTCGTTCGTCAAAGGACACAGCGACAGCGCATGCGAATTTGATGAAGGAGTTTAAACTCTCGACACTCCAGGCTACTGCAATCCTCGAAATGAAGCTTCAGAAACTCGCCGGACTTGAGCGAAAAAATGTAGAACTCGAGCTCAAAGAAAAGCAGGCTTTTATAAAGGAATGCAAAGACCTTCTTTCAAGCCCCAAGAAAATTCTTGCGGTTGTAAAAAAAGAACTCGTCGACATCAAAGAAAAATACGGCGATGCTCGCAAGACGCGCGTGGTCAAGCACGGTGCACAGTCGATCTCGCTCGAGGATATGATCCCCGATGATGAGTCCATTCTCGTGTACACCAAGGGTGGCTATGTAAAGCGCACCAATCCCAGCGAGTACCGCCAACAAAATCGCGGAGGCGTTGGTGTTGTTGACCTCAATACAAAAGAGGAAGATTTCATCACCCTATTTCTTTCCGCAACGACCCACAACGACCTTTTGTTTTTCTCAGATCGCGGAAAAGCATACCAGATGAAAATGTTCGAAATTCCCGAAGGAAAGCGTGCGACGCGCGGAAAATCTATCATGAACTTCATCGCACTTTCAGGTGACGAGAAAGTCACATCGATTCTCGCTATGCCAAAGAGTCTCAAAGAATCAAAGCTCTCACTCTTTATGGTGACGAAACACGGCACGGTAAAAAAAGTTTCAGCGGAAAGTTTTAAAGACGTTCGCAAGAACGGGATTATTTCGATTAAGCTCGAAACGGGAGATGAGCTCCTAGCCGCGCTCTTTACGGAAAAAGGCGACGATATTATTTTGACGACATCGAAAGGACAAGCCATCCGTTTCAAAGAATCCGATGTGCGCGAAATGGGACGTACGGCGGGTGGGGTGCGCGGGATGAAACTTGGTAAAGGAGACTTTATCGTTGGCGCTGATGTGGTGAAAAAAGATGCAGACAAGCCGACACTTCTCGTAATGAGTGAGAATGGTTTTGGTAAACGAACCGACCTCAAGGAATATAAGATTCAGAAGCGTGGAGGGTCTGGGATCAAGACTGCAAAAGTGACCGCAAAGATTGGCGCGCTTATTTCTGCAAAAGTTGTTACCCCTGTTCACGAAGAGGTCGTCGCTATATCAAAAAAGAGTCAGGTGATCCGAATTACGATAAAAGACGTGCCAACGCTCGGACGCGACACGCAGGGCGTGCGCATCATGAAGCTTCGCGAGGGGGACAGCATCGCGTCGCTCACGTGCCTTTAGACGAGAATAAAAAATGACCCCCTTTGATTTTAAAAAATCAAAGGGGGTCATTTTTTATTACATTCCGTTTGCATGTAAATTCGCTCCGAGGTACAATGAGAATACATTTATGGAACTAACAACGTTTACAAATCCGGAAACGAACATCAATGAACTTGGTATTCATGAGGGTATGACGGTGGTTGACCTTGGTGCAGGCTCGGGGGCATACACGGCAATCCTTGGAGAGAGGGTTGGAGAAAAAGGACATGTCATTGCTGTTGAAGTACAAAAAGAATTCCTCGCAAACATTAAAAATCTTGCGAACTCTCGAGGACTTCATAATATAGAGGTAATTTGGGGGGATATTGAGAAATTTGGAGGCACCAAAATCAAAGACGACAGCGTTGATGCTGTGGTTGTTTCGAACGTGCTGTTCCAAGCAGAGGAGAAGCAAGAACTCCTTCGTGAGGCAAAACGTATTTTGAAGGGAGGAGGCAAGATCCTCATCATTGATTGGAAGGATTCATTCAACAACCTTGGGCCGACGAAGGACGCGGTGGTTCCGCTAGCGATTGCGCGAGGTATGTGCGAACGACAAGGGTTTGTTGTCAAGAAAGATTTTGACGCAGGGGAGCATCACTATGGTCTCGTAGCGTATAAAGCATAATTATATGAAAGAACAAAGCATATTTCAAATCGTCGTTCTCGCTGTCTTTGTTGTGCTCTTCATTTTGGGTTTTCTTGGTTTTTCAGACAAGATTCCGCTCCCAAAAGGGAAGGGTGACGTGAATTATGGAGAGATTACATTTTGGGGGACACTTCCTGCTCAAACGATGAACGGAGTTATCGAGGGAAAACTTAGAAATGATAAATCAATCGCAATAACGTATGTTCAAAAAGATAAGGCGACTATTTCACGCGAACTCGTAGAAGCTCTTGCTCGCGGAGAAGGACCTGATATCTTCATGCTTTCAGAGGACGAGATTTTGAAGAACCTTGATAAAGTAACTCTTATTCCATACGAAACTTACTCAGAGAGAGCTTTTAAGGACGCCTTCATTGAAGAGGGCGAACTATATTTGAGCTCTCATGGCATCGCCGCTCTTCCATTCATTGTTGATCCACTCATCATGTATTGGAACCGCGATATTTTTACAAGTGCTGGAATCGTCACCCCTCCACAGCGTTGGTCGCAGTTTTACGCAATGACTCCAAAGATTGTAAAAAAAGACGAAAATAAAAACATCACTAGAAGTTTCGTTTCTTTTGGAGAGTATCAGAATGTGTCTCATGCAAAAGATATTCTCTCGACCCTCATTATGCAAGCAGGGAACGCAATCATCTTAAGAAAAGACGGTACATTGAGTGCTGATATTTTCATGAATTCGGGCTCACAGACTCCTTCCGCAAGCGCTGTTTCCTTCTATACTGAATTTTCTCGACAAGAAAAAGATTCTTATTCGTGGAATCGCTCGCTCCCTGTTTCGAGAAGCATGTTCGAAGCGGGAGATCTGGCTGTTTATTTTGGTTTCGCGAGCGAATATCGCGGAATTAGAGAACGTAACCCGCACTTGAATTTTGATGTGGGAGTAATACCGCAAGCAGATCAAACGGCGACAAAAGTTACTTTTGCCCACATGCAAGCCATCGCTATTCCAAAGGCCGCAAAAAACCCAAATGGCGCCCTTTATGGCGCGTTCATACTCACAACGCCTGAGGTGATAGGAAGTGTTGTGGTGGCAACAGGGCTCCCTCCTGTTCGACGCGACTTGCTTTCGATACGTCAGAGCGACGCCGTGTATTCTGTATTTTATGAATCTGCAGTTATTTCCCGCGCATGGCTCGACCCTTCGCGCGACGACACGAATGTTTTGTTTCAGAGGATAATCAATGACGTCGGAACTGGTCAAAGGAAGATTAGTGAAGCGCTTACCATACTGCAAAATAGTATGACGAAGCTTTTGATAAATTATCAAACCGCATTATGACCAACATCACATACCAAGCAAAAATATTTTCAAGCATAAGCATTTTGGCAATTATGGTGGCGCCTTCTGTTGTCATGGGCGCAGGACTCGTACCCTGCGGAGGGGGAGGTGGCGAGCCCCAATGCGATTTCAACCAGCTTATCGTCATGACGAACAACATCATTGGTTTTTTGTTGTTCAAGGTGGCGATTCCGCTCGCGGCGCTTGGGTTTATGGTCGCAGGAGCAATGCTCGTGCTAATGCCAAATAAGGAGGGTGAATGGACGAAGGCAAGAGAACGTTTCGAAAGTATCGGAATGGGATTTTTAATCATCCTCGGATCATTCCTCCTTGTGAAGCTCGTTTTGTTTACATTCTTGAACACGGACGCTGGATTCACTTCGTTCTTACTGTCTTAGAGCCTGTTTAGAATCTCACCGCCCTTAATAATGCGGGAACAAGGCTTGCTTGCCAAAACGGCTGAATTTCGGCTGCAAATCATCAACTCTTCCTCCCTGTATCTCGATATGGTTCGTCAGACTTTATGATTTTCGCTCGAAATTCAGCCGTTTTACCTAAGCATGAGATTCTAAACAGGCTCTTAGCTTGCAAGAAATGATTCAAAGGGTATATAATGAGAATATTATTATGAAAAAACTATTTGGGATACTTTTTATAGCGCTCATCACAATGATAGGTGGTCTTGCGATGGCGCAAGCACCCATAGAAGAAAGATCATTTAATGCTGATGGAACACGTGCCACATCGCAGCCTTCAACAGACACAGGAGGAACCCAAGGTATCGGAGGGACCACGGTGACACAAGGAACTGCAGGCATTGGTGGAAGAACGACAGGAAACCAGCTCGTAAATACGCAGATCACAAATCCCATTAAGTATAATAACTTCTATGATTTTGTAGAGGCAGTATTGAAAGTAGCGGTTCAAGTACTCATGCCGTTCGTCGTTCTCGCATTCGTATGGTCTGGATTTCTTTTTGTGCGCGCTCAAGGTGCTCCAGCGGAACTTGAGTCCGCGAAGAAGGCGATCTTTTGGTCAGTCATCGGAGCCTTCATTCTTTTGGGCGCATGGGCATTTGCAAAGATTATTGGCACCACAGTAACCGCATTAACACCATAAAACATCATGGACTTCGCAGTATTCATCACCTATATCATTGTCGCTATCATCAGACCTCTTGTTTGGCTCATCATGTCGCTTGCGGTCGTGTATTTTCTCTGGAACATTGCGGAGATTATCAGAAAGAATGACCAGCCAGACGCGATCGCACAGCTCAGAGAGAGGGCATTTTGGGGAGTCATTGCGATTGCAATTATGGCTGGACTTTGGGGTCTCGTAAATATTCTCGTCAACACATTCGCCGGACCCGCAGTCGGCGTTAGAATTCCGTTGCCATTCTTGCAAAATATGTAGACTTGAGGCAAAAAGATTGCAGTTTAGAAATGATTTCTGTATAATTACTACGTAGTGGAAGTATTAAAATACCTTTTAGTTTACACAAATTAAAGCGGTTAAAATTTATAAATTTATAATTTCAAATATGAAAAAAGTTATTGCACTAGGCATCGTGTTATTTGCGCCAGTTCTCACCTTTGCTCAAGGGCTTACGGTTTCCTCACCTGATGCGATTGGTGTTGTACGGTTCATCCAATCAGCTTTGGGCGTTGCAACGAGTCTTATCGTCGCTGCAGCGGTTGTATGGTTCATGTGGGGTATATTCAAGTTCATCATGAGCGCAGGAGATGAAGAGGAACGTACAAAGGCTCGCGGTATGATGGTCGGAGGTATTATTGGTATTGCTGTTATGGTCTCAGTATGGGGACTCGTACGATGGGTAACAAACACTGCAAACGTGGGCGGTACCACGTTCGTTGCGCCTCCAGCGATTCCAATGCCACTTTAGTCTATTCAGAATTTTCTGAAGGACGCGTGTTCTGCTTGATTCTGTCGTACCTAGTTTGTGTTGTTGAAAGTTGAGAGTTCAGTCCTAAACTACTATGGTGAAAAAATTTTTTGGAATTTTATTTGTAACGCTTTTTGCAATGACAGGTAGTCTTGCTTTTGCGCAATTCGGAAGCCCTCAAACAACCGTGCCGATTCCGGGAGGCTTGCCCGGCGGAAACGTTTATGTGGGTCCGGGAGCACAGAGCTCTCAAGACATTCTCAGTTTCTTCAGTCGTGCCACACAGGGTGCAACGCTTATCGACAGAATTACGCTCCTCATTATTAAGCCACTTATTGTGCTTTTGTTTGCGCTCGCGGTCATGTATTTCATCTACGGTTTGCTGAAATTCCTGCAAAATCAGGACAATGCATCGGAGCAGGAGGCGGGGAAACGGCATATGGTGTGGGGAGTGATCGGGGTGACGATCATGATGGTCGTTGGTGGAATACTCAATATGATCGCAAAGACTCTTTCCAGGCTGTATTAGTGATTACTTGCAAAAAACCGCACACAATTGTGTGCGGTTTTTTTGCAAGTGTAAAAACTATAGGTATCCGTATAATAAAAAAACCCCCAGAGGCTATTTCAGCCTGAGAGGGTTTTGTAAAATATTGCAAATTTAACGTAACTTTTGTGGATCAACTCCTACAGGCCCGTGTTTGAGAAACACACTATGTTCTTCTCGGTCGTTTGAGGTGAACATAAACCTTTGGATATCTCCCCGTATGTCTGGGTTTGAGTCATTACACCCATACCAGCTTCCTTCAGGGTTTAAGGATGTAGTGATAAAGAATACCACATCACCCGAACACCTGATTTTGTAGTCGCGGTTTGAGGGTATTTCTAAGACCCCTCTTACGCCTGGCTTTGCTGTGAACACCTCGGCAATTACATCGTTTGCGTTCTTCGCTTCACCAACTACAACTGCCACTGGTTCCGTATCTTCAAACCAGTTTTTCAACGTCTCTGGTTTCTGCTCAGGCGTGAGATGTTCCCACGTTATCATTGAGAAAAGTACAATTACTCCCAACCAAAGCAATTTCTGGATCCATTTGTTTGGATTCAAAATGAGCATGAACAGACCGAGGCAGATCAACCCTATAAAGAGCCACTCTCTTTCCCAGAACCATTCGTACACTTCAGGATCCTTTACCCAGAGTAACGCAGCAAAGAAGAAAAGCGGAATTGCAAACGATATTCGCACTGTTTGTTCTTCCAGCAATTTCATCCATTCAGGACTTTTTTCAATAGGAGTTTTTAAGGGTTCTTTTGGTTCGCCTCTAGCTACTCTATTTTTTTCCTCTTTGGCTTGCCTGTCTCTCTTGTCCTTTCTTGACGAGATGACCCAAAGAATTACGACTAAGATTAATAGTGCACCGATTATCTCTAAGAGTGTCTGGATCATTTTTTACCCTCAATGTAGTTTGATGGAAGTATAATAGAAACTGGAGTAGATTTAGGACCACTTTCTCCATTAACTATTATGTTTGAACCAGTTTTTCCCAATGTTTCAAGATATTGAATATAGACAGCATTTTGACTCAAGCCTTTTGCTACTTCATTGGTGATTTTGAGAGCTTCAGCCTTACCGTATGATTTCTCAATAAGAGCCGATGCGTCCCTAGTCGCTTCTTCCTGCATTGTTGTGTAGGTTATCGCTTTTTCGTCTGCTGGTTCGATTCCTGCAACTTGAATGAGAAGAACTTTAACCCCAAACTCACTAGTGATAAGTTTTTCAGATAGGGCAATAATCTTATTGATTGATACAACAAGTTTATCTTTGATGGTCGTTTCAGAAGGTTCATCCTCAAGCGATTGCTGCACCTTTTCAGAGTCTTTTTTTACATAGTCTCTTGCTTTCGTCGGTGCTACAAAAGCGGAATAGGGTAGATGACAAAATTCATCACGTGCCCAACCGCGTATTCTATCTAAGCTTGCATCAAGCCACCGAGTGATACGAAAGAGAGCTTTTGCTGGATTGACAACCTGCAGAGTGATTTGAAGTTTGATGTTGAAGCGAAGTCCGCCTTGGAGCTCTATGCTTTCTAGCTTAACTCCATACACATACTTTTGTACAAGGATACTGTCAACATCCTCGATTCTCTGGACATACTTATCGTCGGGCCAATGATGAGTGTACTTATGGTTTTCATACGAGGGTGGAATACCTATAAAAGAGATGCCAGACATGGGGAATAAAATTGCTTTGATCTTCGAACCTAAAGATTTTGCATCTTCATGTTGTATAGAATCAGGTACAATTTCATATTCATCAAACCTGTCATATCCTTCCTTCGTTTCTGCTCCCTCTACCTTCCCTTTGAATTTGTGTCCATGATACGCAAGTCGCATATCATGAAACAAACCAGTTTTTTTTATGCCATTAGCATGCCCTTCTTCTTTAAGTAGCCATATAATCTTGAGCTTTGCGAAGAAATACACGACCAACTGCGGCAAATACCATATTACTATCAACGGAAACAAATTCACTACGAAAGAACCTGAGATGAAATTTGAAACACTTTCGACGAAAGAATTGAGTTCTTCCATGATTGACCTCCTGAGTTATTTAATTTGCAATATTATCAATGAACTGATAATCCTAAATCAATTATAGCACTTTAATATAAAAAGTCAAGTACAAATATTGGAGAAGACGTGGAGGGGAATAGGCTATATTTTAGAGCGTATTTGAGCATTTTGAGAGCTGGCATGTTAAACTGAACCGTGTAAACGAGCGTGTGGCGGAATTGGTATACGCGTGCGTCTCAGAAGCGCATGGAGTGATCCTTGGGGGTTCGAGTCCCCCCACGCTCACAAATGAAGCGAAGCGAGTTTTGAGCGTGAACACGCAAACTGCTTTGCGTGAGCGGGGACTCGAAAGCCGGAGTATGTCGCTCGCGACTACGAGGCGGGGTCGCGAGTACTTTGGAGCATTGCTCCTTAGTAACTCGTGACCGTGGAACCCCACGCTCACAAATGAAGCGAAGCGAGTTTTGAGCGTGAACACGCAAACTGCTTTGCGTACGCGGGGGGCTCAACGAACAGTATAGAAAGTTTTAAAATTGAAAAAGAATTAATTTCATATGTGGCGGATGGATACCCGAGTTCAATAAATAATTGCATAAAAATCCTCATACGCTATAATTAAGCTATAGCTTAATTATAGCGTATGAGGAAACTAGAAAAAGAATCAAAAAAGAGAACTCAAAAAACTAATATCCAAAAAATAATTTTGGAAACTATTGCGGTTGCAGGAGTCGTCTCTATTGCACTTGTTGCACCAAACGTCCTTGGCGCGCTGCACACTCTTGGTATTAAAAATTTAGGCAGGCGAAAGGAGGCAATTAGTAGGTCAAGAAAGAACATGGTAGAGAGTGGACTTCTAGAATACAGCACACAGGGATTTCTGCGCCTTACAGAAAAAGGTGAGACTAAGCTAAGGATAATTAAACTCAATAATTATAAATTACATAAGCCAAAACGATGGGATAAAAAATGGCGAGTGATTATTTTTGATATAAAAGAAAAACGAAAGGGAATGAGGGAAAAAGTACGCCGAACGCTTATTTCGATTGGTTTTGTGCGCCTTCAGGATAGTGTCTGGGTATACCCATACGACTGCGAAGATTTTGTTACGCTCCTTAAAGCTGATTTTAAAATAGGGAAAGAGTTATTGTATATGATCGTTGATACGATTGAAAATGATAAAGAATTAAAAAAACGATTTGGTTTGCTTTGAAAATTCAGTTATTAACATACACATATCCTAAGCTATAGCTTAGGATATGTGTATGGGCGGTTATTTGAATTTAATCTATAACTCTATAATAAAAAAGTTGGATGTAATAGCATCCAACTTTTTTAGTTTGTGCCGAGGGGGAGACTTGAACTCCCATGGGTTACCCCGTCTGCTCCTAAGGCAGGTGCGTCTACCAATTTCGCCACCTCGGCATATATTTATGATGTTACTTTTCACCTTGCCCTTAGTGAGCACAAAAGGCAAGTGGCTTCGCCGTCTACCAATTTTGGCACACCGGCATAGATAATAACTTACACTATAATATTAGAAATAGCGAGGAATAGTACGAAATTTAATTTATTGCAGGGTGGTCACGAGTCACTAAGTATATTGCATCGCAAAGCTCGCAATCTACGTAAGTGCTCTCGACCCCGGCTCGTGGTTTTGCGTGCTCGCAAAACATCACTGCGCCTTGCACAAACTTAAAACCTGCCGCAGGGCAGGTTTTCTTAACGTTTGTGCACCCAGTAGGATTCGAACCTACGACCATCTCGTTAAGAGCGAGCTGCTCTACCAACTGAGCTATGGATGCATTTTGCCACTTATCACTTTCGAAAATGGCTATTCAGCATTATACACAAAAACGAAAAATTTGAAAAGAATTATGGTTTTGTGAGAAGTGATGTGCTAGACATTTTTCAGCAGAAAAACATCTAGCACGCCACCACCAACAGTATCATAAACGCTCCTCGTTAAACTCGTTTATTTGTGGTTGAGAGGTGATAAGTCGGTCACAGATATTTTTCTACTGAAAAATTCCGCGACCCCGCCTCGCGCCGTCGCGCTCCGGCTTTCGACTCCCTCCTTCCGGCACAAATAACACTCATAAACGCTTCTCGTTAAACTCGTTTATTTGTGGGTCAGGAGGGAGTCGAACCCTCATCCGCAGTGCGGGCAACATTTTAAGTGTTGTGTGTATACCATTCCACCACTGACCCAGATCACAGCAGGATACAAGGCAGAGGTGGTATGCATACTGAAATAAAACTTCGTACCTTTCTCTGCAATAAGTAAAAGACTCACAAATTAAGTTTTACTTGAGGCGTGGGCGAGAATCGAACTCGCGTATAGAGGTTTTGCAAACGACCGCCTTACCACTTGGCTACCACGCCTTATATTTAATTTTTGTCGTCCGCCTAGTTTATCCTTGAATCATGATATCGTCAATTATTTGACGATTACGTTCTCCGAGATCAAGCTTCACTTCAAGCACAGGAAGCGCGCGGAGTTTTGCATTTTTCGCAATATATTCCCTAAGGTCACTCCGTTTTCTTTTTGCAAATTCAAGCGCGCGGTCTTCTTCGCTAGAAGGAATCGTTGTGATATAGACGGTCGCGCGTTTGAAATCGGGAGAAATGGTCACGTCGGTAACCGTGATAAGCGAGCGAGGACCCGCCTCGCGACTGAAAAATTCAGCCGCGATTTCACGTAAATATTGACGCATCTTGTCTTGTCGTGCAGAAGTCATAATATTATTTCTCGTTCATAACGAATGCTTCAAGAATATCTCCCGGCATGATCTCAATCTTTGCTTCGACCATCATTCCGCACTCAAGTCCCGCATCGACTCTTTTCGAGGCAATTTTTTGCTGCTGGAGCTCGATAATCTTTCCGCGACCAATCTCCGTCTCGCGACGCATGATCTTTACTTGTGCGCCGAGCTCAAGAGCGCCCTCGGTTACTTTTGAACCAACTACTTGCTTGTGCTTCGTTGCGTTGAATGTTTTCAAAACTTTTGCTGTGCCGACTGTAACTTCACCTAGGATCTTTGGAGTACGTCGATCAAGTTCAGCGCCGAGCCAGTCGGATAATTCGTAAATGACATCGAATGTTTTGATGGTGATGTTTTGACGCTCTGCAATATCGAGGGCGCTACGTTCTACTTTAGTGCGAAAGCCAACGATGATGGCGTCCTGTGACCCCGACGCGAGCTTTGCATCGTTCTCGCCGATTGCCCCCACACCCGAGCTGATGACCTTGAGGCAAATGCGTTCACGCTTTATTTTCCCGAGCTCTTTTTCAAGCGCTTCGAGCGTTCCCGCAACATCAGATTTGATGATGAGGGGAATCACGAGCATCGTGTCGGTGGTCGAAGCATTTTGTGAATTTTGACGAATGACGGGGTTTTTCCCTGATTCAAGAAACGCTGTGCGTGCTGCCTCGGCTTCTTTTTTTGATGCGTATGCGTGGAAGGTCGCACCAACCGAAGGAATCGTGTCAAAACCAGTGATCGAAATAGGTGAGGAGAAGGTCGCCTCTGGAACTTGTTTGCCGAGGAAGTTCTCGATTCCGCGCACAGGCGTCATGCTTTCTTCAGCGACGATGAACGAGCCCTTCTTAAGAGTACCGTTTGTGATGATGAGAGTTGCTGATGTTCCGCGCTTGGTATCAATATGTGATTCTACAATAACACCAGTCGCTTGAAGTGTAGCGTCGCCAGTAAGGTTTTCCATTTCTGCGACAAGTAGTAACATGTCTAGGAGCTCTGAAACACCAGTACCTATTTTTGCCGAAATGGGAACAAATGGGACATCACCACCGAACCCTTCAAGATAGATTTCATTCTCAGCAAGATTTTGTTTTGTCTTCTCGATGTTTGCATTTGGTTTGTCGATCTTGTTGATCGCCACAATGTAGGGAATCTTAGCATCGAGGATCGCCGCAAGCGCCTCTTTAGTCTGCTCTTTGACGCCGTCTTCTGCGGACACGACGAGAATCGCAATATCGGCTACGCCCGCCCCGCGAGAACGCATCTTGGAAAATGCCTGGTGTCCCGGCGTATCGAGAAACGTAATACGGTCAGCTACGCCTTTCTTTACGGGATGCGAGACTTCATATGCAGAGATGTGCTGAGTGATCCCACCTGATTCACCGGCAACGATATTCGACTTGCGAATGTAGTCAAGAAGGCTCG
>JBBTZQ010000002.1:0-7221 GCA_038061275.1 Patescibacteria group bacterium
GGTCGCGCTACCGCTGGTTGTGATGCTCCCAATCGCACCGTTTGCGTTTGCGAATTCAATGTGTGTCTGCGCCGTGGTAAAGCCAAGCCTATGGCTTAGAATTATAGTGCCGGCGCCAACAGCGCCAAGGTTTAGGTTGCCGCTCGTATCTATTCGCATACGCTCAACATCATTGGTTCGGACAATAAGAGGATTATTTGTTTTTGTACTTAAATATCCGACAGCACCATCAAACGCAAGTTCTATCGTTCCCGCAGTCGCATCAGTTCGTTTTAATAAAAGATAACTACCGCTGGCGCCACTTACCTCAAGGGTTTTATATGTTGCGCCGATGCTTTGTGGACTCGTTGTCCCGATGCCGACGTTTCCGTTTTCTAGCACTGTGAAAAGCGTTGTTGAAGCGGAGTTTGAGAAATTGATGAGCTGGTTTGTTCCCGTGCCTGCGCCCCAAACAGAGAGCTTTGCGTAAGGAGATGAAGTGCCGATGCCCACCCTGCCGAGATAATCAATTCTCATCCTTTCCCCAAATGTCCCTGCGCTGGCGGTATTGAACAAAAGCGTCCCTTGCTCCAATCCTGCGGCCGCGTAGGAAAGTTGAGCACCAATCGTAGCCGAATTAGCCACCGAGCCGGCGTCGTTCTCCGCCTGGAACAAGATCTGGTTCCCTATACCATTGGCGCCGTTGGCCCCGAGGGCCGTCCTGGTAAACACGAGGCCTCCTTGTGACCGTGTTGTTAGGACTACTATCATCGACGAGTTGAAATCTGCTAGATGGCGAAAACCGTCCCAATGCCGACATTGCCGTTCTCTAGCACTGTGAAGAGTGTTGTTGAAGCAGAGTTTGAAAAGTTGATCAGTTGGTTTGTTCCCGTACCGGAACCCCAGACGGAGAGCTTTGCATAGGGGGTAGATGTTCCTATACCAAGACGACTGTTGTTGGTATCCCAATACGCGGAAGCGCCACCGAGCGCGCCACCACTGTTGAACTGAAGCGCGCCTGTTGAACCGCCGGGAGTAGATGCGGTACCGGTGATGAGGGTGCCGGAGAAATACGTTTCTTGACTACTGCCACCAATATTGGTTCCCCCTCCATTGTATACATAGGCTTCAACATAGTCTGTGGAGCCGTTCATGTCGAGAATTGCTACAACATTCTGTACTTTGCCACCAGCTGTGGCAACTCCCGATGCTGCTACTTCGGCGCCATTTTTATAAAGTCTCAATAAGCACCACCCAGTTGCATCTTCACAAAAAGCGTTTGCCATCAAAAGATACTTCCCCGCCACGGTCGGTGTAAATCTGCTATTGGCGAAATTTGCATTGGTGTCAAAGACTTCGGTGCTGAATGTAAGCTTGGTATCTGTATTTGTGACCACCGTTTGTTGTACTCCATTCTTATGCACACTAAACTGTGGAACGGTGACAGTGGTACCTGCGGGAGTTATGGGAATGTCTACCCATGAACCTCCAGAGTTCTTAAACTGAAGCGTGCCGGAGTTGTCGCGGAAGCCGTAGCCTGCGGTGCCGTTGCTTGCATTGAAGTTCAGGTAACGAGTGTTGGTACCGGAGAGGATGAGATCGCCTGCAACATCAAGCTTAGCAACAGGGACAAGGGTTCCAATTCCTACACTTCCTCCAAAGGTAGAGGTGGTGGTAGTAGTACCCGTGAAGTATGCTCCGACGATTTGTCCTACGACGGAGAGCTTTGCATAGGGAGAAGTGGTGCCAATACCAAAGTTCTGCGTGGAGGTTGCAACGGTGATTTGTTCAACTCCGCAATTGGTGTCGGTGGGACCGCAGGCGGGATTCAAGGTTTCTCCGGGTGAGTACTTTGTCGCAGGATAGGTGGCGAGGGCGGTTGTGGCGGTAAGTAGTAGAGAGACGAGAATTACTGTGATAAAGGCAGTGGTGTGAAAAAGATTTCTCTCTTGGTTCTCTGAAGTAGGTAGAATGCTGGTCATGATATCAATTTATTGTAGCAAGAAAGTGTTGTTTGCGCTATCGTTTTTGCGACAATGCGAAGAGGTTAATCAGGAACAACCCATGAACTTTGGGAATATGGACACTAATAATAAGTTAACGGGCTTAAGGTTATGACGGTTTTTTTTGAGCTAGGTTCCTGCTATAATTCTACTATATATGGATATTCCCTCTAAAAAAACAAAGGTGATGTTTGTCATCACGAAATCCAACTTTGGCGGAGCACAAAAGTATGTGTACGACCTTGCGACTAACATTCCAAAAGACCAATTTGATGTTGTTGTCGCTCTTGGAGGCACGGGGATACTCATTCAAAAACTCAAGGAACAGAATATTCGCATTCTTCCCATCCTTGCGCTTACGCGCGATGTAAATATAGCGAGCGATGTCAGAGCGTTTTTTGAGCTCTGGTCGATCTTTCACAAGGAGCGTCCCGATGTTGTGCATCTAAATAGCGCGAAGGCGGGCGGTATGGGCGCCCTAGCTGCGTGTTTTGCCAATGTGCCAAAAATCATATTCACTGCTCATGGCTGGGCGTTCAACGAAGAACGCTCGACGCTTCAGCGCTTAGTAATAAAATTTTTCTCATGGATTACCATACTTCTCTCGCATAAAACAATAGCAGTATCAAATGCGACAAAAGACGATGTGTGTAGATGGCCCTTTGTAAAAAATAAGATTGTCGTAATAAAAAATGGAACCACAAAACCAGATTTTTTCACACGAGATGAAGCTCGAGCGAAGTTTTTGGCTTTGACAAACACACCTTTGCCCCCAGACACGCTTCTCGCATGCACGATTGCCGAACTTCATAAAAACAAAGGACTTCAGTACTCTATTGAAGCTATTGCGAAACTTGTCTCTTCAAATCCCTCACTTTTTTACTTTATCCTGGGCGATGGCGAGGAGCAAGAACGTTTAAATACCCTTATAAAATCGTACGGATTAGAAAATCGTATATTTTTATTGGGATTCGTTGAAGATGCATCTCGATACTTAACCGCTTTTGACATTTTTGTCCTTCCCTCCATTACTGAATCTCTTGGGCTCGTGCTTCTCGAAGCAGGATTTGCAGGACTTCCCGTAGTTGCCTCACAAGTAGGTGGCATTCCAGAGATTATTGAAAACGGTCAATCGGGAATCCTTGTCCCAGCGCGAAACACAGACGCACTTGTGCGTGCTATTCAATCAATAATTTCAGATACAGAAATGAGGGTTTCGTTAAGTTTTGCTCTCTCTCAAAAAATTGCACTCTATTTTTCACTTTCTCGTGAGCTCGCAGAAACCTTACCCCTTTACACAAAAAAATAAGAAAGTATACTATATATGTATGTCAGAAATAGAATTTGAAACAGACAGCATTGTTGGTGATATGAATCGAAGAAAAACCTCTGCAGAAGAAGTCCCTTTTTTTGTGAAGTGGCTTATGCAGCTTGGGGTTCGTGATTCAACAACGGCAAATTATATTCTCATAGGAGCCACAGCTTTTTTTATAGGCGCTGCGATTTATCTTTATGCAGGAATATTTGAAGAACCACAAAAAGACTGGTCTCTTGATGCAAAAGCATCTACAGAAGCGCAAAAATATCAACATTAAAAATAATATGAATATTCCAACACAAAATTCTCGTGGCTTCACTTTAATTGAACTTCTTGTAGTTATCGCCATTATTGGTGTTCTTTCTGGAGTTGTCTTGCAGTCTCTTGATTCTGCTCGTGAAAAATCACGAGACACAGCAAGGGTCACCGCAATCGACCAAATTCAGAAAGCAATGGAGCTTTCTGCTACGGATAGCGCTGGCACACTTCCTGCTTCAATAAACTATGTTTGTCTTGGTTTATCAGCTGACACAAATCCCTCCTGCAGTCCAACAGTAAATCCTGCAGATGCGACGATTAACACTAGTCTTCAAAACAACCTTTCGGGCAACATAATCCCTCGTGATCCTAAATTCAAAAACGGGATTGGTACGGCGTATCTATATAATTCAAACCTTACTCCACCTGGACTACCAAATGGAGCTTACTTATCATGGGTAATGGAGAAATCAACAACTTGTGGTCGCGGAAATAATTCCTCTCCCGTCACAAACGTCACAAACGGAATTCAGTGTTTCCTTCTCGTCGGCAATTCTATCTAGAGCCTGTTAAACCCCCAAAAATTCATTTTTAAGTGCGCTTCTATGTGACGGGCGCGCTGTTTTTTTCATACTTACCAAGAGTCCGAGCGCGATAAACTCGACCAGGAGGTGCGACCCGCCAAAACTCATGAACGGCACGGTGACTCCTGTAACTGGTAGTAGCCCTATAGCCATTCCTATATTCACGACGAAGTGACTCATCAAAAATATGGCGACACCCATGCCATACAACATCTCAAAATTTGTTGCCCCCACCATCGCAATCATGAGGATGCGAACGATAATAACCAAAAACAAAATGAAGAGGATGAAGACACCGACGAGCCCCCATTCCTCCGCAAATGCTGAGAAAATAAAGTCTGTTTGGTGTTCTGGAAGGAACTGGAGTCTTGATTGAGTCCCATACCCTACACCTTTACCCAGAACTTCCCCCGACCCAATTGCAATCGTTGATTGATAAGAATTATACCCTGCCCCTTGTATATCAGCCAAAGGATGAATGAATGTCATAATGCGATCCTTTTGATACGGTTCAAACACACTTGACCACATTCCTCCAAAGACTATCGCCCCAGCGAGAAAGACGAGCGCAAGATGCTTCTTTGAAACTCCTGATACCAAGATCATGCCGAACCAAATAAAGAAGATGATCATCGCAGATCCAAAGTCAGGCTGAAGAAGCACGAGGAGAAATGGGATGAGCGCATATACGCCCGAGACGATAATGTGGCTGAAGTGTGCAATCTCGATATGTCGTCTTGAAAAATATTTTGCAAGAATCAGTATGAGCAACAGCTTCATAACATCTCCCGGTTGAAACGAGAAGTCCCCAACCTTAAACCAGCTTGTGGCGCCCTTTGTTGCCTCCCCAACAACAGAGAGCAAAACAAGTACAATAAACATAAAGACGAACATCCCCACGAGAACGTTCGTTCGTTTTAAGATGTCGGTATCTACTCGTGTCGCAAGATAAAAAGCCCCGAGCGCAACAGCAAGAGAGATGAGTTGTTTCTCAAAAAAAAGATTCTCCCCCGTGAATGCATTCATCGTAATTAACCCAAAGAACGCAATCATGAGCGCAGAAAAAAACAGCAACCAATCAAATGATGCTTTGCGCGAAAATACTTCACCTATGAGGCTAAAAAATTGCATGAATTATGAATGGACCCCCGCTTAGTTGCCTTCAAACACCGCTTTCGGCGTAATGACTATGTCGGTAATAAAATTTTCCGGCTTACAGACGCTTTCAGCTATTTTTTTATAAATAGACTGTAGGTCAGCCGCGGTTGGCGCATTATAGTATTGCTCCTTGCTTGAAGCAATACGGTCGCGGAGATATGCTTCGTCAGTCCCCTTGCCGAGACCGATCGTATATACCTCAATCCCCTGCGCGCGCGCATTGGTCGCTTGAGTAGCCCCGTACTCTCCAGCATATTTTAGATTCTTAGGATTTGCGGGATCAAGAGGCCTGTTGGTAATGCCGTCCGTAAGCGCAACGATAACTTTTTTTGCATCCTTCGTATAGCGCTCACTTCCAAGCTCTTCTGTTGCGTCTTTTATTGCATCACCGAGGTTCGTGTACTGAAGCGCAACCTTGTCGATGTCAATCCGTGCAATCGCGCTTTTCACATCCTCATGTTCACTAGAAAGCTCGTAGTCAATAGGACTTGATACAGTCGTCGCAAAAGACACCAACCCAATTTTATCAATAAGCTCAGCTGAATCAACATAGGCAATAGCGGCATTCTTTGCCGTTGTAAGTGGCTCAGGTGGAGTCTTTCGCCCTATGTTCATACTTCCCGATCGGTCGAATACCAACATCGTATCAACTGGCGTTGTACAGATTCCACTTACGGGGTTTTTTGTAATGCGCGTTGGCCACGTGAAAAAGATATCAGCCTCTCCGTTTTTTGGAAGACCATCAATGTATGTGCGCGATACTCCAATAGGGTGACGAAGGGTATCATAAATAATTGCGCCGAGGACTGTTTTCTGAACATCATTTATAGGGTCTGTATTTACAAGCGTTGCGTTTAATCGCGGTTTCGTATCGGTATTCTTGAGAACCTTATTTTTGCTCATAATAACTGACTCCACTTGAGATGCTTTCGTCCAGCGCGAAAGGTCATCTTTGTTCCATTCAATCTCAACCCTTTCGGGGATTTTCTCAAGCGCGAATCCACCTTCAAAAACCAAGAATGTTGAAGCTGGCGGAACGTCCATGGAACCAAAACGTTCCGTTACCATTGTCCCATCTGCGTCCAATCCACGTATCGTGTAGTTAGCGTTTCGTATACCTGCCTTGAGGTTCGGATTCTCTACATAAGCACCCATATCATAATATCCCGGAGTAACAATGAATGCTTTCGCCCAAATGGTGCTGGGTGCTTTTACTTCAAACGGGCAGTAGAGCGTGCATGCTCCTCCACAATCAACGCCCACTTCAGTACCATTTTGTTTTTGATCAGAACAAGTAGGCGCGGGAAATAAAAATTTATATGTCGGATATGCGATAATAAGCAAAAATACCCCAACAAAAGCTGCCGAATAAAGTATTTTTCTTTTCTCGTGCCACTCAAAGTTTGACCACTGCATATGCACATCATAGCAAAGAATGAAGCGGTACCCAAGCAAAACAAAAAGCTCCGGCCTTTTTAAAAAAGGCCGGAGCTTTTTGTTTTGCTTCTACAATCGAATGCTTTAACCTGGCGGCAAGCTACTTTCCCCTTTTGGAGTATCATCGCCTCAAGAGAGCTTAACTTCTGAGTTCGGAATGAGATCAGGTGTTTCCTCTCCGATGAACCACCAGATTAAAAAATTCGATTGTATTTAATTGTACATCACCATTTCATTACTAAAATGGTCGGGGTGAGTGGGTTCGAACCACCTTCTCTGACAGGACCGTTAAAGTTACGGCCGACGTTATGAAGAAAAGTTTCTCCTTCATCCAGCCTCCTAAAGGTGTCAGCGCTTCCGGACACTAAGCTACACCCCGATGCGTGTAGATGTAAACAATATAATTACGCGGTAAAAAAAGAATATAAACAAATAATGATTGTGATTTTCAAATTCCCAATAGGAATCGGCGTATTAGTACTCC
>JBBTZQ010000003.1:0-16687 GCA_038061275.1 Patescibacteria group bacterium
CCATTCTAAACGAACAATCTCCATCGGGGTTTCCTTTTTCTCAAAATCAGTGATGCTGATACTTCCCTCCCGCATCTTTGCAATCTTTCCATCAGAAAGGTACACAACATCCTTTGTTCTCCCCACAAGCGCGGAGGGGTCGGAAGCTAAGAAGTTTTCTCCATCTCCAATACCGATGACAAGCGGGCTAGATAATTTAGCAGCGTACAATATTTCAGGATTTTCCGCATCAATAATAGCAAGAGCGTACGCCCCCTTTATCATTTTCAGCGTATCGAAAAGCGCTGTATCGAAATCTTTGCCTTCGTTCAAAAAATTTTCAATGAGGTGTGGCACGACCTCGGTATCGGTCTCTGATTTAAATTCATGTCCTTCTGTTTGGAGATAGCTTCTCAACTCTCGGTAATTTTCGATGATGCCATTGTGCACAACAAATACACGCCCCGAGCAATCGCTGTGAGGATGAGCGTTCTCTTCGCTTGGAGCCCCATGAGTCGCCCAGCGCGTATGTCCGATACCGAGATGCCCGCTAAAGTTTCCTTTATTATTCTTCAGGGTTTTCTCAAGCTCCCCAACATTCCCGACGCTTTTCATGATCTCAACCTCCCCATCCGAGAGTACGGCGATGCCCGCAGAGTCATACCCTCGATATTCAAGTGCATGAAGCCCGCTTATCAAAATTGGCAGTGATTTTTCTTTGCCTATATATCCAGTGATTCCACACATAAACCTGATGCTAGCAATTTTTCGACCTTTATTCAATTTAACCAATCTTTATTATTTTTATTGTATACTATACTTATGCAAAACAACCTCACTATCACCGACAAGATCTTGGCAAAATCATTGCTCTTAATTATACCTCAGTGGATTACCCCGAACATGATTACATGGTTGCGATTTTTTAGTGTGCCTTTTGTGGGTTATTTTTTCTGGGTTGAAAGTTACGGTATCGCGCTTGCGCTCTTTTTCCTCTCAGCATTCTCGGACGCAATCGACGGGTCGCTTGCACGTACGCGCGGACTCATATCGGACTTTGGGAAAATGTTTGACCCACTCGCGGACAAACTCCTCATCGCAACCGCAGCACTCATTCTCATCCCTCGCTATCTTGATTGGGGCATCGTCCTTGCGATGGTCGCAATCGACATCATACTCATTGTGAACGCTTGGTATCATAGAAAATATTTTAGCCAAGTTCTTCAGGCAGAGAATTCAGGAAAACTTAAAATGATTATGCAGTCTCTCGGCATAGGCGCGCTTCTTCTTTACGCACTCTTGCAAATATCGATTTTCCTCACGATGGCACTCTACTTTTTCTACTTTGCGATATTTTTTGGACTTGTTTCGCTTGTTGTTTATCGCGCGGTGTAATCAATAAACAAAAAAATACCGAGGTGTTGCCACCCCGGTATGTTCAAATTTTCTTCAAGCAGATTTCAAAGTACACTGCCTGAGCCAACGAGCAAATTCCTGTAACGAAGGAATTTTCCCATTTTCTGCGCGATGACACCAATCTTCCAGCCTGACAATCAACTCTTGAGCATTCGCTTTTTTGTCTTCCCAAATAATAGGAAGTTCCTTCTTAAGGGCTTCAGCAGAATGATGCCCCCACGCAGAATTCATCGCGATATCAAGTTTTTTCAGTACAAGAAAACGAAGCGTGCATACCGCATCTAGGGTTTGCTTATCGCATACTGTCTTGCTCTTATCAATGATGAGTTTCGGCGGAACTTTTTTCACCTTCGCCCATCCGAACATTTCGAGAATACGAATATACATCCATCCGATATCAAACTCGTACCACTTGCTCGAAAGCTTTGCTGATGTAGGATACGCATGATGGTTGTTATGCAGTTCTTCTCCACCGATGATAATGCCCCACGGCAAAATATTCGTTGACTGATCATCAGGTGAAAAGTTACGATACCCCCAATAATGCCCTATACCGTTTATGATGCCTGCTGCCATAACAGGAGTCCAAAGCATCTGTACTGCCCACATGGTGATGCCAATAGGGCCAAACAAAACGACATCAATGATAAGCATGAGCGCAACTCCTTTTGCACTGTATCTGGTATAGAGATTTCTCTCAATCCAGTCGTCAGGGGTTCCCTGCCCATACCTCTCCAGAGTTTCTGGATTCTTGGCTTCTTCGCGGTAAAGTTCCGAACCTTCCCAAAAAACTTTGCGGAGACCATACACGACAGGGCTATGCGGATCGCGTTTCTTAGGATTGTGTGGATCGCTCTTTTCGCACCACGCATGGTGTTTTCGATGTACTGCAGCCCATTCCTTCGTAACCATTCCGCTTGTAAGCCAGAGCCAAAAGCGGAAGAAGTGACTAGGTATTGGATGCAGGTCGAGTGCGCGATGCGCCTGATGTCGATGCAGAAAAATAGTTATGCAAGCAATGGTGATGTGTGTGAGTACCAAGGTAACCACAACATATCCCCACCACGGTAAAACAACTAACCCAGAAAGGTAGTTTGTGTCCATGATTGCCTCCTAATGTAAAATGAACTGACCATAGCCATTATAGCAAATTCTGTAGAATTTAAGGAAGATGGTAAAATCAAACTATCGTGAAAAACAGTCTTCCTGTACTCCCTGGAACACCCCTCTCTGAGATTTTTCGTCTCACCCCTCCACAAAAAACAGGTCTCACAAAACTCGGCATCACAAATGTACGGGATATGCTTTACTACTTCCCCGTCCGCTATGAGTCGCAAGGTTCTTCGCGAACAATTGACAGCCTTGCTCAAGGAGAGCTTGTTACAGTGCACGGGCGTGTCGTCTCGACAAATGTTCGCCGGAGTTTTCGCACAAAAGTTCCCATGGCAGAAGCGATTGTAGAAGATAGTACAGGGAAAATAAAAGTAGTGTGGTTTCATCAGGCCTACATGGCGAAAAAACTTTTGCCGAATACGATGGTAAAACTTTCGGGAAAGATCGAGGATCGCAAAGGCACACTTTATATGACCAACCCCGAGATTTCTCAGTTGGATAATATCCCCATTGAAAAAGATCATTCATTGTGGCAGGGCGAAAGTGAAACATTGCTCTTTCCTGTATATCCAGAGACAAAAGGCATAAGTTCAAGTTTCATCTACCATCACATTGAGAAGACCCTTGCTATGGGCGTGCTCAACCACGTGCAAGAAATGATCCCCGATGATATTTTAAAGAAGTATCATCTTCCCGCGCTTCGCACCGCACTCGTATGGATACACGCTCCGAAAAATAATGACGATGCGAGTTCCGCGCGTAAACGCTTTGCCTTTGAGGAAGTATTTGCAATCCAGCTCGCACAAAAACGAGAGCGCGCACTCTTTAAAGCGCATGATGCTTTTACGATAAAACCAAAAAAGGAAACGCTCGATCGATTTATTTCTCGATTCCATTTCACGCCGACAGGAGGACAATTGCAAGCGCTTCAAGATATCCTTTCTGATCTTCAAAAGACGTCTCCCATGGCGCGACTCCTCGAAGGCGATGTGGGCTCGGGTAAAACGTTCGTTGCTGCGAGCGCCGCATACGTTGTGACAACCTCCGCTCCACGCGATAATAAATTCGGAAATCTCCAAGTAGCATACATGGCGCCAACCGAGATACTTGCGGAACAGCATTTCAAAAGTTTCATTGAATACTTCCGCGATCTGCCAATCGAGATCGGACTTCTCACAGGAAGCACCTGTAAAAAATTCCCTTCAAAAGTCGACCCGAGCGGAGCGACGACGGTTTCGCGCACACAACTTCTCAAATGGGTAAAAGAAGGTACGCTCCCCATCCTCATCGGCACGCATTCACTCATTCAAAAAAACGTCGTGTTTAAAAATCTCGCTCTTGCAATCGTCGATGAACAACATCGCTTCGGCACCGCCCAACGTGGCACCCTCGCGCGTAAAGATGCTATTTCTCCCCATTTTCTTTCAATGACTGCAACTCCAATCCCCCGTACCCTTGCGCTCACAATTTATGGCAACCTCGATCTCACCCTTCTCGACGAAATGCCCGCGGGACGCTTGCCTATCAAAACAGAGCTCGTAACACCAAGTGTTCGCAAGCGTGTTGAGGAAGAAATTCGTGCAGAAATAAAAAATGGAAGGCAAGCATTTATCATATGCCCGCGCATTGATGAGCCCGACCCTGAAAAGGAGCTCGCCCTCAACGTTAAATCTGTAAAAGAAGAAGCTATTCGCCTCAAAGAAAAAATTTTTCCTGAGTTCACGATAGATATTTTGCACGGGAAAATGCTTCCAAAAGACAAAGAAATTATCATGGCGCGTTTTGCAAAAGGAGAGATTGATATTCTTGTTGCAACATCGGTCGTTGAGGTCGGTGTCAATGTGCCTAATGCTACAATCATCGTCATCGAAGGCGCAGAACGTTTTGGCCTCGCAAGTCTGCACCAACTCCGTGGTCGCGTAATGCGAAGCGTGCACCAGCCCTACTGCTATCTTCTCCCCACCTCTACAAATGAAACTTCTTTAAAGCGTCTTAAAGCTCTCGTATCAGCAAAAAACGGCTTCGCACTCGCCGAGCTTGATCTCGCGCTTCGTGGCGCAGGTGAGCTCGGCGGTGGTAAGCAATGGGGCATTTCAGACCTCGGCATGGAGGCTATTAAAAATATCAAAATGGTCGAAGCCGCTCGAAACGAAGCGCAAAGAATCATTGACGCTGATTCTGAGCTCAAACACCATCCCTTTCTCCGCGACCGCGTCATCAAAACGCATCACGGCACTCATTGGGAATAAAAAAGTGTAGGTAGGGAGCATCTTGCGAACATACCCTATTTGCTATAAGATAATGGTCAATCCCGCCCATAGCTCAGTAGGTTAGAGCACAGAGCTTATATCTCTGCGGTCCTTGGTTCGAGTCCAAGTGGGCGGACCAGAGCACGGCGCTTATAATGACAAACGAGGATGTGTGGAAGTGTACTCACTTACATAGCATCCGAGTGCCGTCATTATATGTATTCATATATCTCCGCGGTCCTTGGTTCGAGTCCAAGTGGGCGCACAGTGTTTAGCAATTCCGAGCGAATGCTGAAATTATATCGAAGATATATCTCTGCGGTCCTTGGTTCGAGTCCAAGTGGGCGGACAGTGACATGCAAATCAACTTTATACAAAAACACTCGCAACAAATGTTGCGAGTGTTTTTGTATGTAAACATGCGTTATGCTATTACTTCCTCTTTTTTCTTTTTTGGCATGATGCCGTTTGCAATAAGAATCTTTTCAAAATCTTCTCGTTCTATTGACTCATTGAGAATGAGCTCATCTGCAATCGCATCAAGAGTCTTTCTGTGTTCAGTAGCTACCTTACGAGCCCTCTCAAAAGCTTCATTCATTATTTTTGATACCTCTCCATCGATTTTTGCTGACACATCTTCTGAATATTCATGTCCTCCAACTCCACGTCCCCCGAAGAGCACGCGCCCTTCGGATCCTTCGAGAGCAACGGGTCCGAGCTTTTCTGACATGCCGTACTTTGTGACCATGTCGCGCGCGAGAGCAGTCGCTACCTGAAGATCGTTTGATGGGCCTGTTGTTATATCTCCAAACACCATTTCTTCCGCGACATATCCACCGAGAGACATCGCAATGTCATCCAGAAATTCTTTCTTTGAATGGAGGCGCTTCTCCTCAAGAGGAAGCTTCATCGTATACCCTCCCGCATGACCGCGCGCGATGATGGATATTTTGTGAACAGGGTCAGAGTGTAGAAGAACTGAAGCGACGAGTGCATGCCCTGCTTCGTGGTACGCAGTAATTTTCTTTTCTTCTTTTGAAAGAATGTGGCTCTTTCGTTCGGGCCCGAGCATGACCTTTTCAATGGCGCGAATGAGGTCGAACTGCGCAACCTTCTTTCTCTCTTCGCGTGCTGCAAGAATCGCTCCTTCGTTCATAAGAGAATATAAGTCCGCGCCAGAAAAACCAGGCGTTCGTTCTGCAATCACTTTCAAGTTTATGTCTTCTGCAAGGGGTTTCTTCTTGACATGAATCTGGAGAATCTCCTCACGACCTTCACGATCAGGAAGCTCGAGCATCACACGACGATCAAATCGGCCAGGGCGCAAAAGTGCGGGGTCAAGCACGTCGGGGCGGTTCGTCGCCGCCATGACGATGACTTTTTCATTGGGCTCGAAACCATCCATCTCAACAAGAATCTGGTTCAATGTCTGTTCACGCTCGTCGTTGCCACCTCCTGTTCCTCCTCCACGAACACGCCCCACTGCATCAATCTCATCTATAAATATAATGGCTGGTGCAGACTTTTTTGCCATTTTGAAAAGATCACGCACACGCGATGCGCCAACTCCGACAAACATTTCTACGAATTCTGAACCTGAAAGGTGAAAAAACGGAACCCCTGCCTCTCCTGCTACCGCGCGCGCAAGAAGTGTCTTCCCTGTACCAGGAGCTCCCATAAGTAGCACGCCCTTTGGAATCTGCGCTCCAATGTCCAAAAATTTCTGCGGATTGCGAAGAAAGTCAACGATTTCGATAAGCTCTTCTTTTGCTTCTTTTGCACCAGCGACATCTTTGAATGTGACGCGTTGCCCTGCATCATTAGGATCAATCATGCGAGCCTTTGATTGTCCAAATGAGAATGCCTGCACGCCCGCACCCTTGACCTGTCGTGAGATAAACCAAAAGAAGAAAATAATGAGTAGTATCGGCAACAAGAAAGGCAGCATGTTGAGCGCCCAGTATCCAAACCCGCTTTCCTTTTTTACTTCAATAGCAACCTTTGCAAGATTCTCCGATGAGACGCCGTAGTTCACAAGCGTTTGAGAAAGCGACGCATCAACCTCCTTCTTTGATTTTTTCTTCGTGCCATCAGTATACTCAGCACTCACCTCTCCTCCTGCAACCGAGATGGATTTAATACTGCCAGCTGAAATATCTTGAGCAATTTTTGAGATTGCAACTTCCTCAACTTTTGCCTTGTTCTCCATAACCATTGAATAGAGTGTGGCAACGATTAGCAACACAAGTATTGTTGTGAGTATGTTTGAAAAAAACTGCCCACCACTAGATACAGGGGCACCGTTTGGCAATCCTACTGGTGGAATTTTTTCTTTTTGCTCATGAGCTTTTGGTGAGCTATCTTTAATGTCATCCTTTTTATTTTTGTTCTTAAATATGTCCATGATTAGCGTATTATACACAAAATATTGTGTTTTGCGAGAAAAGAAAAAGACCCACGGGAAGCAGGTCTTTTGCATTGTTTACCATCATTTAAACAAGAATCGAATCCCCCACAAAGCAACGACGATTCCCAGAACAATAAAACCTGCTTGAATTAAGATAGTGCCCATAGAGACCTCCACTAAAGACTTTCTTCGTGATGACCAATAGTGTATCCATAAAAATACTACGCTTCTTATAATTCTTGTCAATCTCATATACCACAGAATAAAAAACCCATCACATGGATGGGTTTTGTCTAATACAGAACTTTAAATTCAGGTTTTTTGAGTACCCTGATAATTAAAATTACAGAACTCGCACCAGATTTTCACCATAGCGCGAAAAGTTGGAAATTCGCCGTCCTCTCCGAAAAGATTCGCCGATGCATCAGCCACAGGCGAAGTAACAGTTTTGTTGATTGCATTTGTTCTCTTGCAGTGCGGACATGTGTCACCGTCTTTTAAATTTTTCAGCGAGCGCTTGTACAACCAGCGCCAGAAGGTCAATCCGCCAACTACAACAATCACAAATCCCGCCATGCTGCTTACAGTTAGTGCAATACTCATTTCAAGTACTCCCCTTTCAGGTTAATTAAAGAACTTCGTATTTTATTATCTCGCTTTTGATACTTATTGTCAAGTACCTCTCAAAATGCTAAAATGTCCCGATGTCGCTTATCCAAAATAAAAAGGTGCACTTCAACTACGAGATCCTCGAGCGATACGAATCGGGTATCGAGCTTCTTGGTATCGAAGTAAAAGCCGTCCGCGCGAAACACGGCTCGCTTGAAGGCGCACATATAATAGTACGCGGAGGCGAGGCATTTCTTATTGGTGCGACTATCAACCCGTATCAACCAGGCAATACACAAAAAGGCTATGAAGCGATGCGGAATCGTAAGCTTCTTCTCACAAAAACCGAGATTAGCGAGCTCGCAGCGCATGAATCAAAGAAAGGGTTGACAATAGTACCCGTTGCAATGTATAATAAAAGACGTAAGATCAAGGTAGAAATCGCGGTCGTGAAGGGTAAAAAGCTCCACGACAAGCGCGAGACCATGAAGAAACGAGAGTCCGAACGAGATGTCCTACGGGATATCAAGCAAGGGCGCTAATGTGAACTTTGAAAATATATGGGGATGACCGGCCTAGACAAGGGGTCAACTCAGTGAGGCGCAGAGCCGAGATTTCTCTTTTCCTCGCACTCAAGAGAAAAACATCTAGTTGCAAAAAACTATGTTGCAAAAGCAAAGTCAGTAGTTTCACCTTTCTTTAAGGCGAACGACTTTGCTCCGGTTTACGCTTTAGCCTAAGCCGCATTCGTTCTTTCTGACTTCCGATGAGAAAGACGGGTGATATAAATTTCGGGATAGAAACAATGACGTCTTGGTATTGTTTCAAATCAAAGAGAATCGAGAACATGAAGCGTTGCTTGTTTAATATTCATGTTCTTTAAATTCCCCTCGGGGAAATAAAACAAGATATGCTCTGTAGATCCCTCACTGAACGCCTTTTGCACGGGGGTTCGATTCCCCCCATCTCCACAAAATGAAAAATGGTCCGACTTCACAAAGTCGGGCTGTTTTTTATTTCGGGGAGCTACCCGGGGAATCGAAGGCCGGAGCGCGACGGCGCGAGGCGGGGTCGCGGAATTTTTTGATTCGGCAGAATCATGTCGCGCAATGTCCTTTAAAGCGCGACCAAAATATCTGTGACCGATGAACCTTGCATTTGGTGGTCGAAAAACGGAAGCGGGCATACAGTGTACTCACTGGGTCGCTGAGTTGGGGTCGAGAGTACTTGGCGCGCGCAAAGTGTACTCACTTGAGCAGACCTAGTAACTCGTTACCGATGAATCCCCACCCATAAAAACCCAGACCTTCCTTGCCAAAAGGCTTACCACTTTACAATTTCCTGTTTTTGTGATATGATTAAAAAGGGGTACAAAACCGAACTTTACAATCAATTAAAAGGAGATACGCTATGGAATCCAAAGAATTCTATACTCGCAAAGAAATTCCTCAGGAAGAAATGGACCGCTTAAAAGAAACGGCTTATCCAAGCTGGCTATCTGGAACAGTGCTAAACAAATTTGACCTGGACGGCAAAAAAGTTCTTGATTCGGGAGCTGGGCCAAACTCAATGCTCGCAGTTTTTGTTTTCGAAAAGGGAGGAACGTATGTTCATCTTGACTGTCGGGAAGATGTCTTAGCGACCATGAAGAGTCAGCTTGATAGCATAGGCAGACCGTACCATGGTGTTCAAGCTGACTTAACGAAGAAGTTGGATTTCCCCGATAAATTCTTCGATATTGTACATCAGCGTTTCGTACTCATGCATATCGCTCCAGAGAAGCGGAAGCAGGTGCTTGAAGAAAGCTTGCGTGTTGCAAAGGAAAGTGTGGTCTTGATCGAGTATGACTGGAGAATGTTTCAAAGCACCAAAAACCCTGAAACAATAGAACGAATCAAGCATCTTGCATTTCCGTTTTTTGAAAGGTTTTCAGCTGATCCTTACATGGGCGAGAAATTTGAAGAGCTCTTCAGCGAAATTGACACTGGCATCGAGTATTCGATTCAGAGATTCAGGCGCGAAGAAAATGTGTCCAACACACCTGACCTTATTGGGCTTCTAAAAAGTTTTTCCTCAGCAGCTAAGCACGTCCTCAAAGACGAAGACCTTGCTCATAAATTCGGAAATCTCATAGAAGAATTGGAAAAGTCCCCAATCAGCTATTCGCCTCCTGATTATGTCGTTGCAACAATCAAGGTTTAAAAAATTGCTGTGTTCGTTTTCTATCCGTCGCCTCAGAGTCTGAGGTGGCGGATTTTTATTTGAGAGCGTAAGATATTTAATCCCCCCCCTCTCCCACAATAAAAAACCGCCAGTCCTACAAAATGCAAAGACTGGCGGTGTGTACAAGAATACTAAACTTGTTAATTACTGTGGATACCGACCAAGGATCTTTTCGCTTCCTCAGGAAGATACTCTGCATATTTCGCGCAAGCTTCTACCAGTGCCTGACCTTCTGGCGGGACCTTGTAATAATCAAGTTTATTAGTCCTTTTGTTCAAGACCCCTGAACCCATCATTTTCCCACTACTGGCAAAAATGTGGAGTCCGACGACTGTCGCACGGACCCTGCAAAAAGTAGCTTCATCAGTTAAGACTTCGTAGTATGTTCCCCACGTTATGCTCGGAGTCGGGCCTACTTGGCCAGCTCTGTTCATTTTGTCTATGTCTTTTTTTGAAACGTAGATTGTGTCGCCCTTGTCTGTCGTCGGGGGTGTCGCATGTGCAACACCAACAACCAAAACAGCAAACAGTGCTACAAACAAATTTTTAAACATGACTTGCTCCTTTTTTCCAGTGAAATTACGGATTAAAATCAATACTTTTTACTGCTCTAAGTATAACATTTTATATGTCTTTGTCAACCCCCACCCCACAAATAAAAAACCAGCCTCTGCTTTCGCAAAGACTAGCGGTGTGGCTTGCCGATGGCCGACTATTTTTCCGCTTTTCTTTACCCCCCACTCTACCCAAATACTTGCACCGTGATATAATTTAAGGAGTCCTTATTAGGTAATAATTTTTAATGTTATGAAAAAAGGTTTTCAATTGTTTGAAGGCGAACAAGGTAAAAATGTCGCGCTTCTCTTGCTTCGCATCGCTCTCGGAGGCGTGTTCCTTTTCCACGGAATTCAGAAGCTCATGATGATGGATGGCACAGTTCAATTCTTCGCATCAATCGGCTTTGCGGCATGGGTCGCATGGCTTGTCGCAATCACGGAGGTTACGGCGGGTGCTCTCATGGTTCTCGGTGCACTCACCAACTTTGCAGCATGGGTAATGATTATCATACTCATTGTCGCAATCATCAAAGTGCATCTAGTAAACGGTTTCTCGGTGATGAATGGCGGGTACGAATTCCAGCTCTTCATGATCTTGACCGCTCTTGCGGTTCTCCATCTTGGACACGGTAGATACGCCATCTGCAAATGTTCCTCGCAAGACGGACGTTGTTTATAGAAAGTTTTAGACTACTAGCTTAGGAAACACGCGCGCTTTTTGGAAAAAAAGCGCGCGTGTTTTTATTATATGCACCCTGCCTCAAGACCTCGCTACAATGGGAGACCGTATTTCTAATTAATCTCAATATCGATATGCTTGACTCCTGGAACTTCAGCCTGAATCTTCTTTTCTATTTCATCAATTTTGTTGCCTATTAAACGCGGGATACGGTCAATAAACTCGGAACAAAAACGCACGAACTCACCATAGTCATCTCGAATAACATCGAAGTCATCCCTGAGGTCTCCTGCCTCGCGAATCTCTCTAAGAAGAGCGGTACCATTAAACTCTACTTCGCACTTAATACGATACTCGCCGATATTGATTGATGTGGACTTAAAATCAATAACCTTTTCTATTGCAGGCTCTGCTTCCAAGAGCGCTATTATTTCATCTTTGAGATCTTCCGGCATTGCTTTTCCAGTCAAGAACTCGCGATTCTTATTGATGAGCAGGACTGCAATCCACACAAGCATCATACCAATGATTATTGAGCTCATCGCATCGCCATAGCTCGTATGTGTGTAGTATGAAAATGTGATCCCCAAGAGCGCAACCAAGACGCCGAGAATCGCAACGCCGTCCTCGTACAGCACCGATATCGTGGTGGGGTCGCCGTCACGTAGCGCTTCTTGAATGCTCATCCCCTCACTGTGTTTTCTCAACTCTCTATATGCAACAAAAAAAGTAATAATTTCAGTAAAGAGAGCGATTAATAAAATAATGAACACGAGCGGAGAAAAAACAATCTCGTGGGGATACATGAGTGAAGTAACTCCTTTATATATCGTGATCCCTGCACCAACAAAAAAAACTCCGCATGCTGATATGAGCGCCCAAATGAAGCGTTCGTGCCCATAGCCATACGTATGCCCGTCATCAGCCACGCGAAGCGACCGTCGTATACCCACCAGAAGAAGCCCTTGGTTCATCGTATCCGCCAAGCTATGAATCGCCTCAGAAAACATCGCAGCTGAGCCCGAAATGGCAAAGCCAAAAAACTTGGCAATCATGAGCAAGAAGTTTCCCGCAAGCGCCGCAATAACCGGGAAAAAACCTCGGGGGTGATTGGCGAATATAGAATTTTGAGATTTATGCATAAAAAATTTCGCTGTGCTCTTTGGAAGAACGCTCTCAACGAAAAATATTTGTAGAGCAATTATACCACAAAAACGAGCTTTTTTCACCTTCTTTCATAAAGCTGGCACAAATATGTTACAATGCACCTAATGAAAAAACCAAAAAGAATTTTACTCAAACTCTCGGGCGAACAGTTTGCTGGTAAAAATTCTTTTGGTATTGATACTGATTTTATCCTCGACCTCGCAAAGGAACTTCATGAAGTTGTCACGGAAACAAAAGCTCAAATTGTAATCGTCGTAGGCGGAGGAAACTTTCTTCGCGGGGCAACACTTTCAAAAAACGAAACGATGATAGAGCGTGCAACCGCAGACTATATGGGCATGCTCGCAACGGTCATTAACAGCATGGCGCTCGTTGATATCCTTGAACACTTCGGTCAGCCGGCTCGTCTGCAAACACGGATTCGCATCGATTCGGTGGCAGAGCCATACATCCGTCGTCGTGCCATTCGCCACCTGGAAAAAGGACGTGTGGTTATTATTGGAGGAGGAACGGGCAACCCATATGTTACCACCGACACAGCGGCAGTAGCAGCAGCACTTGAACTCAACTGCGACATCGTGCTCAAAGCAACAAAAGTAGACGGTATCTATTCAAAAGACCCGCACAAGCATGCAGATGCAAAAAAAATCAGAACCATTTCACATCTTGATGCAATTAAAGATACTCATATCGCGGTGATGGATAATGCAGCGATTTCACTTGCCATGGATAACAATCTTCCTCTCTGTGTATTTAACCTTCTAAAAAAAGGTAACATTAAAAAAATAGTCCAAGGAGGGAGTGTTGGCACACTCGTTTGCTAGGTATATACTATATTTAGGTCTCTCGCATTAATTAATTTAAAAACATTATGAAAAAAATACTAGGAACAGTGTTTAGTTTAATGTTCGTGATACCAATGATCGCAAGCGCAAACATGGGTGATGGATATGGATATGAAATGATGAGTTCTTTGGGTGGTTTTATGATTCTAACCTGGCTTGTATGGTTTATCGTCGGGATACTTGCGGCTGTTTGGCTCTGGCAACAAATCAGCAAGAAGTAATTCGATGTTTGATGAAAAAGCCCTCGACCAAAGGGCTTTTTCATATTTCCCCCGCTTTAAGTGCTTCCATTATAGACCGTGCTTGACTCATTGACTTATTTTTGAAAATAGCCTATATTATATGGGATTCCGCAATGTACTTGCGGTTTTATTAATCCATTGAATCCAAGAACGAAAATCAACCATCAAATTCGCGCTAAAGAACTCCGTGTTATTACGGATACAGGCGAAAATTTTGGCGTTCTCTCACTCTCGGAAGCGCTTCAAAAGGCAGTGGAACTTGGACTAGATCTCATTGAGATCTCCCCAACCGCAGTGCCTCCTGTTGCGAAGATCATGGATTATGGAAAATTCCAGTATCAGCAAAGCAAAAAGCTTAAGGAAGCTAAGTCGCGCTCGCATGTTACGGAAACAAAATCACTGCAAGTAAAAATCGGGACTTCCGAACACGACCTTGAGCTTAAGGCAAAGAATGCTTCAAAGTGGCTCAAGGAAGGGCATCGCGTGAAGATTACCTTGTTTCTCGTAGGGAGATCGAAGTATGCGGAAATGGGATTCAAAAAAGAACGTCTCGACAGATTGCTCACCCTCATTTCCGAAGAATACCGCGTTTCTGGAGAGCCCTTAAAAACTCCAAAAGGACTCATCATCGTAATCGAACGCGCATCAAAAAAGTAGCATTACATTTATGAAAACCAACAAATCATACACAAAGAGACTCAAAATAACCAAGACCGGCAAGATTATTGCTCGCCGTCCAGGGAAGAACCATTTTAATGCAAAGGCTAGCCGTTCAAGCCAGCTTGCAGGCAAACGCCCCAACCAGCTCACCTTCACAAACAAGCAGAAGGCGCGCTTTTTACCAGGACTTATAAAGTAAAATACCATGACAAGAGTAAAACGAGGAAAAACATCATTAAATCACCGCCACAATGTATTGGTCCAAGTAAAGGGCTATCGTTTTGGACGTGGCAATAAAGAGATTCAGGCAAACGATGCTATCGCACACGCGGGCAATTATGCTTTCGCACATCGTCGCGACAAAAAGAACGTATTCCGTCGTCTTTGGACCGTAAAGATGAACGCCGCGCTTCGCCCTCTTGGATTTTCATATTCTAAGTTCATTGATGCGCTCAAGAAGAACAACATTATTATTGACCGCAAAATCCTTGCTCTTCTTGCAGAAAAGAATCCCGAGACATTTGCGAACATTGTTAATGAAGTAAAGTAAACTCTCTTAGCAAAAAACAGTGCCACCTTTGAGTGGCACTGTTTTTTTGTTTTTACAGCACGCGCTCACCTGTCTTCCCGCCAACACCATCACTATTTTCATACGCATAAAGAGTACATGCTTCTCCCAAATCACAAATCTTACTCTCCTGAATCGTTTTGATAAGTCCTGCAACCAATTCCTTTGGACTTTCGTTCCAGACAACCTTTCCTTCTTCTTTGCGATGACTCTTGTCGAGCATCATCTTTATAACCTCATCAGTCTCCCATGGACCTTCGAGAACGCCGAGTGGTTTATGATCTTCAAATGCAATCGTGAATTCATTGATAGTCCCGATGCGCCCACATCCTACAATTACACCGTCTGAAGAACGTGTAAGAAGAAGATTTCTCCCAGAATAACCAAACCCTGTGTAGATTATAATGTCGAGGTAATCAAGAGGAAGCTTATAAACCTCCACATGCTCCTTCTCTGTTGATGCTGGCGAGAGCCCAATAGAAGTACCGCCTGCTTCCTTGGCACCCATTGCCGCCCAAATGGGGAACCCTGTCGTTGCTCCAGTAACCAAAATAGCGCCCTGTCGCGCGATCTCGCGCCCAAGTTCTTTACTAAGATCCATGGCCTCTGGACCGCAATGCGTTGTGTCAGCAGCTCCTGAAACGCAAATCTTTAATCTAGAATGTTGATGTTTATCATTTCCCATACGGTAAAATTTCTATGCAGAATTATTTATGTCCCCCGATCCAGTAGATGCATTTTGCCTCTCTGTATTATTAATTTGCTTATTATATCGCAGACTATGGCCTGTGGCAAATCAACACTTTTGTCCTTTTTTACATTGTCGTCGTATCAACCTTTGTGTCTAGTGGCAATGTAAAATAGAACGTCGAGCCTTTTCCTTCTTCGCTTTCAAACCATATCTTTCCTTTGTGTTTATCCAATATCTTCTTAGAGAGGTACAATCCCGCCCCAGTACCGTCTGCTTCTGTTTCAGTAGCGTTCGGCGCACGATAAAATAAGGTAAAAATTTTGTCGTGCGCACTTACAGGAACACCAATCCCCGAGTCTTTTATTGTAAATTTAGCCTGCGTGCCATCTTTTTCTATCTTGATCACAACCTCCCCTTTTCCGGAAATATATTTTGTTGCATTATCAAGAAGATTTTGTATTACGGTGGTTATTCTTTGAATATCCCCGATAGCTTTAAATGGTGCTTCTCTTCCCTGCACTGAAACTTCAACGCCTTTTAATTTTACAGAAGGCGAAAGTTCGCTAATAAGCTTATCTGTAATTTCAAAAAGGTCAATTTCAGAAAATGTGTATTGTATTTTGTTATTCTCAACACGTTCAATATCCAAGAGTTCGTTCACCAGAACAATCATCCGATTATTGCTATCATACGCTTTTATAAGATACGATCGCTCTTCTTCAGTAATTGGACCGAGCTCTCCCTTAGAAAGCATGCTCAAAATCCACTTTGTTCCTGAAAGTGGTGTGCGAAGCTGATGCGCTACCGTCGTAACAAATTCGGACTTAAGTTCATCTATGTTTATCAACTGTTCGTTTACGGCAACAAGTTCTCGGTCCTTTCTAATGAGCAATTTTGTACTTGAGTCAAGATCTACATTTGACTTCATAAGCCGTCTATTTATCTCTGAGAGTTGTTTGTCTCGAACAAGCAAGATATCTATACTTTCTTGATGTTCGCTCTTAAGTCTGCTAATCACCGCTGTTTGTAGCTTAATAAAATTGTGATACTCAGTAAGAAACTTTGCGGACGTTCGTGCAACTACTACGTATAAAATAATGAAGGTTATCGTTATTGCGATGATTCCAAAAATGCTTGATATCAAGATAATATCAGCAAAAAATCTTACCAACACAAATATCACCCCAATAAAAAGAAGGAGTGCGCATCCCGTTGTAAACAATATCTTAGCGCGAAAACTCGCAATTATATCGGAAAAAGATACTTTTTCTTTTTTATGAGA
>JBBTZQ010000004.1:0-5069 GCA_038061275.1 Patescibacteria group bacterium
CACAGGCACGGGAGCATGTGAGTCGTGCGATGGATGCATTTGATGAAGAAAAATATGGAGAAGCATACGGGCAGGCGCGCGCGGCGGTAGCTACGGCGACAAACGCAAAACGGATGACAGAAGAACAAGAAGGATCGGATGAGTTGGAAGAAGAGAATGAAAAGAAAAATGAGGAGAGCGAGAGAAGCGGGGAAACAAGAAGAGACGGCTGTATCTGCGCAGAGGTGTATAGTCCGGTGTGCGGGAAGGATAGTAAAACGTACGGCAACGCGTGCGAAGCAACATGCGCGGACGAGGATATAGTATACGCAGGTGAGTGCACAGCGAATGCCGTTTCACGAAGCGAAGAAAAAATGGAGAAAAAGACCGTAGAGATAGAAAATTTCATTTTTTCTCCCAAGGAAATGACCGTGAAAAAAGGGACCACGATCACCTGGGTGAATAAAGATACCGCGCCCCATCAAATCGCATCGAATCCGCATCCGCTACACACGTCGTTGCCGGAACTCTCATCGGGCGTGCTAGCGCAGGGTCAATCGTACAGTTTTACGTTCCAAAAAGTCGGAACAGTGGGGTATCATTGCAACTTGCATCCTTCCATGCAGGGAAAAATAACGGTTATTGAGTAGGGTAGAGAACATATAAAACATCGCCGCCGCGTTTTACGAAACGGCGGTGTTTGGTATAATAGATATATGAACTGGAAAGGAATACTCACATCGCTCGTGGCATTTGTGTTGGGCGCGGCAGTGTTTGCGCTTGTCGTGTTTTACGCGCTTGATGCGTTGCGCATTGCGCGCGGATTGAAGCCGGTAATGCTGAAAGCGCCGCGAGATATTGCAGAAATTCTTTTGCCTTTGGGGGAGAAGCCGGGGGAAAGAAAAAATGAAGGAGAAAACAGGACGGATATGCCTTTGAAGCTTCCGGAAGGTTTTTCTATCTCTATTTTTGCAAAAGATCTGAAAGCGCCGCGCGTGATGATGTGGGGGCCTGACGGCAACCTATGGACGAGCATTCCTTCACAAGGAAAAGTGGTGGCGCTCAAAGACGCAGATGGCGACGGCTTTGCGGAAGATATCGTGACGGTGCTTGATGGGCTCAACCGGCCGCACGGGATGGCGTCGCGGTGCGCCGGGGCACGATGTACCATATATATCGCCGAATCCCATCAGGTGGCGGCGTACGAGTATGAACAGGGCGTATTGCTTAAAAGCAAAAAGAAAGTTGCCGATCTCCCCGACGGCGGGCGGCATTTCACGCGCACCATCATGTTCATGCCGTACCCCGACGAAAACATACTGCTTATTTCTGTCGGGTCTTCGTGCGACGTATGCCACGAGGAAGACGCGCGCAGGGCGAAAATATTGGCACTTGATGTTATGAGCGGGGACGTGAAAGAGTTTGCAAAAGGTTTGCGTAATTCCGTGTTTATGGCGATCCATCCGGTGAACGGGAAGATATGGGCGACGGAAATGGGGCGCGATATGCTGGGCGATGATCTGCCGCCCGATGAGATAAATATCATTGAGGAAGGAAAAAATTACGGGTGGCCGATATGTTACGGCAAGAACGTGCATGATACTGCGTTCGACAAAAATACGTATATCCGCAATCCGTGCATGGAGCCGTTTGAAACGCAAAGCTATATCGATATTCCCGCGCATTCCGCGCCTTTGGGGCTTGCATTCTTCCCTGAAGAGGGGTGGCCGGAAGAATATTGGCATAATGTGCTGGTGGCATATCACGGGTCATGGAATAAAAGCGAGCCGACAGGGTATAAGCTCGTGCGGTATATGCTTGATGCGCAGGGGAACTATCTTGGCGAAGAAGATTTCATTTCCGGCTGGTTACAAAAAGACGGCACGGCGCTCGGAAGGCCGGTGGACGTGCTCGTTCAGCCGGGCGGGGTGCTTTTTGTGTCTGATGACAAGGCGGGCGTTATTTACCGCATTGCGCGCGAAACGAACAAAGATGCCGTTATGGAGCACATCCAGTCAAAGGCAGATCTTATCCGCGTTGTCATGCTCGGGCCCGGAGAAGAAATAAAAAGTCCATTTGTCGTGAAGGGGGAGGCGCGGGGGTACTGGTTTTTTGAGGCGTCGTTTCCCGTGAAACTGTTTGACGGCAATGGAAGGGAGATCGCGGCGGGCATCGCACAGGCGGAACCGCCAGCCGGCGGAGAATGGATGACGACCGAGTTTGTGCCGTTTTCCGCGCCGCTGACCTTCGCAAAACCCTCAACGAAGGAAGGAATGCTTGTGTTTAAAAAAGACAACCCATCCGGTCTGCCGGAATACGCGGACGCGCTTCGGATCCCGGTGTTATTTTCTTACTAAAGAGAAGAGGTTTTTGTGTTGACTTATCGGCTTTTTTGTTTTAACGTGTCTATGAAAATTTTTGCCCATTAAAAATTAAAAAATATAGCAAGGAGGGAGCGTATGAAAACGACGGATATATTTGGCACGAACGACGCAGGAGAAGAGAAGAAAGAAAAAAAGAAAGTTTGCGTGGGAGATGGTGTTGTGAATATGTATTTTCAAGGGGTGAGAGAATTCAAGTTGTTGACCGCAGACGAAGAAAAAGAGCTTAGTCGAAAAGCAAAAAAGGGGGACATGCAAGCACAGGAAGCTTTTATCACGGCAAACCTCCGTCTCGTGATCAGTATCGCGAAAAAGTATTACCGTAACGTAGTGCATCTGGAAATGAGCGACCTCATCCAGGCGGGAAATGAGGGGCTTATCAAAGCGGTACGAGGTTTTGATCCCGATCACGGGGGCAGATTTTCTACGTATGCAACGCACTGGATCCACCAGGCGCTTCTTTGCGAGGTGGGGAGTTGTGAATACACCATCCGGAACCCGATGCATGTTATCGGAAAGTTACAGCGGTATAATAGAGCTGTGCGCCGGCTGACGCACAGGATCGGCAGAGAGCCTGATATTTCTGAGATCGCGGCAGAGGTGTGTGAAAGCGAAGAATGGATACATAAGAAGAGAGAGATATTCAAAAAATACGTTTCATTCGATGAGCCGGTTCTGGACGGGGACAGGACGCTCGGTGATTGCATCGCGGGAAGCGATGGCACCGAAGCTGAGGCATTGATATTTCGATCAGAATGTAAAGAGAAATTCGCCGAGATATTCGATAGTTCTCCGCTCAGCGATGTGCAGAAGGAGGTCTTGCGCCTGCGCTACGGCATCAATGGCAATAATGGCGAGGGACTCACGCATGAAAAGATCAGCCTACGTTTTGGCGTTACTCGTGAACGCATCCGCCAGATTGAGGCAAAGGCGCTCAGAAAACTCGAGAAGTATCTCAAGCGCTTCGATGAATTTTTATAGGGTCTCCAAGGAAAGGGAGTCGTTAGCACACGGCTCCCTTTTTTATTTTTTTAGGCATATACTGTGTATATGGCTCACATAGTATATGTTATCGCAAAGAATGGGTTTCGCGACGAGGAGTATTTTATTCCTCGTGAGGTTTTAGAGGCGGAAGGGCACACAGTTGTGACCGCAAGCAATGAGCGAGCGGGAGCGGTCGCGGTCGGGTTCCATGGAGGAGAAGCGCATATTGACGCGCATATCGCCGACATGAAAACAGCCGAGTTTGATGCGGTGGTATTTGCGGGCGGGCCGGGAGCGGTTGAAAATCTCGATAACGAAGAAAGTTACCTGCTGATCCGCGAAGCTGTTGCCGCAGGGAAATTGCTTGGCGCTATTTGTATCGCACCGACGATACTTGCAAAGGCGGGTGTGTTGCGGGGAAAACGGGTGACGGTGTGGACTTCCCCGACAGATAAAAGCCCCATTGCGATTTTAGAAAATAATGGCGCACTGTATACTGATGCGCCAGTAGTGGAGGATGGCAGTATTATTACCGCGAACGGGCCGAAAGCGGCGCGCGCATTCGGCGAGGCACTCGTGGCGCGCCTGACATGAGATTTTTCATACAGGTAAAACCAAAAAGCAGTATTGCGCGCATTGAGCAGAAAAACGAAAAAGAACTGACGGTGTGGGTGCGGGAAGCGCCCGAAGACGGAAAGGCGAATAACGCGGTGGTGCGCTCGGTCGCCGAGCATTTTGACGTTGCGCCTTCGCGGGTGAAGATCCTTCGGGGCGCAAGCGGGCGCAAAAAAGTGGTTGAAATCCTATAGCCGTGGTTGATGTCTGTGGTGTATAGAAAAAACCAGCGTATATATGCTGGTTTTTCTGTATGCGGTCACATGATGATGATCGCGGTTTTTCTGTTTGTCCATGAAAAGAGCCATTGCGCGTCGTCGGAAAGAACGCGGATGCAACCGTGCGAATCCGGGTTGCCGGGAAGTGCGCCGGCGTGGATCCAATAATCGCCGAAAAATCGTATTCCGTATTTCATTGGCGAGCCGCCAGTGGGTGGCGGGTATTTCTTTGAAACATGGTTCTTGTCTTTTCCCGTGACGCAGAAATTTCCGGTAGGCGTTTCGCATGCCTGCTTTCTTCCGCGTTTATTGAGGCATTCTTTTTTTCCGGAAGCGGAAGAGATCGGTCCCCACAAAACGAGCGCGCCGTTTTCATAGGCGCCGAATGTCTGCGCGTGAAGATCGATGAGCACGAGCTTTCCTTTGCGGCCGGGCAGTTTGTGCGGTATCGGAGCGTTTTGTTCCGCCGCTTTCCAGTCGTAGGGGACTTTAAGAGCCATCCCTTCTCTGATGCGCTCGGGAGATATGCGATTGATCTTTGCGACTGTTTTCCAGCGCGTGCCGAACATCTCCCAGAGCGAGCCGCCTTTTTTCACTTTCTCGAAGCGGAACGGGGACTTGATTTCTTGTGCGCCGCCGATCTCTTTTGCAAAAAGATACGGCGGTGGAGAGAGGAGAAAAAAGCAGATGATCATCACTATGTTGCGTGTCAGTGTTTTGCGCATGGTGACCTCCTTGTACGCGGTGATTTTATGATGAAGGCGCGAGAAAACTCATACTGTCCTATTGCTGATAGTACCAAGCAAAAACATAATAAAGAAACGGACTGCAACTCACAAAAACGATGAGTGCGCTGGTTGTGGAAACGAGCATGACATCCTTTTCATAGCTA
>JBBTZQ010000005.1:0-31153 GCA_038061275.1 Patescibacteria group bacterium
GATTATGCGCGATAAACTCTGGATTGCTTCGGCGGAATACCTTCTCGCAAAGACGATGAGGGGATGGATTGCCACGCTACGCTCGCAAAGACGGGAAACTCGAGTTTCGTAATTCAAGGTATTATAGCGTGAAGGGAACATTTGAGGCAATGGGGACTTTATTTTTGCAACGGTATCGTAAAGAAGAAGGTCGTTCCCTTTCCTTCGGTGGACTCAAACCACACCTTTCCGCCCCATGATTCCACAATCTCCTTCACGAGAGCGAGACCGAGACCGGACCCGTCGGGGCGTTTTGTGGTTGCATTTTCAGCGCGAAAAAACTTTGAGAAGATGTTACTGCGCTGATTTGCGGGAATTCCGATACCATTATCGCGCACCAAATAAACCACTTCTTTGTCGCCTGCGTTTTTCACAAAAAGTGCTTCAATAATTCCTCCTTCGTTCGTATAGTTGATTGCATTTGAAAAAAGATTGAGGAGTACCTGACGAAGCGCGAGAACGTCAAGGGTAACTATAATTTCCTCCTTCGGCGGTATTATCTGAATCGAGAGTTTCTTTTCTCGCAGTTGTGGCGTGATTTCGTGAACTATTTCTTCGCTAATGATCATGAGGTTAACGGGCGCCGGCTCTGGCTTCATCTTGCCGCTCTCGATGCGCGAAATGCCGAGCAAAAGGTCAATCGTCTGATACAAACGTTCCGCACCACCGTGGATTTCCTCCAAAAATTCTCGCTGAGAATCAGAGACAGGCCCTACATCACCGCTTAGAAGCATTTCCGAATACCAACGAATCGTCGTAAGTGGCGTGCGGAGCTGATGAGAAGCGACCGATATGAAGCCCGACTTTGATTCATCGAGCAGGCGGTCTCGAGTCACATCGCGTATAATAATAACCCCGCCTGAAATACCTCCATCGAGGGGAGCGATCGAAAATGCCACAGGAATATCGGTAGTGCGATTGTTGGTCAAAAGAGAAAGTCCATCCTCAAGGGTAGTTGTTACGATCTTCTTTGTCAAAAACATTTCTTCAATCGGCCATTCTGCGAGCGACAACTCACCTGTTTTCTTATTCAATAATTTCATTTCGCTTCGCAGGTCTTTACCAATAAGCTCTGATTCTGGCTTCGCAAAAAGTTCAACGGCTTTTGGATTGACTAGTGCGATTCTATAATTCACGTCGATAAGTATGAGACTATCCCCGATTGAGCTGATGATGGTTCGGAGACGCGTACTCTCTACAGCGAGGGAGTCTTTCACTTCTTTTGTGTCCTCTAGAATATTTAACATCGCGCTCTTGGAATCCTCGAGGAATATTCCTTGTTCTTTATGTTCTTCTATTTCTTTTGTAAGCAAGAGAGTTTTTTCTTCGACCACTTGAGATGATTTTTGCAAATCTTTTTGAGTATCGCGAATTGTTTTAACCATCGCATTAAACATAGTGGCAAGACGCCCTGTTTCATCTCTCGCGCGCACCGCCACTTGTGCGGAAAAATCTCCACCCATAACACGCTCGAGAGCCGACACAACATCGTTGATTCTTGCAATGGGCCACCGTAAAAAAATCACGAGAATAAATAATCCAAAAACAGCTATTATCGACAGTCCGATTATCGTTTTTTGCATAAACATATTCAGGGGGGCAAAAATTTCATCCTTTTGGATTTCCAGTACCATCACAATCTCACTTTCTTTGAGACACATGGAGACACCCAAGACGCGTACTCCTTTATAATTGTCATATTCCTCATTAATCTCTTTCCCATGCTCTAAACATTCGCGCACCGGAAGCGTGTCCACTTTTTGATTTACTTTTTGGTCTTTGACATACCGTGACGGCGTCATCATAACGCGCTCGTTGTTTACGAGATAAATATCGGACGTCTTAAAACTTGTTAAAAAACCGCTACTCGTTTTTCTGCCTTGCGTGTAAATTTCACCGCTTAATACCTTCACAATTTGGTCGTTATTTGAAAAATGAAAGAGAATGGCTCCGTCGACAGCTTGGAATTCCCCTTGCTCTTTTGGAATAAAAATGCGCGCCACCGCATGAGTCATCGGTTCGCTCATTTCATCTTCTTCAAGTACATTGATATTCACAAACGCCTCAGGGGACTTTGAAACAATTGCTTTTGAAAACTGATTCGCATTATGGGAAAACTCTTCTTGCGCTTCATTAGTTCCAATACGACTAAAGTCCGTCGAAGCGATTACCGTGCCGTTCTTGTCGAGAAGGTCAGCAAGAAACATAGTCCTGTCGAATGGCATTTTCTTCTCTTTCAGATACGTGGAAAATTCCCCTGCGAGACGTGCTCTTTCTGGCGTGCCACCTCTGGCATCTATTGTCGCCCTTGCTATGTTTTGAAGCATCGTGTCAGAGGACAAGTCAATGACGTGCGTCTTCAAGATTTCCTCAAAAGCAAGGTAGGCGCCTTCGGTCTGCTCGGCAATGATGCGGAGGCTTTCGGTTGTTTGCTTCTTGAAAACATCGCCGACTATATACTGCGCATAAAAAACAACGACAAGCGCGATGAGGACGAGAAATGTTCCAAAAAACAAAACTGCTTTCGTGCGGAGTTTCATGATGTTAATAAATATTGTAGCACGCAAAGAAATAACTTGGTATACTCCCACACCTATTTTTGCATCGTTGCTTTGTGTTTTTAAAATTCTTGAATGGGATATTTTTTGTTCTCAATAAAAATAACTTATTCCCTTGTGTAAAAAAGCAACAAAAAACACTATGCAAAAAGTAGGTGTGGGAGTATACTATACAAACACAAGATGAACATTTTAAATCTTCTCACGAAAGAAAAACGTGTTGCGGGAATAGAGATAAGCGACTCTGTCGTGCGTATTGTTTTTATTCGCAAATATAAAGACAAGCTTACTCGCAAAAATGTCGAGCAACTTGTTTTTGTCGAAGAACCCATCGCCGCAAACATCATTGTTGAAGGAGTTGTGGCTGACCGAGCACTCCTTGGAAAAACACTCGGGAGTATCTGGAGCAAAGTAGCTCTCGGCACCGACTACGCAATCGTCTCTATTCCCGACGACAAGGTTTATTCCCGCATCTTTTCATTCCATAAGACTCTTTCTGGTGAGCGTCTTTCAGAGGCAATGCGTCTCGCGGTAAGTTTCCAGTTACCAACCAAAATCGATGAAAGTTATCTTGACTGGGAGCAACTGCCGAGCACGCCACAAGGTAACGAGATCCTGCTTGCGACTATTCCGCGCACGGTCGCACAGGGATATGCCGATGCGCTTCTAGATGCCGGGATCAAGATACTCGCGCTCGAGTCGCATCTCGCCAGCATAGCGCGCGCTGTCAAACTCGAACCCGAACGCACGGTACTCTTTACAAAGAAAACCCCTGACGGCGCAACGGTGTTCGCGCTCAAAAACGGCACGCTTCGCTTTTCGCGCACCTTGCCGTCACGTTTTCTCGATGAAAGCAAAATATCGACGGAGGTTCATAGAATACGAACTGCGCTCGCGGGAGAGCTGGGAGTGGAGATCGTAGAAGCCTCAATCTTGGACGCGAAGATTCGAGATGATTACGCAAATAAAAAAGGATTTTCGGAACCTCAGTCAAAATGGCTTATTGCCATAGGCGCTGTTATTCGCGGTCAAATTCCTGAAGGCGAGGACAACCTCATAAGCCTCCTCCCTGTCGGCACCGAGGAGGCTTACACTTACCAAAAGGCGACAACCTTTATTGCACTCATTCGCAACATGATTGTGGGAGTATCTATATTTTTCATTGCCGCATTCCTCGCTACGTACCTCTTTGTATTATCTTTGTCACAAAATGCAAATAGAACTATCGCGACACTTTCGGTGTCGCCCGCCTCACCCGAAATTCTTGATAAGGAAGCGCGGGTAAATAGAGTAAATAAACTCACCGAAGCCACACAAACTCTTCTGTCTCAAACACCAATATGGAGCACGGTATTTGATGAAGTAAAGGCGCGGGTGATAAGCGGTATAAACATCACGAATTTTTCAGCACCATCCATAACTGAAACCATGTCATTAACAGGAACCGCTAAAGACCGTGTGACTTTAAATCTATTTAAAAAATCGCTTCAAGAGTCTCCGATGTTTTCCGAGGTAAATCTCCCTATCACAAATCTTGAAAAAAGGGGGGATATACCGTTTACCGTGTCGTTCCGCCTCAAGGAGCCGAACTCGGCATTCTATAAATAACACCAAACAATATGTTTACCACAAAAAATCTTTTGATACTCATCGGACGCCATGCGCTCATCGCCATTTCGGCCGTTGTGGTTACTCTGATTGTCACGTGGATTCTTTCACAACAAATTATACGTCTCTCTGACGATGTCTTGAAGAACCGCCACCTGGCCAGCGCGCTCGAAAAACGCACGGAAATCTTTACCGCAATTAAACGCGACACGGATTTCATTGGAACAAATGACGCACTGATTGAGCGAGCCTTCATCCCCTCAGATAACATCCTTGATTTCGTGGCAACGCTTGAAAGCCTTGCTCTGAAAAACGGGCTGACGGAATCATTTCACTTTGACAACCCGACACCGTCGACCATTTCTGCTCCGTTCCCGCTTGCTACGGTCGCCTACTCAAACACTCTTTCTGGCAACGTAGCGAACTTTTCAAGTTATCTCAAAGATTTTGAACAGCTCCATTATTTCACCAAGATTGAAAACCTGAGTATCTCGTCCTCGGGTGCCTCCGGCTGGGATGGCACGGCGACAATGTCATTCCGCGCGAGCATTCAAACAAACGCAACACAGTAACAACAAAACTCCATGATCATCAAATATACCCACATTGTAGAATTTTTAAAGACCGTGAAGCCGAAAGACCTCGTCTATTCGGGGATCCTGGTTCTTTTTATTGTAGCGGTTGGGATAGTATTTTTTATTTCCACACAGTTTATTTCCAAGAACATTAATAAGATTTTTTCGTATGAAAGTGGTGATGTCGTGCAGGTTCTTGACATCACACGTTACGAGCTCGCTCTTAAAAAACTTGGTGTCACGGCAACACTTCAGAGCGAAGGAACCACAATAGAGAGCGACAACATAAACGCGGGTGTCGCTACCAGCACCAAAACTACGGACGTGATGACGCCTGCTCCTTTGAACAAAGGCGAAGTCACCATTACGGTGCTTAACAGCACTCCGAAAGCAGGGCTCGCATCTCTCCTTGCAAAAACAATAGAACAAGCGGGATTTAATACCCCAAAAACAGGAAATCAAAAAATAAAGTTATCAACGACCACAATAATTATCAAAGAAAGCAAGGCGGGATATCTACCATCTATTTCGGGAGCAGTCCATACGCTCTACCCTTCCGCAATTACGAAAACTGCCTCAACGTCCAAAGAAACCGATTCTGATATTATTATCATTATCGGCGAATATTAATTCCCCTCTTTTTACTCACATGAACATCAAGGAAGAATTTGAGCGTCGCATACGAGGAACTGTTTCAGACGAAACAACTGACTTGCAGACACATGCAAACGATGCAAGTATTTTTGAAATTGTGCCCCTGCTTGTAGTTACGCCCGAAGATACGCACGATCTCAAAACAGTCGTGAATTTTGTCCGCGAACTTAAAGAGGGCGGTCAGGATATCTCTATTACCGCGCGAGCAGCGGGTACCGGCATGTCGGGAGAATCGCTCACTTCTTCAATTGCGCTCGATATGAAAAAATTCAACCGCATCATAGAGGTTGGTGAAGATTTCTCTATTGTCGAACCCACCGTGTATTATCGAGATTTTGAAATTGAAGCTGCAAAAAAAGGACTCCTTCTCCCTTCATACACCGCATCGAAAAAACTTTGCACTGTCGGTGGCATGGTCGCAAATAATTCCGCGGGAGAAAAAACTCTTTCCTTCGGTTCTACTAACAAATATGTGCGGGAACTCAAAGTAGTCTTGAGCGATGGCAATGAGTACGTCTTCAAGCCTCTTGTTCGCGCCGAGCTAAATGAAAAATTGCTGATTGAAGGATTCGAAGGAAATCTCTACCGTCGCATGTATGAAATTCTGGAGAACAATTACGATCTCATCAAATCCGCACGACCGAATGTAAGCAAAAATACGGCGGGCTACAATCTTTGGGATGTCTGGGATAGAGAAACATTCGACCTTACGCAACTTTTTACCGGCTCCGAGGGAACACTCGGTATCATGACTGAGATAAGCTTCAAACTCATCAAGCCGAAACCCTTTACAGAACTCTTGGTCATCTTTATCAAAGATCTTGCGGAGCTCGGCGATGTGGTCAATAAAATTCTCCCCCATAAGCCGGAAAGTTTTGAGTCCTACGATGACCGCACGCTTGAGCTCGCAGAGCAATTTCTTCCCGACATCGCACGCTCGCTTGGAGAGGCTATTCGATCAAAAATTGTGCTCCTCGCTGAATTCACGGGTGACTCGGAAGAAGAAGTCGTTCTTAAGGCGCGACGTGCCCAGTCTGATATTCAAGGATTCGGGACTGCGTCAACCACCATTACGCGTGACCGACAGGACGCTGATAAGTATTGGACAATTCGTCGTGAAAGCTTCAATCTTCTCCGTCACCACTCTGGACATGACCGTACAGCTCCCATCATCGAGGATATTATTGTTCGTCCGGAATATCTGCCCGAATTTCTGCCAAGACTCTACGCAATACTAGACAGTTACAACCTGAAGTATACGATAGCGGGACATATCGGCGACGGCAACTTACATATCATGCCTCTCATGAATTTCCACAAGGACAGCGTTCGCGATATAGCGATAGAGTTATGCGAGAAAGTTTTTTCCCTTGTTTTTGAATACCACGGCTCAATGTCTGCGGAACACAATGACGGTCTCATTCGCACGCCATTTCTCAAACAAATGTACGGCACGGGGCTTGTAAAATTATTCGAAGAAACTAAGCTTATTTTTGACCCTCTCAACATATTCAATCCAGGGAAAAAAGTATTCGGGAAAGATATTGCGTTTCTCAAGGAACACATTGACCGTGTTTACTAACATAGCGATCTCAATTCAAAAAGAGACTACGGTCTTCGTGTGAAGAGAACGCTTATCAAGAAAATGATGAGTGCTATGATTACAATAGCGCCTCCGGAAGCAAGGTTCAAATAGTATGCTGCAAATAAACCGGTAATGACGGAGAAGATTGAAAAGAGCACGGAGAGCAGAAGTGTCGTTCGAAATCCTGCCCTGTATTGCATAGCGGAAATAACGGGGATAACCATGAGCGCGCCAATCAAAAGGACGCCCACAATGCGGATTGAAAGCGCGATTGCGATTGCGGCGAGCATGACGATGGCAAGATTAATATATTTTACCGGAAGACCGCTTGCGCGCGCCAGTTCTTCATCAAACGAAACAAAGAACAATTCTTTATACAAAAACAGCACCGCAAAGAAAACCGTGATTGCGAGTGCGATTGTAATTTTGAGGTCAATCGGTGAGACAGTGGAGATGTTCCCGAACAAATAACTAAAAAGATTTGCATTGAATCCTTGCGCGAGCGAAAGAATGATGACCGCGAGAGCAAGAGAACCAGACAGAAAGAGTGCGAGGATAGATTCGCCGAATAACCTCTGTGAATTTCTGAGGTGTTCTATGCCGACCGAAGCGATGAGTGATAACACGATGGCTGACAAAATAGGATTGATTTTCAAAAGAAGTCCGAGCGCAACACCAGCAAATGAAACATGCGCCAATGTGTCCGCCAAAAGAGAATATCTTCGCACAACGAGAAACATCCCAATTAGAGGCGCAACGATACCGATTGCGATTCCTGCTTCAAAAGCGCGCACCATAAAATCGTATTGCAGTATTTCAATCATGGTTATGAATTGCCTGTTTTGTATGTTCGCCATACAAGCGCTTTAGGACGTGTTCGTCGAGAAGCGACCCTGACGGACCATGACACACCAAGGTGTGGTTGAGACAAAGCACAGTGTTCGTCTCTTCTGAAATCACATCAACATCATGCGAAACAAAAATTATCGTAAGATGCTGGTCTCTATTGAGCGACGCGAGAAATTCATAAAACTTTTTCTGTGCTCCAATATCAACACCAACCGTTGGTTCATCCAGAATGAGAATGTCCGGCTCACCTGCGAGTGCGCGCGCGATAAACGCGCGTTGCCTCTCTCCTCCAGAAAGGTTACCGATGAGCATATCCCGATACTTTGAAATTCCTGAAAGCTCCATAGCATGCTCTACTGCTTTAGTGTCGGTTTTAGTAAAATTATTAAAAAAACCAAGACGAGGGACGCGCCCGCTTCGCACCACTTCAAACACTGTAGCTGGAAATGTCCTGTCCGCCTGCGCTACGCGCTGTGGAACATATCCAATGCGATATTTTTCTTTAAAATCGTGGCGATCTTTTCCAAAAAGTTTGATGGATCCGCTCGTAGGATGTACTAGCCCAAGAATTATATTGAGAAGCGTGGTCTTCCCTCCTCCATTGGGTCCAATGATACCCAAATAATCCCCCTTTTTTACTGAAAATGAAAGATTCTCCAAAATGGGCGTGTCGCCGTAGGAAAAACTCACATTATCTACCTCTATATATTTAGTGTTTACTGGCATACAAGTGCTTTCGTTAAGTTATTGAGGTTTTGCTCCATGATTGAAATATAATCTTCCCCCCCGCGAAGCTCATCAACCGTTAAACTCTCAAGTGTATTCAAGACGAGTGTCTCTGCGCCTATTTCACGCGCAATGGTTTCGGAAAGCTTTTGGTTTGCTATCGCTTCAAAGAAAATATACTTTATATTTTTCTCTTGAGCAAGGTCGGAAATGAAAGCAAGTGTTTTCGGCGAAGGTTCTTCGTCAGGAGAAAGCCCCGCGATAGGAATCATAGAGAGATCATACGCGCGCGCAAGATACGCAAACGCTTCATGGGAAACTACCATGTCGCGAATATTGCAGGTATTTAGAACTTTTCTGTAATGAGCATCAAGGGAATTAAGCTCTTCCACAAGACGCGAAGTATTCTCGCGATAGACGAACTCATGAGCCGGATCTATCGCAATAAGAGTATCTTTCAAAATTTCGGCTTCTTCCGCAATAATTCTTGGATCAAGCCACACGTGCGGGTCGGTAGCGCTCCTGCTTTCTATCAACTCAATTTTTTTCGTTGTAAGAGCGCCGATCATATTCACAGTAAGTGGTGGATGACTAAATGAACCTCCTTCCCAAGCTTTAATCCAAGGTTCAAAATTACCTCCATTGTAAATGAAAACATCTGTCTTAGACAGCATTTCAATATCGCGCGGAGAAGGTTCAAAATCATGAGGCTCTGCTCCCGGCGGGGTCAAATTAACGACCGTCACAAAATCTCCTCCAACAGCACTTGCAAGGTAGGCGAGTGGATAAAAACTCGCCGTCACCTTGATTTTATTATTTTGTTTTTCCGCTACGCTGTCCTGTTCAAAAAAGAACAAGCCCGCCATGAGAATCGGCAATGCGAGTCCGGCAACAATGATTTTGTATTTCCTTGGGTTCATTAAAATAAGTAAGGGCTTGGGAGTGTTCGAAGTTCTTTCGAAGATTCACAATTTCTCAATACTACATCATCTAAGGGACAATTGCAAGTTACTTGCGTTTAGAATTCTTCTCGATACGCTCCAGTAGTTCTTCTTTTCCTATTTTTGTTTTTGCTGAATACGGAAGTACTTCTCCACCCAAATACGCCTCTAGTGTTTTGAGATTATGTGACTTCTCTTTTTGATTCAAGCGATCAATCTTGTTTGCAAGGATAATAAACGGCAAATCCTCAACGCGCAGAATGTCAGCCATTTCTTTGTCATGAATCATTGGTGGCACCCCAGAATCAACAATAAGTACGATGAGCTTTGGGCGTACTTCCCCACTTCCCAAATACCAAAGGATAAGCTTCCGTATCTTTTCTGCGCCTTTTGCTCCCATTCTCGCAAATCCGTAACCGGGAAGGTCAACAAAGTAGCAATTCTTGTTAATAAGAAAAAAGTTTATTTCCTTTGTTTTTCCTGGTGTTGCGCTTGATTTAACAAGGTCTTTGCTATTAACGAGCGAGTTGATAACGCTTGATTTGCCGACATTCGAGCGCCCCACAAAGGCGATCTCAGGAATACCGTCCAAAAGAATCTTGTCCGTACCCAAGATTCCCTTTATAAATGTTGCACTTTTGACTTCCATATGCCCCATTCAAGCACAAAAAACAGAATTTGCCCAGAATCTCATGCCTGACAAAGCTTTCCTTTGTCCTTTAGGACGTGCAGTTATGTGATATACTAATGACTATTATTACATAAATATAAACGTATGGAAGAACAAACAACACCACAGGATCCCACGCCAAAAACATCAACAGGAGTAATAAATTATTATGCAATCCCCGTTTCGATGTTCATCGCCGGATTTGCGATTGCATCTGCTTTTTTTATTTATTTTGGAGGCTCGGTTGATCCTACTCAGAATCCACAGAATCAAAAACTTACGCTTGACCCCGTGACCAAGTCTGACCACATCATGGGTTCCTTAAAAGCAAAGGTGATCATCGTAGAATATTCTGATACCGAATGTCCCTTCTGCAAAGTGTTCCACGGAACCATGAACAGAATCTCGAATGAGTACGATGGCAACCAAGTCGCGTGGGTATATCGTCACTATCCGCTTCCCTTCCACACAAAAGCTCCGAAAGAAGCGGAGGCGACAGAGTGTGCTGCAAAACTCGGAGGGAATGAAAAATTCTGGCAATATACGAATAAAATCTTCGAGATCACGCCGGGTAACGACGGACTTGATGCGGCGCTCTTGCCAAAGATCGCTCTTGAACTAGGGCTTGATCAAAAAGCTTTTGAAAAATGCCTCGCGAGCGGAGAGATGAAACCGATCGTCGACAAAGATCTCGCGAGCGGCGGGAAGGCGGGTGTCGGGGGCACTCCTCACTCCCTCATTGTCGTTAACGGAAAAGTTGTTGATGTGATCAATGGCGCACAACCGTACGATGTCGTGAAGAGCCAAATTGATAAAGCGCTGAAACTCAAATAATCAAAATAAAGATAAAAAAACGCGAACATTTTGTTCGCGTTTTTTTATTATAATTAGTAATTGCGAAGCTTATCCACATTGCTGTGCGCGCGGATCTTTTCGATAGCTTTTGCTTCAATCTGACGAATACGTTCGCGTGTAACACCAAACTCCCTTCCCACCTCTTCAAGAGTGTGGACGATGCCGTCCACGAGCCCGTGGCGGAGCTCAAGGATCTTTCGTTCTTTCTCCGAGAGGTCATCCATTATCTCTTTCACTTGGTCCGAAAGAATACGCTGTGCGGAATCCTGCGCGGGCGAAAGAATCTTGTCGTCGGCGATGAATTCACCAAGCGTTGATTTGTCGTCATCGTCGCCGATAGGCTTTTCTAGCGATACAGTGTCTTGGTCAATATTTTTAATATTGTAAATCTTTTCGACATCGAGACCCATTTCGGTCGCGACTTCGCCGGGAAGTGGCTCACGCCCAAGGTCTTGGCTCAACCTTCGCACAACCTGCTTGTATTTTGAAATCGTCTCCACCATGTGAACGGGAATACGGATCGTACGGGACTGGTCCGCGAGCGCGCGGGTAATCGCCTGACGAATCCACCATGTTGCATAGGTCGAAAATTTATATCCCTTCTCCCAATCGAATTTCTCAACTGCTTTGAAAAGACCGAGGTTCCCTTCTTGGATGAGATCGAGGAGTGTGAGGTCGGCGCTTCGTCCGACGTATTTTTTCGCAATCGAAACTACGAGACGGAGGTTTGCGCGCGCGAGGAGGTTTTTTGCTTCCTCTTCTCCGAGCTGAATGCGCTTTGCGAGATCGCGTTCTTCCTGCGCTCCGATTAGTGAATACTGACCGATCTCCTTCAAATACATTTGAATCGAGTCGTAAGAAGAATCCCCTCCCTTGTATGTATACTTTTTGTGCGAGAGAACTTCTTCCGGTTCTGCATCCAAAAGTCCGCCACTCTCGAGAACATCTACCCCAGCTTCGCTAAGCTTTTCATAGAGTTGATCAAGAAAGAGAACGTCGAGTTCGATAGAAGGAAACTCCTTCAAGATCTCATTGTGGGTGATGAAGCCGCGCGCGCGTCCTTTTGTGACGAGGCGTGTTGCCTTCGTGTCCCACTCATCCGCATTCTTTTTATTCTTTGTTGGTTTTTTGGGAGCGACTTTTTTTGCAAGAACTTTTTGTTGCTTGGCGACAACCACCGTTTTCTTTTTGGCTTGTGGTTTTTTAGGAAGAGTTTTCTTTGCGACGGCTTTCTTGCTTTGCGCCTTTTTAAGCGGTTTCTTTGCCGGTTTAGTCACAGCCTTCTTCACGGGCTTTTTGAGAGGAGCCTTGGAAACGACCTTCTTTTTGGGGGTGGTTTTTTTGATCATGATAAATTATTTAGGAATAGTATTAGTTAATGCGTAGAGCTCCTTTGAAATTGTCTGACATTCAGCGAGCAATCCTTGCGCCTCATTAATGTCTCCTCGTGCTTCTGCCGTCTTTAGTTTTTCCATCTTCTCGCTGAAACGTTCTCGTAGTATTTCTTCCTCTAGATTCCTCAAGAGTTCTTCGATCTCAGGTTCCAATTTTTCATTGCCGTGAAATCGCGCTTCTGCTTCAAATATAAGTTTGTCACGGTTGACACTCGTTACCTCTTCAGGTGGTGGGCCTTCGAGGATTTTCACATACTGACTCCGATATTTTTCTTTGTCCGTAAGCAAGGGCGTCTTTGTCTCTTCTTGCCAGAGGAGTAATCCATCTATAGTTCGTGCAATGCGCACTCTGCGAGAAAGCAGTGTACTTACATTGGTAAGCTTTTCTGTTTCTTTGAGGAGTCCCGCGGTAGCAGAGCGTTTCTTTACCTCTTCCCACACAGGGTCTTCCTTTATGTGGAGGAGTGCGGCAACTTCTCCGATATAATGCGCTGCGTCGAGAGTATTCTTCAGGTGTGCGATGAACGGTATTACGATTTCCGATATTTTTGCGCGAAGAGTGTCCTTTTCTTTATAGAGCGTCGGCAGAAGTTCCAAGTAGAAGTCGAGTACCTGTTTTGAATCTCGAATTGCGTTCGTCCATGCGAGCGGATCTCTCACAATAAGATCTGCGGGGTCGAGGCCTTCGGGAATCTGCGCGACACGAACACTCATATCTTGGTCGAGCGCGAGCTCTATCGCACGATGTGTCGCCGAGAGACCAGCCTTGTCGGCGTCGAGCGCAAGAATCAGATTGTCCGTAAACCGCTTTATGAGCGCGAGATGTTCCACAGTGAGCGCTGTACCCGACGATGCAACGGCATTCGTCACCCCCGCTTGGTGTGAAAGGATGAGGTCGAGCTGACCTTCCACAAGCACGGCGGAGTCTTCTTTTCGCATTGATTCTTTTGCCAAATTGAATCCAAAAAGAACTTTTGATTTGTGGAATATTTCCGTTTCCGGACTGTTCACATACTTTGCACTTGCGGATGAGCCGAGCGTTTTCCCCTCGCCTTCTTTCAAAATGCGGGCAGAGAATGCGACGACGCGACCAGAGCTATCGAGAAGCGGAAACATCACACGTCCGCGAAAACGATCATAGAACCCCTTCTCGGTCATTACAACAAGCCCCGCGTGCTCAATCACGCTGTCAGCGACATTTTTCTTTTTGAGAAAATCGTGAAGCGAACGCCACTCGTCAGGCGCGAAACCGATACGGAAATGTTTGATCGTTGCGTCGGTCAAACCCCGCTTCTTGAGATACGAGACCGCTTCAGGGAATCGTGGGAGAACTGCCTCGTAGAATTTTGTCGCGAGCTCGATTGCAAGGTACGAACCTTCGCGTTCATCACGGAGTTCTTTGCGTTCGCGCTTGAGTTCAACACCCGCACGTTCCGCGAGGACTTTAAGCGCTCCTGAGAAATCCAGCCCCTCAATCTCCTCTACGAAAGAGATGATGTCCCCACCCCGATTACATCCAAAACAATGATACGTCTGCCGTGCGGGAGAAACGTAAAACGACGGCGTCCGTTCATTATGAAATGGACAACATGCTTTGAAGTTTCCTCCGGCTTTTTCAAGCTTGATATATCCGGAAGCAACTTCTACTATGCTCAACCGTGATTTTATTTCTTCAATGACCGAGGTCATGGCAATGTAAGTGAGAGTTCGTGAGAGCAAACATCAAGCTCTCCTGAACCTAATTAGGGCTAGAACTTTGAAACAACACTACTCCCCGATCATCTGCTCCTGGCTCTCGCCGGGAAGATCAACGATTCCCTTTTTCTTCAATCCAAAACCTGTTCCTGCAGGAATAAGCTGTCCGATAATAACGTTTTCCTTGAGTCCTCGGAGTGTGTCCACACCTCCGCGAATCGCAGTGTTGATGAGAATACGCGTCGTGTTTTCGAATGACGCTGCTGAGAGCCAGCTCTTGGTCGTAAGTGCAACTTCAGAAATACCGAGCACGATCATGTCTGCTTTTGCCTTTTCGCCACCCGCTTTCTCAACGCGCGCATTCTCGATTGCAAGTCCGCCTTGTTCGATAATTTCACCGATATTGAATCGTGTATCTCCCGCTTCCTTGATCTTTCTGCGCGAGAACATCTGACGGATAATCACCTCAATATGCTTGCGTGAAATCGATGCGCCCTGAAGTTCATAGATCTTCAAAACCTCCGTGATGATATAGTTCTCCGCACGATCCTTGCCCGCATACTGGAAGACCTCCGCGATGTCAGCTGAGCCGTCTGAAAGGAACTGCCCTTTCTCGACTGCCTCGCCAACTTTTACATACGACGTTCGCGCACGCGTTGTCGTGTATTCGATTGCCTCGCCCTTCTTTTTTCCTTCTCCCTCATTTGGAAGAACGGTGATGGTGAGCTCCTTGTCGTTTCTCATAACCTCGGTCACGACACCTCCTGTGTGTGAAATGATAGCAAGACTCTTTGGCTCACGACGCTCGAAAATCTCCTCAACGCGAGGAAGACCCATGGTGATGTCGCCACCCGCTGACGCAATACCGCCGGCATGGAAGGTACGCATGGTGAGCTGGGTTCCTGGTTCACCGATAGCCTGTGCTGCGATGATACCTACTGCCTCGCCGACTTTCACGAGTTCATTGCGTCCAATATCGAGACCATAACACTTGCGACAGATGCCATGCATCGTCTTGCAAGCAAGCGGTGAACGTACGAGCGCCTCCGTGATGCCTTTTGATTCTGCATCGCGCGCCTCTGGTTTGTTCATCAAATGACCCTTCTTGTAGAGTACTGTACCGTCTGTAGCCACGAGGTCTTTCGCAAGCGTACGTCCACGAAGGTTGCGTGAAAGTGGAATGTCGAACCCAACAAGGTTTTCCCCGCGGATGAGTTTTCCTTCTTTGTCGCCACAATCTTCTTCGGTGATGATTGCATCCTGTGCAACGTCAACGATACGACGTGTGAGGTATCCTGCCTTCGCTGTCTGAAGTGCAGTGTCAGCAAGACCTTTACGTGAACCGTGCGTGGTGACGAAATACTCCACCGGAGACAAACCTTCCTTACTTGAAGGAACAATCGGAAAATCGATGGTGCGTCCTGCTGTGTTGACGATGAGTCCCGTCATACCACCCATCTGAAGGATTTGTGAAATAGAACCGCGGGCTCCTGACTTCAACATGTCTTCTACTGAGCCATCCTTGTCGAGCGTTCCCGGCATAAACTTTTCAATTTCTCCGCGAGCACCCTGCCATACTTCGATGGTGCGACGATAACGCTCTTCTTCGGAGAGAAGTCCTTCGTTGAATTCTCCGCGAATATCCTCTGCTTCTACGCGTGCCCGTGCGATAATCTCCTTCTTTTCTTTTGGAGTCTTGATCTCGTCGATACCCCACGTGATGCCCGCCTTGGTAACATACTTAAATCCGAAACTTTTTACTTTATCCAAGATTGGCTGTGTTGCATCGATACCATATTTGTTGATGATCTCATCAATGATATTTTCGAGTTCCTTTTTCGTGATCTCCTTGTTGACGAATGCGAAATCCTTAGGAAGCACGCTGTTGAAGAGAAGGCGTCCTACGGTCGTCTCAAATACCTTGCCTTCATATTGAGCGTACTTTTGAGTTTCGGTGCCTAATACTTTTATTTTTGCGCGATAACTCACGATGTCGAAATCGTGCGCGGTGATAGCGCTGTTGGGCGCTGAGAAGATTTTTCCTTCACCCTTTGCTCCTTCAATGATCTTGGTCATCGAATAACATCCAAGGGGAATATCAAGCTTAGGGTTGGTGATTGGGTCACCGTTACCTGGCCCGAGAAGGTTCTTGTTTGCAGCCATGAGTTCCCCCGCTTCTTTTTGTGCAGCAACCGAGAGCGGCACGTGAACCGCCATTTGGTCACCGTCGAAGTCTGCGTTGAACGCTGTACATACGAGTGGGTGAACCTGAATAGCATTACCTTCAATGAGGACAGGATGGAATGCCTGAATACCCAAACGGTGAAGAGTTGGCGCGCGGTTGAGCAACACGTACTTGCCTTTGATCACTTCTTCAAGGATCGCCCATACTTCAGGAACCTGATCGTCGATGAGCTTGTTTGCTCCGCGAATATTGTATGCAAGCTCACGACTCAAAATTTTTGAAACGATGAATGGGCGGAAGAGTTCAAGCGCCATGTGCTTAGGAAGTCCGCACTGGTCGAGGTTGAGCTTTGGCCCAACGATGATCACGGAACGACCTGAGTAATCAACACGCTTACCGAGAAGGTTCTGACGGAAGAGACCCTGCTTGCCTTTCAATGTGTCCGCGAGTGACTTCAACGTGCGCTTCTGAGCTTGGTTCATAGCAACCGACTGCACACGACGAATCGAGTTGTCGATGAGGGAGTCAACCGCTTCCTGGAGGATACGCTTTTCGTTTCTCAAGATAACGTCCGGTGCGCCGATCTCTCGCAACTTCTTCAAACGATTGTTGCGGTTGATAACACGACGATAAAGGTCGTTTAAGTCTGAAGTTGCGTGCCTGCCTCCTTCAAGCGCAACCATAGGGCGCAGTGCTGGAGGAATGATGGGGATTGTGGTGAGGAACATCCACTCTGGGCGAACACCAGAGTTGATCATCGACTTCACGATACCGAGGCGCTTGTTTAGCTTCACACGCTCGACAGCTCCCGCCTTTGCAAGTTCTCCAAGGAGTTTTTCCTGAAATTTTACAAGATCAAGTTTCTTGAAAATATTATAAATTGCTTCCGCGCCGATACCAGCCTCAAATGCTGTACCATATCTGAGAGCGAATTTGTGGTACGTAATCTCATCAAGAACTTTTCCTTCAATGAGCGACTCGATCTCTTTCTTTGAGGTCAAAAGAAGTTCCTTCAATTTTTCCTTGCTCTTCTCGTCATTGAGACCTTTTGATTTGCTCTTGTACTCACTGTCGAGTTCTTTCATCAAATTGTCGCGTTCGGAAATGTTCACGCCCGTGATGATATAACCGGCAAAGTAGATGACCTTTTCAAGATCGACAATAGGAAGATTCAAAATGAGTCCCATGCGTGACGGAACGCTTCGGAGAAACCAAATATGCGCCACCGGACTTGCAAGTTCGATGTGTCCCATGCGCTCACGTCGAACGATAGAACGGGTTACTTCCACTCCGCACTTCTCACAGATGATACCCTTGTAACGAATGCGCTTATACTTTCCACAATAACATTCAAAGTCTTTTTCTGGACCAAAAATGCGCTCGTCAAAGAGACCTCCGCGTTCACTGCGCTGGGTGCGATAGTTGATGGTCTCTGGTTTCGTAACTTCACCATATGACCACTCCTTGATGCGTTCTGGGGAAGCGAGTTTGAGTAGGATCGCGTCAAAATTCTGCTGTTCGCGTAATGTTTTCATAGTCATGAAGTTAATTATTTAAGGTCCTCTTTTTTAAGGAGTTGAATATCGAGTGAGAGCCCGCGTAGATAATTGAGGAGCACGTTGAACGATTCAGGAATGTTTGTTTCAACGATGTCATTGCCTTTCACGATAGCGTCGAATGCTGCTGAACGTCCACTGATGTCGTCTGACTTTACGGTAAGCATTTCGCGAAGCACGTGGGATGCTCCATATCCTTCGAGCGCCCACACTTCCATTTCACCGAAACGCTGTCCTCCACCCTGCGCTTTTCCTCCGAGAGGTTGCTGCGTAATGAGCGAGTAAGGCCCGATAGAGCGCATGTGAATCTTGTCTTCAACCATGTGGTTCAGTTTCAAAATGTACATGTATCCGACCGCGATGTCCTGGTCAAATGAGTCCCCTGTGCGTCCGTCATAAAGTTTCATCTTGCCGTCTTCGCGGAAGCCTGCTTTCACGAGTTCGCCCTTGATCTCTTCCACAGTTGCGCCCATGAATGGCGGTACGATTGCCTGGTAGTTGAGCGTATTTGCTGCGAGTCCCAAGTGAAGCTCGAGGATCTGTCCCAAGTTCATACGAGAAGGAACACCGAGCGGTGTCAAAATGACATCGACAGGACTTCCGTCTTCCATGTACGGCATATCTTCTTCTGGAAGTATGACCGAGATAACACCCTTGTTGCCGTGGCGTCCTGCGAGCTTGTCGCCGACTGAAATGTTGCGAACCTGTGCAACTTCAATGTGAATGCGCTTGATGATACCGCTGTCCAACGCATCGCCCTTTTCGCGCGAGAATACTTTTACGCCGATAACGCGTCCGCGCTTGCCGTGTTCCATGCGAAGCGAAGTGTCTTTCACATCGCGCGCTTTTTCTCCAAAGATAGAACGGAGAAGACGCTCTTCGGGTGTGAGTTCCTGCTCGCCCTTTGGCGTAATCTTGCCGACCAAAATATCCCCTGGGTGTACTTCGGCACCGATGCGGATGATACCGTCTTCGTCAAGGTCTTTGAGTTTGAGTTCGCCGACGTTGGGAATATCGTGCGTCGTTACCTCGGGCCCAAGCTTTGTATCACGTACATTCACCACGAACTCATTCATGTGGATCGACGTGAACTTGCTGTCCTTCACGAGCCTCTCTGAGAGAATGATTGCGTCTTCATAGTTTGAACCTCCCCACGACATGAACGCAACGAGCGCATTCTGTCCGAGTGCGATCTGCCCATTGTCTGACGATGAAGTGTCTGCGAGAATTGCTCCTTTCTTGACCTTGTCGCCAACGTTTACGATAGGGCGCTGGTGGAATGCGGTAAAACCGTTCGTTCGTGAGAACGTAACGAGTTTGTATTCCTCTGTTTTTCCCTTCTCGTCCTTGATCGCGATCTTCTTTGCGTCAGAGTGCGTAATAGTGCCGTTTGCCTCTGCGATGATTAGGCGCCCAGTGTCGTGAGCCGCCATTTCTTCCATGCCGGTTGCAACGAGCGGAGCTTCGGGAACAATCACGGGAATAGCTTGCTTTTGCATGTTAGAACCCATGAGTGCGCGGTTCGCGTTGTCGTGTTCAAGGAATGGGATCATCGATGTTGCAATTGAGAATGCCTGGTTTGCGGCAACGTCAATGTAGTGCACATCGTTACGGAGTACGAGCTCGGGACTTCCTGCGCGACGCACTTCAACTTTTTCCTCGACGATAAAATCATCATCGATCTTGGTTGCCATGTGCGCAATGTTGTACTGCTCTTCCTCGAGGGCATCCATATAAATGACCTCCTTTGTGAGTTTGCCGGCCTTCACCTTTACATACGGTGTCTCGATCATCCCGAAATCATTGATGCGCGCGTAACATGAGAGACGCAAAATGAGACCGATGTTCGGACCTTCAGGTGTGTGGATAGGGCAAAGGCGTCCGTAGTGCGAAGGGTGCACGTCGCGGACTTCGATACCTGCGCGCTCGCGGGTAAGACCTCCAGGCCCAAGCGCAGAAAAGGTACGCAAGCTTTCAATCTCCGAAAGTACGTTGTACTGTGTCATGAACTGTGAAAGCTGGTTTGTGGCGAAGAATTCTTTGAGACGAGCCTGGAGTGGTCGCGGGCTGATGAACTGCACAGGCAATGTTGCGTCAGTATCGATGGTCGACATGCGGTCCTGAATGTTTCGCTTCATCTGAGTCAAGCCGACACGAATCTTCTGCTGAAGCATCTCTCCGACAGAGCGAATACGACGTGAACCCAAGTGGTCGATGTCGTCAGGAAGAGCATGTGGATTGGTGTTTTGCTTTACGATGTGCGAGATAATCGTAGCAAGGTCCTGTGCGTCGATCGTGCGGCGCGCAATCTCTGTCTTTTCAACTGATTTGTTGAAACGCTTGTTGAACTTGAAACGTCCAACTTCAGAAAGGTCATACTTTTCTTTAGCAAAAATCGAGTTCACGAAACCACGTGCATTTTCTGGCGTAGCGAGGTCGCCATCACGAAGCTTCTTATGAATCTCTACAAATGATTCGTCGGGAGTTTGAGCAAGGTCTTTCGTAAGGGTCATTTCGATTGCCTTTTTGCCGAGCTCATCACCCTTGAACATTTTCAAAATGGCATCGTTGTTTTCTACGCCGAGAGCGCGAAGGAGCACTGTCGAAGGGAACTTTCGCTTCTTGTCGATGCGAACATACACTGCACCGTCTGGGTCAGACTCAACTTCAATCCATGCACCGCGTCCTGGGATAATCTTTGCGCCAAAGTAACGCTTGCCTTTGATGTCGAGTGTCGTAAACGACACACCGAAAGAACGCGAGATCTGAGGTACGACCACACGTTCAACACCGTTCACGATAAAGGTACCGTGCGAGGTCATCATGGGAAAATCAGCCATGAAGATCTCTTGCTCCTTTTCGCTCTTAAATGTCTTGTTTATTAAACGCACGCGCGCTTTGAGAGGTGCTTCGTAAGAGAGTTTGTTTTCCTTAGCATAGTACTCATCGTACTTAGGCTTTGAGAGTTCGATTCCGATAAATTCAAGTTCAAATTTCTTTTCAGAATAATCCTTGATCGGTGAAAAATCTTTAAATGCTTCTTTAAGTCCAGTCTCGAGAAGCCACTCGTATGATTTCAAGTGTGTCTCTACGAGGTTCGGCATCGGCACGAGCGGCTTTTTATAGCGCGCGAAATATTTCTTCTCTCTCATATGTGGTGATGTAATGCGTTATATTACAAAATGCCTTTTAACATCCCAAAATAGCAAAAACCAAAAAGGCACGGAATATCCACCTTTTTGTTAAGCAAGGGTATAAAAGACACTTAATACCTTAATAAATTGTAGCTTCTCAAACTACGGCGCCAAGTACGCAATCAAATTACCGTTAAAAACAGTATACCAGACCAAAAATCCGTGTCAACCAGCTACCCAGCCGAGAGACTGGATTTCTTTTTCATCTCCTAAACTTTTGTGAGTATTTCGGCATCTTTGTTTTGAACAATCAACTATTGAAGTTGCGTACACGTACTATAGTATTTATAGGCAAGGCTGTCACCAACAGCACAACGCAGACCAGACCCATTCGCTGCAAGAAGATTATACGTGGTCCCATCGTTGTTTGTACATGGGCAACTCCAGATCTGTCCTGGGACACCACTGGTTGGCCAAGTAGTTCTGGTCACACCACCTAATGTTATCCCTGTACCCTGAACCTCCAAAGACGACGCGGGATTTGTCGTCCCAATACCCACTCTGCCGTTATTTAGTATCGTCAACGCCGAAGGTGTTGTTGTTGCATAAGCATCGGTTGAGGTGCCAATGTAGAGATTGCCTCCCATGCTAGAGAAGAGCCAGTGTTTGAGGTTGGTGCCTGATCCCGTGTCGGAGAGTGCAACGGAAGGACGAATGCCTGCAATCTGAAGGTTCCATGCGGGCGTGGTGGTTCCAATCCCCACATTGCCACTACTTGCAAGAAAGATTGACGATGTGGCGGTAAGGGTAGACCCTAGAGATGAGTAAAAAGGAAACTGACCTGCAAGCGTCGAGGTGTTGATGCTTCCCAGACAAATACCACCGATTGCGAAACAACCCGCAGAAAGATTAAATCCTCCTGCTCCTGTTGAAGTACCCACTCCGTTAATGGCAAGGCTGCCTCCGAAAGTACTCGTTGCTGTGGTAGTACTCGTGAAATATGCTCCGACGATTTCTCCTACGACTGATAGCTTGGCATAGGGAGAGGTTGTTCCAATCCCTACACTTCCCCCAAAAGTAGAAGTGGCTGTGGTAGTACCCGTGAAGTATGCTCCGACAATCTCTCCTACAACCGAGAGCTTTGCATAGGGAGAGGTGGTGCCGATGCCGAAGTTCATCGTTGAAGTTGCAACGGTGATTTGTTCAACTCCGCAATTGGTGTCGGTGGGACCGCAGGCGGGATTCAAGGTTTCTCCGGGTGCGTACTTTGTCGCGGGATATCCTGCGAAAGCAGTGGTAATACTTAGAAATACAAAGATGACACCTGCATTAATAAGTATTATGGAGCTAAAGAAATTTCTCTTCTTCAATACTTTTAATTTTTCTAGAACTCGAGTCATTTTATTTCTATATAATAGCAGAGATGGAAGGCTTATACTACAAAACCAGTGTTGATAATTCCTTTTTTTGCATTGATGACATCCGAAGTAAAAACGTGAGTGTAGGATTCATCATCATTCTTCTTTTCAATTGTGACGTAGTACTCTCCTTTTGGCAACAGACAGTAATACCTTCCATACTCATCTGCGACACGATGGAACAGCTCCTTCTCTTGGTCTTTAAAAAATACGCGTACAATCGCAAATGAGAGCGGTGCTCCTGTCCCCGCATCAATAATCGTCCCGTACGATTTCGTGCGAAGACCAAAACGATGTAACACAAAAATTAATAGATAAAGTACCAGTAATATTGTGTTGTATTTATCAGGATGTACAAAATAAAGAGCAAGAGCAACAATACCTCCAAGAGTGAACAAGGCATCTGATATTTTCGCAACCAAGAGCGAACGACGGGAATAAAATTTCATCAATTTCTTATCACGTTTTGCGAACTCATTCCAGTCGAAAGCCTCAGCGTCCATCGGAATGTTCCTAGTGATTGTGCCATTAAGACCGATGGTAATCTCTTCTCCAAAATACAATCCATCGTATAATACATCGTTGCTTTTACCAGCAAGTTTTTGCGAGGGGGCCTTATAATTTGTCTTATTTGCCTCCATTCTATAGACACCTGGTGCTACAAAAAATCCAAACCGTCCATCGAGATCAGTAATTGACGTCGCTACCTCCTTGCCGTTCATGTCCTTGAGTACGACATACGCCGGATCAAGGGGTTGTTTTGTGACACTGTCGTACACTGTTCCCCAAGGTAACGTACGTCTTCGGAGACCTAAGAGCACAAGGAGGAATCCCCAAAAACGTGAAATATATAAAATAATAGCCGGAACGGATAGTGTCGCGCCTCCTCCCGCAATTGAGGTCACCACAACAGTACCGCCACCAACGACACCAAGCGCTGTGAGTGTGTTGGTTGTTATATACCCCACGGGTGTTTCGGTAAATTCAACAATACTTATCTTTGTTTTCTGAAGTGCGCCTTCTGCATAAGCGAGCACATGTTTCGTATCTTCAGTGACGGACCAAAGGGTCTCGGTCGTTTTAGGAACAGTGGGTGATACGGATGATGGCGCCCCAAGATTCCCATTACTACTCGACATTCCACCACTACTCTCAAAGCCCGCATCATCACTTGCCGGAACACCTACTCCCGTGTTTTCTGTTTGAGGCAACGCAGGTGTTGGAGCTGGGTCAAGTGTCGGTGTGGTGGTCCGTGGAAGCACAGGAGCAGGTGTCGGTTCTACTGGAGGTGGCGTAGGTAGCGTTGGAGGTGTTGGCGGTGTTGGCGGAAGAATAGTTCCTCCTCCAGCAGTACTCAATGTTACTGTATTGATGATTACGGGACGTGTCGAGATAGGGCGCCAATCGGTGGACACTTTAAAATTATCCGTACCGCATGAGCTATTCGTAACACAATTAAAAATGAGCCATCCGTAATTTTGACTCCACGCATATCCGAGGAAATCACCAGAAGTATTTATCGTGACTCCGCCATTTGTGGGCGCAAAATTTACCCACCCCGTATGATCACCCCATGCATAACCGGATAGAACCCCCTCTCCGTTATTCGTAACACCGCCATTCGTCGGCGCAAGATTGATCCACCCGATATTTTCCCCCCAAGCATACCCCGTGATCGCGGAATCGGTAACTAAAACATTCCCTAGTGAAAGCCCGAAGTTTATTTTCCCCACATTACTATCGAGCCCCTTTGCATATTTGTAAGTGCTGTCAATCGTGCCATTTGTCGTTGATGCAAAAGTAAACAACGGAAAGAACACAAGAACAAGGACACCGAGCAGGAGTGTTTTTAGGTGGCTTGATCGTCTGTGTCGTAGTAAGGTGCTCATGCGTGTGAATCGTTCTTTTTATTATATCATATCCTACTCTAAACAACTCAAAGTCTATAACTTATCTTGATTTCTTTGTTGGCTTGATTTTCTTTTGTTTCCATTCTTCTATCTTTTTGTGATCTCCGCCGACCAGGACTTTTGGGACGCGATATTTTTTGCCTTTCCATTCGTAGACTTCAGGCCGTGTGTAGACTTCGGGCGATGCCGTGGTGCCAGCCAACAAATAACGTTCCTCCTCGAGCGATTCGTGTTTCCCGAGGACGCCCTCAATCTGGCGCGCGCAGGCGTCTACGACAATCATTGCTGGCACTTCCCCGCCCGTTAGAACAAATGGCCCTACCGAAACGTCTTCCGCTTTAAAAATCTTCTTCACGCGCGCATCAATGCCCTCGTAGCGTCCTGCGATGAGGATGATGTCGGTGTATTTTTTTGTCAGTGACTTTGCATACGCATTCGTAAACTGTTTCCCTGATGGCGAGAAAATGATGACTTTTGTCTTCGAATCAGCAGATTCGTGTCTTGAACGTGAACTTCTTCGTGCGATACCTTTTTGTATTTTGTCGAGCGCACGCACGAGCGGGTCTGCCATCATGACCATGCCTGGACCACCCGCGTACGGACGATCATCAACTTTCCCCCACTTATTTTGAGCACACGAGCGTGGGTCAATATATGAAATAGCAATATGCTCTGCTTCTTGAGCACGACCAAGAATAGACGCGTCCATGTAGGCACGCACGACATCGGGAAATAGACTGACGATATGAAAGCGAATCATTAAAAATCCCCGACCGCCCTTGGTATGCGCTTGAAAGGACGGTCGGGGATTTTTGCCTTTCAAACCTAATTAAGCCTAGAGGTCGTCGACGGCCTCATCAACAGTCTTTGCTGGTGTGATTGGACCCTTTCCTCCCTCTGGTTCGTTGATCTTCAAATTCACGCGCGCATTGTTCTTCATGCCGACGACGCGAAGAAGTGTGCGGATCGCTTTTGCGGTGTTGCCTTCACGTCCGATAATCTTCCCCATGTCGCCAGGATTCACATCGAGCGTCATGAGAACTCCCATCTCATCGACGACGCGAGAAACCTTCACATCACTAGGGTGCTCAACGAGAGCTTTTACTACGTATTCAAGAAATGCTACATCTGGTTCGTGGGTCATATTATTGTGTATCTATCATTAATGATTAACATTTCAGCTTAATAGCCGATTGAATATATTGTACTCAATAGAACGAGAGAGCGCAATGTCTTTGAAATAAAAACAGGCTTGTGAGCCTGTTTTTATTTTCACGTCTTTTAAAGTTCTTTATACCTCCTTTGCCTCAAGAACTGCTTCTTCTTTTGAAGCTTCTACTATTTTCTCTTCCGCCTTTTCTTCAGCTTTAGGAGCTTCTGCCTTAACCTCCGCCTTCTCTTCTACTTTTGGCGCTTCCTTAACAATAGGAGTTTTCTTGCCGAGAACGTTAATCTTTTTTGCAGAAACTGCTTTGAGGTCAACTAGGATGTTGTGCACCGTTCCTGATGCCTGTGCGCCCATTGAGAGCCAGTGCTTTGCGCGTGCTACATCAACGATTGGCTTTCCTTTGCGGGCATCGTACGAACCCAAGATCTCGAGGAAGTTCCCCGTCTTTGGTTTTAATTTTGAGTCTGTAACGATGATACGGAATGAAGGGTCATTCTTGCGACCAACGCGTTGTAATCTAATTGCTAACATGACAAGCATCCTATCAGAAAGCGCCAAAATGGTCAAGAGGAACGTATGCGAACAAAAAAGGACGGATCTTTCAATCCGCCCGTACATCATAAAAATCATTTATTTTCCCCAGATCCAGAGTTTGCCTTGCTCAAAGAAGCAAACGGGATTTTGAGGTTTTCTGACTGTGCCTTAAATTCCCCATGTCTCCATAATGCCCAGAGAACATCGCAGAGATTTTGTATTATCCCCCAACCATACAGTCCGTCACGGACACCTAGTATTATCCGATGTCCAATATCGGGTCTTTCTTGAGACAATTCCCCAATCTGCTTCCCGAGCGCATATAATTCCTGCTCGCTTAATTTTTTAAGATCTACCATGTTACCTCCATATATGAACGAACCTGTCTTTCAAACTAGCATATGAACATCGATTTCACAACAAATCAAATGCAAAAAATGCTTACTTATGGTATCGTAACTACTATTATGAACAAAGAATCTCAACACGTTGAAGGAATTATCAATACAACAAACAAAGGCCTCGGATTCGTATCACTCGGGGAAAATAGTCCGCGCGAAGAAGATATCCGTATCGAAAGCGGATTCCTAAAAACCGCTCTCCCTAAAGACCGCGTCAAAGTGCTTCTCCACGCAAAGATTCCCAACATGCAGCAGACGGGCGAAGTGGTTGAAATCCTAGAGCGCGCAAAGATGACCTTCGTTGGCACTCTTGAGAAAGATGCTGATGAGTATTACCTTATCCCTCAAGACACGCGCATCTATGTCGACATCCTCATCCCAACCGCAGGTGTCCCTGAAGGAAGCGACAAAAAGAAGGCACTCGTTCGCATTACTCATTGGGATGACCCGAAGAAAAGCCCTGAGGGAGAGATTGTCGAAATCATTGGGCCTGCCGGTGATAATGAAACGGAGATCCGTGCCATTGTGCTGGAAAAGGGACTTCCTATGGAACTCCCAGAGGAAATCGAGCGCGAAGGGCACGACATCAAAAAGAAAGCTCCTGAGCTTTTCAAAACCGAAATCAAGAGGCGCCGTGATTTTCGCGGTGTGACGACATTTACCATCGACCCTGCAGATGCAAAAGACTTCGACGATGCACTCTCCGTACAGACTCTCGTAGATGGAACGATAGAGATCGGTGTCCACATCGCTGATGTTTCTGCATTCGTAAAACCCCATATGGCAATCGATGACGAAGCTCGCAATCGCGCGACATCCATTTACCTCGTTGACCGTGTTATTCCCATGTTCCCCGAAGTGCTCTCGAACGACCTCTGTTCGCTCAACCAAGGAGAAGACAAGCTTACGTTCTCGGCTATATTCACCTTCAGTGCCGATATGATGAGCGACCCCAAGAAACGCGTGCTTCCCATGACAGAATGGTTTGGACGCACGATCATCAACTCTGACAAACGCTTTTCCTATGAAGAAGCGCAGAAGGTTCTCGACGACGGCGCGGGTCTTCTCCATCACGAGCTCCTTATTTTGAATACCCTCGCAAAAAAACTTGAGGTACAAGATCGTGAAGCGGGCGCCATCAGCTTCTCGCATGATGAAGTGAAGTTCATTCTCGACGAAAATAAAAAACCAACGGGCGTTTATCGAAAACCAGTTCAGGATACAAACAAATTGATTGAACAATTCATGTTGCTCGCCAACAGGAAAGTCGCGGAGTTTGTAGCAAAAAAGATTGATGACGGAAGCGATGGCAAAGACGAGAGTGATGAAAAAGGTCTCTTCATCTACCGCATCCACGATGAACCGAAACCAGAACGCCTCGCAACGCTTGCGACGTTCCTCGGCCGTCTCGGGTATAAACTCCCCCTTAAAGAAGGTCGTGTGTTGTCGCAAGACATTAATAGACTCCTTGACGCAATAAAGGGTAAGCCTGAGGAGAGCATGGTCCATACCGCGACGATTCGCACAATGGCAAAAGCACTCTACACGACGAACAATATCGGCCACTATGGACTTGCCTACGAATATTACACACACTTCACGTCCCCTATCCGTCGCTATCCCGATGTTATGGTTCACCGTCTCCTCGAACATTATTTAGACGGCGATCAAGTAACTCGCGAAGAAATGGAAGAATATCGCAAGCTTTCTGCGCACTCATCTGAAATGGAGAAACTTGCCGCAGACGCAGAACGCGCATCCATCAAGTTCAAACAGGCAGAATATATGAGCGAGCGCATCGGCGAGTCTTACACGGGAACCATTTCGGGGGTCGCGGAGTGGGGCGTCTTTGTGGAAGAAAACGACACCAAATGTGAAGGGCTCATCCGCATTTCAGACCTCGGCGACGACTTCTATATTTTTGAAAAAGAAAATTATCGCATCATCGGCAAAACGAAGCGAAAGACATTCACGTTGGGCGATACTGTAAAAATACGCGTGAAGCATGTGAACCTTGAGCAAAAGAGCATTGATTACGAACTCATTAAATAAAGAACCATGAAAAGCGAAAACCTCATAAACTTTCTTTTAGAACATAACAAAAAACAAAGCGACGAATTCTCAGGCCCAGATGCTGCTCTTTCACGAAAGATATACCGTGCGGAGCATCCCACAGAGATAGCCGCTCTTAAGTGCATGGACGGGCGTCTACATCTACCAATCATCACCAAGACTCCTCTTGGCATGATACGACCATTCCGAAACCTCGGCGGTCAGTTCGATCTCGGTTGGCCGTTTTTTGGGCTATTGGTAAAAGAGTGGGTCGAACATTCAATTTCTCGTGGACGCAACTGTATCGTTCTCTCAACCTATCATTATTCAAAAAGCGACAAGCATCTTGGTTGCAGAGGGTTCAACTATGACACCAACCTTGCACGCACCGAAACAATACGGCTCAAAGAGCAATTCGAACGCGTCTTCGGCAAACTTCACTCTGTTGTCTATCCTATCGTACTAGGAATTGAAACTGATGAAGATGCGCTCATCCTACACGGAGAAAACGGCGAGCTTTTTGATCTCTCAACTGTAACTGAGATTACCACAAAGGAACTTTCTAAAAAGATATCTGCGCTTTTCCCCGATATGCGCCAAAGAATGGCTGATGACTTGCTTCCTCTCCTCATCGGAAACATCGAGCATATCAAGGAAATTAGGGAAATAAAAAGAGAGACTAACGATATCAATCACCGAGAGTTTGTTCTCGGTGTAGGGCGCGGTTTTGACTGGTTGCATCTTCACAATAAAGCACTTCTTGTTGGTCCGTTCAGTTATAATTTAAGAGAACCGATAGGCAAAGCGGCAAGCATTCTACTCGACAACATCAAAGAAGGAAGGATAAACAAAGAAGACGGCATTGTTCTCATGATATCAGCTGTATACCGAAAAAAAGTAGGTATTGATTATCAACTTGCGCAAGAGAAAGCTATTTCGCTCGCAGAACTTTCAGTTCAAACTATCAAAGAAGTGGTGCCAGAACTCATGCCATATTTGAACGTACTTGTTGGAACAGTAGATATGAATACTCTCTATTTTGACCGAGTGCCTTTCGACGTTTCAAAATAATTTGACGTAATATACTAGAGACAATGAAGGATTTTATTTTTTTCGACACTGAAACAACAGGCAACAAAGAAACTGATGTCATCTGCCAAATAGCCTACAAGCATGGAACTAAGGAATTTTCCGAATTATATAAACCAGAAATCCCTATTCCTCCAGAAGCAAGCGCGGTTCATCATATCTCGAACAAAATGATTGCTGATAAGCCGTCATTTCGCAAAAGTGCGCAGTACAGAGAAATAAAAGCTCTATTTGAAAAAGGAACACCAGTCCCCGTCGCACACAATGCGAAGTTTGACGTCGGTATGTTCAAAAAAGAAGGCATTGAAATACCGCGCTTCATTTGCACGCTCCGCCTCGCGCGCCACCTCGATAAGGAGAACAAAATCCCCCGCTACAATCTCCAATACTTGCGCTACTACCTCGGTATCGAGATCGACGCGCAAGCACACGACGCTCTCGGCGATGTGAAAGTCCTTGAACTTCTCTTTGAACGTCTCAAGAAAAAGATGGTGGAGGAAATTGGTGATGAAGAGAGTGCTCTCGAAGAGATGCTCGAGGTATCTTCTCATCCATCACTTCTACATGCATTCAATTTTGGAAAGTATAATGAAAAGACGGTTGCCGAGGTTGCAAAGATCGATCGCGGATATTTGCAGTGGATGCTCGACCAAAAATTGCAGAATGAGAACGATGAAGAAGATTGGATCTACACCTTGAAACACTACCTTGGGAAATAACGCTTGCCCTTATAGCTTTCATGGTTGCTATTTTGACATCTCTTTTTTTGTGTTAAGGTGACCGAGGAGAAGGATTGTTTAATTAATCCTTTGTAATACTTTTGAACTTTTACAGGAGTTTCGAATGCGGATAGGAAATTTATTTCTTATAACCATACTCTTTGGAATGATGGCGTTTGTGCTAGTAGGAATACAACAAACACAAACTCATTTCGAAGAAATAACACCCACTAATGAGGCAACCGAAGAAAACTCAAATCCCCTTTTCGAGATACGCGCAAAAAAGATTGACATATTTTTTGAAAAGATAGACGCTCCACTAGCTGGGTATGGAAAGAAGATTGTGATAGAAGCAGAGAAAAACGATCTCCATTGGACAATACTCCCGGCAATTGCACGAGTAGAATCAACAGGTGGAAAGTTTGCTTACAACAACAATCCATTTGGTTGGGGTAAGGTTGCCTTTGATGACTTCCATCATGCCATTGAAGTTCTTGCTGTTAATTTGGGTGGCAATAATCCAACAACACAGCGATGGTACAATAATGACAAGACGCTAAAGCAAAAATTGCGTTACTATAATCATGTCGATAAAGATTATCGTAAAAAAGTTCTTGCGTATATGGAAGAGATAGAGAATATCGCAGATTAAGACCAGAAGTATTAAAATTTTAAACCCCGTTCTAAACGGGGTCTTTTTTTACGGCGAACGTTCCCTCAACTATTTCGCTATTTTTACCGCCTCTTCAAACTTAATAGAGAGAAGTTTTGAGATCGCATCGGAACCCATGGTGACGCCGTAGATGACGCCCGCGCGGGACATCGTTTCGCGGTTGTG
>JBBTZQ010000005.1:31253-33313 GCA_038061275.1 Patescibacteria group bacterium
TCTTTTTCTTTTTTTCGTAAGATACTTGAAGCATCGCTGAGCCTCCATTGAACATGAGCGAGAAAAATTCAGTGAACTGTTTGTTGATCTTCTGGATTCCCTCCTTGAATTCTCCATCAAGTGTTTCTACAAGTTCTCGCATCAGTATTCTCAAAGATTCTGCGCTTGTCTTCAAGTCTTCAAGTTCCTTTGCGAGAAATTCATCGCGAGCGACACTCTCCTCGTATTCACGCATGACATCCTCCCCGGTTCCAGCGCCCATCATGTCCTCGAGACGTATCTTCGAGCGTTCGATCTTTTTACGACGGTCTTCTTGGATCTGGCGCGGCTCGAGAGCAACCTGCCCATCATCTAAAACCGTATTCACATAATCAAGAATCGTCCGTCCAACCAAAATGCTTCCCTCACGGATCTCCTCTTTGAAGGCGACTTCATCGCGCGTCAGATATTCCGTGCGGTCATGTACCATGCCGAGCTTGAGCGTGAACTCCTGCTTCTTTGAACGAAGTTCGAACGATGCGCGTTCGGATGCCGTCACCATGAGTCTTTTTTTCTCAATAAGTACTTCGACTTCTCGCGCTTGAGATTCAAGTCTCATGATCGCCTCGTCGAGTTCGCCTTGTTTCTCAATAAGCGTATCGCGTTCACGGCGAAGCCCTTCCATCTCCTCGGCTAATTTTTCATTTGAACTTGTGGCTCCCGCATTGCCACGAATGTGTTCCAGAAATTGCCCGATTCGCGCACGAGTTTTGCTCACCACCCCTTTTATATACAAATAGTCTTCACTTGATTCCGCATATCCGAGCTCCTCGTACAAACTTTGTGAAAGATTCTCTGCTTCTTGAGAAGATATCATTTTGTCGCGCTCTTCGCGAGGAGCATTCACGCGACGCTCCTCATACTCAATCATTCCTTCAAGACGTCCAATCTTCCTCCCAAGGTCATCGCGCTCTCGACGGATGTTTCCCATCTCCGTTCGAATACGCAAAAGTTCCCCTCCTTCAGTTTGCTCCTCACTTCCTCCGCCATGCTCCTGGTTTACCCGCGCAAGCTCAGCATCAAGAACAATGATTGATTGCTCGAGTTCTTTTGTCTCATTCTTAATCTCGATACGCGCGTGATTCAAATACAATTCTTCGCGCTTCAAATACTCCGCATAAAGGTCGCGGAGTTCGTCCCGAAGGCTTCGCGCCTGCTCTACCTTCTCCACTTGCTTCTTCAAAAATTTAATATGTGGTGCAATCTCTCTTCGAAGCGACTCCGATTGGCGCATATTTTCCTCGGTCTTAACAAGCTTCTTTTCACTTTCCGCAATCTTCCAATGATATATCTTGAGCCCGAGCGCATCTTCTATCATTGCACGACGGTCGCGGGGCGATGAATTCAAAATACGATCCGACTCCCCTTGAGAAATGATATGGTGTCCCGACGCGCCAATATGCACCGCCGACAAAAGTTCAATAATGTCTTTAAGACGCACTGATGAACCGTTCAAAAAATATTCGCTTGATGAATCGCGATGTATCTCGCGCGCGATTGACACCTCGTTGTAATCAACAGGAAACGTGTGGTCAGAATTATCAAACGTAATCGTTACCCGCGCACGGTTCTGCCGTTCAACGCTCTTTGACCCGTTCCAGATGAGGTCCTCCATGCGCTTCCCACGCATAGACTTTAGGGACTGCTCTCCTAGGACGAAACGGAGCGCTTCGGCAACATTGGACTTCCCTGAACCGTTCGGTCCGACAATCGAGGAAATAGAAGACTCAAACTCGAAAACGCTCTTTCGAGCGAATGATTTGAACCCTGATATTTCGAGACTTTTTACGCGCATTCCATCCAGTTTAGCATTTTATTCACAACAAAAAAACACCTCATGGTGTTTCTTATTTCGCCCACCCTTTCTTTTTGAGTCCTTCCCCCGCTGCATTCTGTTCCGCTTCTTGTTTAGACTTGCCTTGACCTTCAGCAACGAGCTCGGCATCCAAATATACCCCTACGACAAATTCTTTGTCATGGTCAGGGCCGATTTCGCGTATCACGCGATATGATGGCGTGAT
>JBBTZQ010000006.1:0-12408 GCA_038061275.1 Patescibacteria group bacterium
ATTGTTGACGGGACTATTGTGTACATTACGTACCTTAAGCGAAAAAATAAAAATCCCAATAATTAGAAAATTTGTGCAGACGATGTAACTAAGCGCATTTTTTGCAAACCCCGAAAAACTCAAGGGAATGATCTTGTATAGAAGAAAACGAAACTGATTTTTTAAGAACGAGTTTTTCAAGTTCGTCGGAATCGCAGTTTTTGATGTCCTCTATTTTTCCGCATTTCTTGCAGATAATATGATGATGGTGGGTCGTACCCATTGAAAGCTCATATCGCGAACCAGTTTCCCCAAGGTCGATTTTGCGTATAATTCCTGAAAGGGAGAGCGCTTCAATTGCGCGATAGATAGTCGTTTGATTCAATTTTACGGGAAGTTTTTCAGAAATCTGCTGTACACTTACGGGGGAAGTGCTTTTTTTGAGGACATTTAAAATAGCGATTCTTCCGGGGGTGACTTTACTGTTTGCGCCACGGAGCGCGTCTTTGAAGTCTATTCTAGGAGAAGTTTTCATAAAAAAACTATACCATAAACGCAAAACACTTGCAATTACGCGCTCTTGTCTTTTTCCCATTGTTTTTGTATAAAAGTCTGGTATAGTGTCAGGTACAGGGCGATTAGCTGTCTTGGTAGGTAATAAAAGAAGGAAGGGCGATTAGCTGTCTTGGTAGGTAACAAAAGAAGGAAGGGCGATTAGCTCAGTTGGTAGAGCAATTCATTTACACTGAAAAGGTCGGGGGTTCGAGCCCCTCATCGCCCACAATAAAAAAGAACGCACTAGGGCGTTCTTTTTTATTGTGGGCGATGAGCAAGCAAACTGCTTTGCTTGCGTAGGGGCTCGAAAGGCGCAACTATATCGAGCGGAGCGAGATGGTGAGCTGGGGTCGAGAACACTTAGGCTTTTGTGAACGAAGTGAAACAAAAGACTTAGTGATTCGTGACCGAGCCCGCCCACAAACATTAGACATGGATGCGAGAGCATCGGTGTCTTTTTGTTTGTGTGTGCGATGAGGGGCTCGAAGGACGGACGATTCCACAGAATCGCGTCGCGTACTGTCGATTAAAACGCGACGAGTATACAAGATTGTAGTTTCATTGAAAAAAGTTATCGCGAATGATAGAATAACGCCATAAACAAGAAGTTCTTTTTGATTTTATAAAAGAAGGAGGTGTCCAGTGCTTATTATTGAAAAAATAGAAGTTATTGTGGTGGTTTGGTTCTCCGCTCTCTTGATTTCCCTCGGGTCGTTTGGAGAATTGAAGGGTTGGCACGAACTGCGCAAGGCTGTATTTCCTTTTCGTTCACTGGAAACTTGGCGACGCAGGTTTAAAATCGTCATCTGTTACCCCATCGCTTTTTGGTTTGGGGGAGCGGAAGCTTTACGGTGGTCCAGTCCTCTCCACGAGCTATTCTTGTGGCGTGTGCGACTCCTGTGGAGGAAGCTCTGGGTTCGCGGAGATGAGTTTCATTCATCTCTCGATATGGATATTGTTGCGATGTACAACATGACGGAGTCAGAACGAGAGGTGTATGGCCGGGATCTTGTGAAAAGAAGGATTATCGCTCACGAACGGGATTTGAGTAGGTAGGTTTCTTTATTCAATTAAAAGGGGTCTACGGACCCCTTTTTTCTTTAGTAAAAAAAGGATATTATTGCCTATATGCAAAAACGTCTCGAATGTGAGGTTGCGGGCCGAGTCCAACTAGTAATGTTCAGGGATTTTGTACAGCGAAAAGCGAGCAACCTCGGTGTTTTTGGGACTGTAAAAAATAATCCTGACGGTTCAGTATCTGTTGTTGCGGAAGGTGAAGAAGAAAAACTTAACACACTTCTCGACCTCATCCATAGAGGATCTATTTTGTCGCGCGTAGACCATGTGAAGGTTTTATGGGGGGAGCCCTTGGGGAAACATGATTCTTTTGTTATCCTATACTAACTTATGTCAAAGCAGTCTATTGAGTGTGTCGGTGTCATTATGGATGGCAATCGCAGGTGGGCCCGTGAAAAAGGGAAGCCCATTTTTGAGGGACACCGCGCGGGGTATGATACGCTTGCTCAGGTGGTAAAGTGGGCGCGTGAAGCGGACGTTAAAAATGTTATTGCTTATACATTTTCTACCGAGAACTGGCAACGATCAGAAGACGAAGTCGGATATTTGCTGAAGCTCTTTAAGTTTGTTGTCGAATCGGAAGCAGACCGCATGGTTGCCGAACAAGTGCGCGTGAAGTTTGTCGGCGAGCGTGAGCGTTTCTCCAAGGATCTCCAAGAAGGAATGAATCGTATTGAAGCGATAACCGAAAAGTCTTACAAGATTACACTCTATCTCGCCGTGTCATATGGAGGACGCGCTGAGATTCTTCATGCAACAAACACACTTCTTGGAGAGGGCGCAAAGAGTGTGACTGCCGAAGAGTTTTCAAAAAAACTTTGGACATATCCTATGCCTGACCCTGACCTCATCATTCGCACTGGTGGCGTCATGCGACTTTCGGGGTTCCTCCCGTGGCAGGCTATTTACAGCGAACTCTTTTTTCTGGGGACAATGTGGCCGGATTTCTCTGAAACAGAGTTCCAAAATATACTTAAAGAATATGCTGATCGCGAGCAGAGGCACGGTAAGTAGTTTTGTTTTACATTCGCACATACTCCTATTATGAATATTCCTGTTTTATATGAAGACGATGAAGTTGTCGTTATCAACAAACCCGCGGGACTCGTGGTGCATCCTGATGGGCGCACAAAAGAAGAAACGCTTGAGGATTGGATAAAGAGTGAGTACCCAAAGATAGCAGAAGCCCGTGTGGGGGAGCCAATCATTTTGACAGGAGGCGAAGAGATTCAAAAACCGGGTATCGTTCATCGTATCGACCGCGACACTTCAGGAGTCCTTATTATCACAAAGACGCAAGAATCTTTTTTAAATCTGAAATCTCAATTTCAAGCGCGCACGATCAAGAAAAATTATAAAGCAATCGTGTATGGAGGTTTCAAAATTCCTCACGGCATAATCGACAAACCTATTGGTCGCTCAACAAGCGATTTTAGAAAATGGTCAGCTGAGTATGGAGCGCGCGGAGAGCTTCGTGAGGCAACGACGGAGTATTTTGTGAAGGGGGAAGGGAAGGCGATAGCGCAATATGAAGGGCCTTCAAAAAAGAAAAAGGGAGATGAGACGATAATACTTTCATATCTTGACGTTTTCCCACAAACAGGAAGAACTCACCAGATTAGGGTTCATTTGAAATCGATTGGGCATTCAATCTTGGGTGACAAGGTCTATGCTCCAAACTCACCTTTAGCGCTAGGTTTTACTCGCACTGCTCTTCATGCATCATCCGTGACCTTTAAAAGTTTAAAAGGCGAGGAAAAGACGATAGAAGCGCCTCTGCCAGAGGATTTTAAGCACGCTCTTGCAGAACTAGGGCTCGTGTGATAGAGTATCGGATATTTGCGAAGAACGCATGAATAAAGAAATTATGGAAAATACAACGATACAAATGAGCCCCGTAGCTACCGCAGAGCGTAAAAACCTACCTCTTCATGCAGGAGCAACCGTACGAGTTCACCTCAAGATTGAGGAAAAAGGAAAGATTCGCCTTCAGGTTTTTGAGGGTCTCGTTCTCGCAGTAAAGGGTGGCACTAGCAATGGCGCTATGTTTACTGTACGAAAGACCGCGAGCGGTATCGGTATGGAAAAGATTTTCCCTCTCTATTCCCCAGTTATCGACAAGATTGAGATTGTGCGTCAGTCCGAGGTTCGTCGCGCAAAGCTCTATTTCATCCGCAGCAAGGTAACTCGCGAAGTGCGTCGCAAGATGCGCCACACAAAGACGGGTGTTACCGTCCCTATGCAGGAAGGAGAGATTGTCGAGGAGGTAGTTGCAAAGGCAGAGTAGTTATACCATCCCCAACTAACCTCTTCGCATTGGCTCAAAAATATCGGCTGCGACTTTGAGAAAAATCTTTAGCGTATCTCGATATGCTTCATATTTTCCTCTTCGTCTCGCTCGAAATTTTTGAGCCAATTACGCGAAGGACTTAATTGGGGATGGTATTAAACAAAAGCGGGCGCAAGCCCGCTTTTCAGTTCCGCTTGAACTTTTAGGGCTTTTAGCCTATGATGGTGAAGTTACATAAATATGCCCAGGTGGCGAAATTGGTAGACGTACTACCTTGAGGTGGTAGCGCCCGCAAGGGCATGGAGGTTCAAGTCCTCTCCTGGGCACAAAATGAAAGGCGGAACGCGAAAAGCGTTCCGCCTTTTGAATTTTGTAGCACAGGGGAGGACTCGAAGGGCGCAGGCGGTATACAAGAAGAGCGAAGCGAGTGCTTGTCGCCGAGCCGGGGCCGAAAGTACTTAGGAGCGTAGCGACTTAGTAACTTGTGGCAAAGTCCTCTCCTGGGCACCATATAAAAAAGCTTCCGAAAGGGGGCTTTTTTATATGGTGCCCAGAGCGAATGAACTGCTTCATTCGCGCGAGAGGACTTGAAGAGGTTGAGTATGTTTTTGAAAATGTAACCATTTGAAAAAATGCGAAACCTGTACCGAATCTGTAAGATTCAAGATTCCTCTCCTGAGTTCAACACCAAAAACAAAGAAGCCGAACGCGAAAGCGTTCGGCTTCTTTGTTTTTGTGCCCAGGAGAGGACTTGAAAGACGGAGGCGGTATACAAGACGAGCAAAGCGAGTGCTTGTCGCCGAGTCGGGGTCGAGAGTACTTATGAGCGTAGCGAATTAGTAACTCGTGACCAAGTCCTTCGCATGCTCAACAAAAGTTGCCGAACGCAAAAGCGTTCGGCGACTTTTGTTTTTGGGAGGAGAAAAAACTCCCCGAACGGCGTACCGTTCAGGGAGTGAGTTTTTCAAACTGTTAATGATGGTGGTCGTGTCCGTGATAATCGTGACCATGACCGAACCAAATTTTCTTCGCAGTATAGAGCATATACAGCGTGAGAATAAAGAGAAGTCCGAAGTCCATCCATTTGAGAGCCTGAGCGTAGAGCTCTTGGTCAAAAGGAAGCATTGTCCCAAGCAGAGCGAATCCTCCAATGATTGCGATGAGCCCACTATGGAACATATCGTATTTCGCGTGTGCGATGATTGCTATTAAGCGCGGGTTAAGACCGAGGTGGTGTTTTGCCCGAGCCAGCATCTTCCAGCGGAGTGCATGAATTGCTGTTGCCAAAACGCAAACAGCGACAATCGCGAAGGGAACCACGCGGTACGTGCCTTCGGTCAAGCGCTCAACCGCATGCATACCGACCGCAACTGCTCCTATCGCAAAAACGGCGACAAGTACTTTTATTCCGACCTTTTCGATGACATCTGAATTCCCCATCCTTCGAGCCATGATGACTGTAAAGAAGCCTAGGAAGTCCATTGATGCATCAAACAGAGCATGAAGTGCATCTGATGCTACCGCCATACTCGCGTAGTAGCCGACCGCCCATTGAACAAGTCCTGAAAAAAGAGCGAGTGTTCCCACTGCAAGATAGAGCGGAGCCTCACAGATACAAGGTGCGTTAGGTGTGGGACAATCATCGAGATGTCCCGTTCTGAGAAAGGACATCATAGTAAACCTCCGATTGTGAAGTTACAAAAAAGAAACCTGCCGTAACTATAGCACAAAAATACCTATTGTCAATTGCTTCAAAACCTGTTACTATGGATTGATATTCAAGGAGGGCTCGACACATGCGACCCTTTTCTGATATAACAGATGAACCAGAATTTTTTGATTGACCAACAAAACTCTGGAATTTGTGTTTGTGGGTATATAACATGGTGGCTATGGTGTAACGGTTAACACTAGAGCTTGTGGAGCTCTCAATCAGGGTTCGATTCCCTGTAGCCACCCAAGAACAAAAAAGACCAGCATTGGAATGCCGGTCTTTTTTGTGCTCTCTTCGGGGGTGGAGCAAGCAAGCTATTTTGCTCGCTTCGTATCACTAAAGAATCTTTTTATCTTTTATAAATTTTGCCAACATAAGGCTAATTGCTATAGCGAGAAGAATATGGATGAATCCGCCGATGGTGTAAGATGTGATCAAGCCGAGGAGCCAGAGAATAATTAAGATGACTGCAATTCTGGTTAACATAAAATTAATTGGTTAAAGTAGTATGGCCACTTAATGCCATTAGCCAAATTCAGTATAGCACGCCTAAGATTTACAAATTATTATGAAAAACATCACCCCTGCTGAAGCCGACAAAATTTTGAAGGAAGATAAGAATGCGATACTTGTTGATGTGCGAACGAAAGACGAGGTGTCTGAAATTTCTGTTCCTGACGCAAAGCACATTCCGCTTGATGAACTTGCTGGGCGCCTCGGAGAAATTAAAAATTTTTCACACGTCCTTTTTCTCTGTCGTTCGGGGGGACGAAGTGCTGAGGCTTGCTCAATCGCAGAATCAGCAGGCTTTTCAAACGTAATGAATGTGGCGGGCGGGATTATTGCATGGGAGAAGGCGGGACTCCTTGTGGCAAAGGGATAGTGTGGCATTATATAGACAGTGAGAAATTTTGTGAATAACGCATTATTCAGGTTATACTGAATTTCATGGATACACACCTCATTTCTATATCGGTCATTGAGGGGCTGACAGAATTTTTGCCAATTTCTTCTACTGCGCACCTCATAATTGCAGCAAAACTGTATGCCGTAGATCTCACTGATGCATATATTAAATTCTACCTGCTGTTCATTCAGCTTGGAGCTCTTGCCGCGGGCGTTTTTATTTTTGCCAAAAGGATATTCACGGACAGAACACTTTTTGTAAATATTTGCATCAGCTTTATCCCGAGCGCTGCTATCGGTTTTCTGTTCTATAAATTATTCAAAAAATTGCTCGAAGGCAACATGCTCGTGCTTGCGCTCGCACTTCTAATCGGCGGTATCATATTCATTTATCTCGAAAAGGTGTTTATGCGAAAGGGGGGCATCGAAAACATACAGGATTTCGGCAAGAGTGAGATAACAAAGACAGATGCCTTCATTGTGGGACTCGCACAAGCGGTAGCAATCATTCCTGGTGTTTCTCGCTCGGGTGCGACCATTGTTGCAGGTATCCTTCGGGGGATTAAGAGAGAGGTTATTTTCGAATATACGTTCATTTTGGCGCTTCCTACGCTAGGGGTGGCGGTTCTCTATGATGCGTACAAATCGAGGGACATGCTTTCAAGCATCAACTCATATGGAGATTTGCTCCTTGGTTTCGCGGTGGCATTTGTAGTCGCAAGTATAACTCTTTTCATTTTGAAAAAATATCTTTCAAGAATATCGCTTACATTCTTTGGTTGGTATCGCATTATCCTCGCTTTTTTCGTACTCGCTTTCTTTGTTATATAATTGGTAGTACAATGAGAATATGAAACACGGATTTAAAGAAAATATTGAAAAGCTGACGCTCGAAAATTCAGACTTTCGGCACATTCTCTATACAGGAGAACATTCTCAGCTCGTACTCATGTCGCTTCTTCCGAGAGAGGAAATCGGACTCGAAACGCACGAAGGGATTGATCAATTTTTTCGATTTGAGCAAGGGCAAGGAAGAGTAATCATTAACGACGTTACATACGATGCCGCTGATGGAGATGCAATAATCGTTCCATCTGGCTCACAACACAATGTTATCAATATGTCTGATACGACAGACCTCAAATTTTACACGATATATTCTCCTGCACATCACAAGGACGGTATGGTTCGCAAGACAAAGACGGAAGCAGAAGCAAGCGACCCAGAGTTCGAAGGTAAAACGACAGAATAGCGATGCTCACACTTAGCGAATGCCATACAAGGACGACTGTGAACGCTTGAAATAAATATGTTTGAAAATGTTAAAAATTTTTTGACCGCGCACCAAAGAGTGGCGTCTTTTTCTGCTATTTTTTTAGGATTCATTGTGGACAGCCTTACGCTTCCGCGCGTTGATGTTCTGTGGGGAAATATTCTCCTCCTCTTCTATATTGTTGTTGCGGCAACGAGCATATACTTCATCAATTTAGGGTATTATGCGAGAACGAAAAGCGCGATACAGGAACGCATGATGCCGTTTCTTCCTTTTCTTATACAATTTTCATTTGGCGCTCTTTTTAGTGGTTACTTTATTTTTTATGCACGTAGCGCCTCTCTCGGAGCGAGCACAATATTCTTGCTCATGCTTGTAGTACTCCTTTTTGGTAATGAATTCTTTAAGAGTCGTTATCAGAGACTCGAATTTCAAACGAGCATATTGTTTTTGGCAATTTTCTTCTTCGCAATATTTTATACTCCTATCGTCATGAAAGAGATTGGCGCGAGTGTCTTTATCTTGAGCGGTGTCGTGAGCCTACTCATCATCGGCGTTTTTTTATTTTTTGTCTCGCGCGCTCTGGGCCAAGCGTTTTGGAGTATAGAGAAGGTAATATTCAGAAGCATACTCGGGGTATATTTATTCTTAAATATTCTGTATTTTACAAACATAATTCCTCCCATCCCGCTTTCGCTTAAAGAATCAGGTGTTTATCATAATCTTGTAAAAACGACGGACGGGACGTACCTTGTATTGTCTCCGCATCACGCATGGTATGATCTCAAGGAAATATATTATCCGGTGTTCAAGCGATATCAAGGTGAGCCAGCTTACTTTTTCTCGGCGGTGTTTTCGCCTACAGACCTTAACACAAAAGTCTTGCACGAGTGGCAGTATTTTGATGAAGAAAAAAGAGAATGGACAACGACTGACAGATTGCGTATGGAGATTATCGGTGGGCGCGAGGGTGGATATCGAGGATACTCGATGAAGCAAAGCTTGGTTCCCGGAAATTATCGAGTAAACGTAGTGACTTTACGCGGACAGATTCTCGGTCGCACGAACTTCAGTGTAATTAATGTCGCCGAGAAGCAAAATCTTGAGATGAGAACACTTGGGGAGTAGCATTTTTTCATCGTCTATATTTGGTTTTGGTGACAGCGTCTATATGATATGATTAGAATCATGAAGACATTTTTTGAAACATTCACAAAGACGATATATGACCCAGCATTTTACAGGAGTGTTGCAGAAGCTCCACTAAAAGAAGCTTTGGTTTTTTATGTAAAGGTCGCGTTGTTCCTCGCAACAGTAATGACCATTATTTTCACGATCGTTCTCGTACCGCAGGGAATACGTTTTGTTAAGGAGCGCGCGCCAATCTTGGTAAAGCAGTATTACCCAGAACAGCTTGTGGTAAGGATAGACAAAGGCGAGGCCTCAGTGAATGTTTCCGAACCGTATATTGTATTAAATAAAGCAGAAGCGCCACAGGCGATGAGCGAAAAACCGGTAAAAAACCTAATCGTCATCGACACCCGAAGCGATTTTGAAACTAAAAAATTCAATGAGTACGACACTTTTGCGCTTCTTACAAAACATGAGTTTGCCACAAGGGATGATAATGGAAAGATAACAATACAGAACTTGAGCGGATTTCCTTCGGTTGTTATTGATCAAGCAAAACTTCTTTCGTGGGGTGAAAAGATTATGAACTCGCTCACCGTAGTTGTTCCTCTTGGAATCACCCTCACTCTGTTCCTGCTTTTTATGGGGTTTATAATATACATCATCCCGCTTCTCTTGTTTGCCCTAATTCCTTATTTTGTGGCGAAGCTAAAAAAGATGTCGCTCACCTACAGCGGTGCATACAAAATGAGTCTGTATGCAGTAGTTCCTGCGCTCGCGCTCAAAACACTTTTGAACATCAGTGGATTTATGTTTATTCCTGCATATTTCACTCTTCTCATCTTTATTCTTATCGTTACACTGAACATGCGCGAAACAGAGCCAGAGCAGTCAAAATTATTTGAGAATTAGAATATTTTCAAAACACCCGCTTTTGAATTATTAAGAGGGTAGAGAGGTCTTTCGGTAAATCATTACAGCGAGGATAAAAAGAAGAGCAGAGACCCCCGCAGAGACGAGACAGAAGATACAAAATGCTTTTATGACAAATGCTTGTAGATACACAAAGTATGCAGACGAAATGAATCCGAGCGTTGCGATGGGGAGAATAAGTCGCGCGAAAAGAACTCTTTTGGTATCGAGATAAAGAATTGCGAGAAATCCGATAATCAAATAAAACGCCATGCCGTACGCTGAAAGAGGAATGCCAAGGAATGCCGAATATGGAGATTTGTCCACAGTGTCACACCCAGAGAAGCCCAAGGCGCAAGGGATAGGCGCTCCAGATAGGCGTTTAGCGAGGAGGTAAGACGAGTCGGCAAAGCCGATGAATGAAAGGAGAATAATAGACCCGATCAAAAATGTCGAAAGTCGTTTATCCATTAGATTCGGCGACAGCAGACTTTATGAGCGCTTTAAATTCATCAGGGCTTTTTGGGTTCGCCATTTTTTTGCCATTCAAATAAAATGTAGGGGTTGAGCTGATGCCGGATTTTAGTCCTGTCTCTTTGTCATGCTCTACTGCATCTTTGGTTGCTTGGGAGTCGCGGTCTGATTTAAATTTCGCAATATCGAGCTTGAGTTCGGTTGCGTATCCTTCAAATATTGATTCTGCGGTCGTGGAGTCCGACCAATCGTTTTGGTGTTCAAAGATGAGTCGATGCATTTCCCAGAATTTACCCTGGGTCCCTGCTGCTTCTGATGCATATGCTGCGGCGAGGGCATTTTTGTGCTGGGGAAGAGGAAAATGTCGGTACGTGAAAGTGAGATTACCCTCGTTTTCTTTCAAAACTTCTTCAACAACAGAATGATAATATCCACATGCAGGGCATTGGAAGTCGCTGTATTCAACGAGAGAAACTGTTGGCAGGGAAGCACCTTTTGTCCACTCATCCGAACCGACTTGTTCAGAAAGAGTTCCAGTGGTTACGCGAGCAGGCTTTTCTCCTGTGGCAATTTGCCATACGGCGACAATCGTAATACCCACAATTAATAACGAAGAAACCCAAATAATGACCCTTTTTTGTGTATCCATAATAGAGCATGATAACAATGTTAATGGAGTAGAGCAAGCCTATTCGCCCACAAGGATGTTTTCGTGTACAATAATCCCATGAAGTATAAAAGCTCGGGAGTTAATAATAAAGAAAAAATAGCAATAAGCAGGGCAGAGACTTCTGTTCAAGAATACGTTGCAACGATGCGCCGTGCGATGAGCGACCGTAAATACACGCTTCCCGAAGCATCGCTTCGTTTGCCGTTTGATACAGCGCTCCTTGAGGAGTCCCGTGCTCTCGCGACGAAACTTGGTGGACAAAAACTCAACTACGTTATTGATATTGGCATTGGAGGTTCGAATCTTGGCACCAAGGCGATATATGAGGCTATGTTCGGAACGCTTGACGGACACAGTCCATTTGCACCCAAAATGCTTTTTGCTGATACGTGCTCCCCAGAACTTCTTTCAGATATCGCAGAACTACTACTACAGGAAGTAGCCGCAAAAGAAGAAGTCGTTATTGTTGTCGCGAGCAAGTCAGGAACAACGACTGAGACGATGGTTAATGCTTCGGTCATTATTTCTGTGCTAGAAAAGAAATTTGGGAGCATGAAAGAACAGATTGTTTGTATCACTGACGAAGGATCGCACTTATGGGAAACAGGAAAGCGAGAAGGGTATCATCTTTTGCCAATACCAAAAATGGTCGGGGGACGGTATTCGGTTTTTTCTCCTGTCGGAATGTTTCCACTTTTCGCGCTCGGGCTTGATGCGGAGAAACTTTTCATCGGGGCAAAAGATGTCATCGACGACACGGTCGCACGAGGGGAGGAGAGCGACACATACCGTGCCGCACTCGATGTCATAGCTTGGCACGAAAAAGGCGCGCGTATTTTTGATATGTTTTTGTTTCATCCCGAACTTGAATCTCTTGGCAAGTGGTACCGACAGCTTTTTGCTGAAAGTATCGGAAAGGAAACAACAAAAACGGGCGAAAAGACAACGCACCGCATGGTGCCGACGGTTTCACTCGGATCGACCGACCTGCACTCCTTCGAACAAATGAATCTCGCGTTCCCAGAATTTTCTGCGAAGTTTCTTGTTCGCGCGCACGCTCCGCACTGGGAGCATGAGTTTATTGCTGATGACAAGGTGTTTGCCCCACTCGTTCCTGGTGTCTCTGGGCGAGCACCGTGTCAGGTTATGGACGCCATCTATGGTGGAGTGATTGAGGCGTACCGCGCACGCGGAGTTTCTTTCGCTGAGGTTGAACTCCAAGAGCTATCTCTTGAAGAACTCGGAGCATTTCTTCAATTTCACATGTGTATGGTTATGCACCTCGCGAACCTGCTCAATGTCGATGCGTTTAACCAACCAAATGTCGAAGAGTACAAAAAGGCAACCAGGAGAATTTTGGAGGGAGAAAAACGACAGTAGCGCATTTTTTTATGATATAATGAGTAAATATTAATAATAAGATAAAG
>JBBTZQ010000007.1:0-8039 GCA_038061275.1 Patescibacteria group bacterium
CTTGCATGCCTTATCCACGCCGCCAGCGTTCATCCTGAGCTAGGATCAAACTCTTTTAAAAGAGATTGAATTAACTCTCGAGAACGGAACAAAAGAAAAAATACTCTTTGTTTCGTTTTCATTATTTTTCACAGACATATCCAAATGCTAAAGTCTGGACATGTCTTAATTTCTTTGGACTTGCAATCCAATTCTAGATATACACATATGCAGTTGTCAAAGTTCATTTTGCGCCCCTTTGCTTTACAGCTCACGGGATAACAAAAGCGCCTATTTCATAAGCGCTCTGGCAGTATATACTTGTGGAGAATAGAAGTCAAGCACATATTTTCCTGGACAAAATCTAAGCTTTTTAGGGGTTTTAGAGCCTCCTTTTTAACCTTCATTTCGACATTTCTTTCCTATGGACTATACGTATAAAACCATTACAGCTCTATATATCCCATAAATCCCACACGTGTTTTGAAACATTTATTGGTGTCCCTTCAAGTGCAAAATAATGTAGATCAATAAAAGGTAAGGAATTACATTCTATTATCCCCCATACTTGAGTATCTGGGTCTTGTGTTGGGTCCAAAATAATTAAATCAAAACCAAGGACAGGCGCAGAGACTACCTCGCTGGCTTTTTTAAAAATGTCATGCATTTTTGGGTGAACTTCGGGAAGCATCTCTTTAGTATAACCACCATAAAATCTTCCTGTTTTTGCAGACAAATCAATAATTACGCCTAAAGGGAGGATGCTTTCTAAATTATATTCTTGCCGTTTGATAAAATTAATAAGATTATCGTCTATGCAAACTTCGTTAAGTTTTTCATTTCTCTTACAATTCTTATCAAAAATCAGTGCACTAATATTTTTTATTCCATCCCCTTCTATCTGAGGAGGATCGGCACGAAAAAATCCAACGAGTTTATTATTCACTACCGTGGCGCGATAAACACTGCCAAAAAGATGCTCCTGCAATACCATTACTGGAGAAATTTGACGCGCAAGAGAAAAGGCGTTCTCCAGTTCTTCTTTGTTTCTTATATTTGTCGTAGTGTGCCTTCCTCTAGAACCTGATTTTGGCTTGATAATTAGGGGTTTATTCAATATTTCAAAAGCAGAACGAGCGTTTGAAATACTTGAGATTATCTTTGTTGAAGGAGTCGGAATACCAGCCAGTCTGAGCTTCTTTGCGAGAATATATTTGTCGCCGACCCATTCGTATCCCTTTTGAGGAAGCCATGGCGGGATAGGCAAACTCTGAAAATAATAAACCCTTCCTTTTATTTTTGCCCGATAATGCTCTAAATACTTTCCAAAAAATACAAGTTGTTCCATCTCTATTCCCCTCTTTTGCGCTTCTTCCCAAACAAGCTTTGAGCGACCGCTCCCCACTTTCTCTATGTTTATATTAAAGCGAAGTGCCCCTGCTAGACGAAACAAATCAAATAACCTCCTTTCAATAAAAACAGATAGACCTCGCAATCTTTCTGTGTACAAAAATGACGAAAAAACATTACCAAATTTACCCAAGGTCTCATCAACAGAATTTGATATGAAAAGTAAGCGATGATTCACTCCACTATTGCCACACGCACTACATATATCCTTTGTCTTTGTTGTCATAGTAAAATAGCTATTTATTATAGCACTTTAAGAATTTATGTTTATTGCTTCTTATTTTTAATTAGTATATTACAAAAGCCCCATCTTTATTTTAAAAATGGGGCTTTTGTAAGTAGTTTTTAGCTAAATTAAACTATGCTTTGTTCTGTCTCTTCTCGAGAGTAACGAGTAACGGAGATGCGAGGAAGATAGATGAATACGTTCCCACGAAGATACCGATCCAAAGGAGGAGCGAGAAGTCTTTTGTTGATGCGGGTCCGAAGAAGAAAATGACGCCGAGCACGAGCATGATTGTGACTGATGTATTAATCGAACGCGTAAATGTCTGTCCAAGGGACTTACCCACAACAGTTGGGAAATCGTTGGAAACCTTCAATTTCAAATTCTCTCGAATTCGGTCGAATACGACGATCGTGTCGTGAACAGAAAGACCCATGATAGCGAGGAGCGCCACAATAAATAGCGCATCGATTTCTTTGCCGAGGAACGTAAAAGCTCCTACAGGAATCAAAATGTCAAAGAGGAGTGTGACTGTCGTAATGGCGCCATACTTCCAAGAAGCGATTGGCTCTGAAACTTTACGGAACGCAAATGCGAGAAAGAGCACAATACCAATAATAACGAGCGTGATGGCGATCCATGCCTTCGTACGGAGCTCTTTGCCGATGGTTGGCCCAATTGAGCTAAAACGTTTTTCTTCCATTGCGAAATTTTCGACAGCAAGCGCTTTCGTGAGCTCTTGGCGCTGTACTTCTGTAAGGGCAGTTGTCTTAACGATTACATCACTCTCCCCTGCCATTTGAACGCGCGCGTTTTCGAATCCCGCTCCCGTAAGTGCGGTTTTGATCACTTCGATATCGGGGCGTGTATCGTACGAAACCTCAATGATCGATCCGCCGACAAAATCCATACCAACATTGAAACCTTTCGTTGTTATTGAAAAGAGCGCGAACAAGACTCCGAGAATCGCGATTGCAAAGAAATATTTTCTGTAAGTTACGATGAACATGGTGGTGAAATTAATTGCTAATGGATCTTAAAGAAACCGCTGCCGAACAATGCTCGCACAAATGAACCGTGACCTTTGAAAGGAAGAGCGTAGAGAAGGAGACGAGAAACGGTAATTGCTGAGAACATTGAGACTATAACCCCAAGTCCAAAAGTAAGAGCAAAACCCTTGATCAAGCTCGTGCCGAACCAAAAGAGAATAATCGCAGTGATAATACTTGAAATATTCGAATCGCGAATCGATGTCCACGCGCGCGCAAATCCCTCGCGGATCGCTTCGTGAACGCCGTGGCCTTTGCGGAGCTCCTCTTTGGTGCGCTCAAAGATAAGAATGTTCGCGTCGACTGCCATACCCACAGAAAGAATGAAGCCCGCAATACCCGCAGCCGTAAGGGTTATTCCGAAAAGCTTAAAGAGCGAAAGCATCAAAACGATGTAAATTGCAAGTGCAACAACCGCAATGATTCCAGGTAGTCGATACCAGAGAATAAGAAATGCTGCAACAATGAGAATACCCCAAACACCCGCCCATACGCCCTCGCTTAATGACTTTGCACCGAGTGGCGCACTGATGGTCTGGGTAGAAAGGAGCTCAAGCTTATCAACAGGAAGCGCGCCTGAGTTTAAACGTCCTACGAGTGTCTTTGCTTCTTGGGGCGTAAATTGACCTGTAATCTGCGCCTTTCCTCCGAGGATTGCCTCGCGTACAACAGGCGCTGAGATTGGCTCTGGGTTGCCCAAATCGCGGTCAAGATAGATAGCGATGGTCTTGCCAACATTGTCTTTCGTCATTTGCGCAAAAACATCTGCACCTTGTTTGTTAAAGACAAGGGAAACGACAGGCTCGCGGGTTGTCTGGTCAAACTCGAGAACGGCACGGTCAAGGAAGCGACCATTGAGCTCTGTAGCTACATACGGACCGGTAATATATTCCGCAGGAATGACGAGCGGGCGACCTGCCTCCTGATCTGCCTTCAATTTCTCGATGGCTTTATTGTACGCTTCAACGTCTTTCCCTGAACGCTCGATCATGAACTCAAGCTTTGGCGTCTGACCAATCATCTCAACTGCCTTTTTTACATCAGTGACTCCAGGGAGCTCAACAATAAGACGATACTCAACAGGGCTCGTAATGCCACCCTTTTGTTCTACCTGTACTATGGCTTCCGATACGCCAAAGGCGTTGACGCGACGCTCAATGACATCACGGAGCGAATCCATCGCATTCTTGATGTCTTCTGGCTTAACTGAAGAAAGATCGGCTTGATATACAAGCTCGACACCTCCCGAGAGGTCGAGACCAAGCTTAAAAGGGATATTTTGGGCCTTCTCCTCGTAAGGAACTACTTTGTCCTTGTGGAGTGAGGGCTCCGAAGCATAGAGAAAATATCCAATGCCCGAGCCGATGAGTAATATAAGAAGCGCCCCTAATCGTGTTTTCCACATAATGATGATATTCTACAGATTTTCGAGGGTTTTGCAATAGGCTGTTTTTGCCACTTTTAGTGCCGTAAATTACACCGCATATTTATTACCCACTTTTTTGTAGAGGAAATTATTCCGACCCCGAGAATGTAACCGAGTGCTAAACCTCCAAGGATATCGACTGGCCAATGAACACCTGCCATAACACGCGCGATTCCGATAAAAACTGCGGAAATTGCGAAGAAAATGGAAAGTTTTTTATGATAAAACCAAAGTGATGTTGCAAGTGCCATAAACATTGCTGCGTGCCCCGAGGGAAATGCGTAGCTGTCTTCAATAAAAAGTGGGGTCACCGAAGGGAGCACTTCAAACGGACGGAGTGTGTGAAAAACTTCTTTTAAAAAATGCGCTATAAACCACGCACTGATTGCAACAATGCCCACAACAAAAAGGTCCCGAAACCCCTTCTTTGGATTATCGCGATGTTCGAAAAGATACAGGAAAAGGAGTGTGAGAATGACAAGCCCGTACCATGTGGCAACAAAACTTATGACATCATCGAGAATGGGGTTCTGGTGGGCAAAACTGTAAAAAAAATTAAATAATTGTTCGTTCATAGATTTCCTGAATGATTATCTTGACCCGCTGTCTTTGCGAGTACTCGAAGCAAACCATTGGCACTGGATTGCTTCGAGTACTCGCAAAGACATACTAAAGCAAGGTGAGATCGAATTATTACTTGAGTGCGTCTTTCTCGTAACGGCCTGTTGTTTTCACAAATGCTTCACCGGATTCATATTTGTATTGGTAACCATATTGCTTAGTAATCTTTGAACCATCAACGGCGATTGGGTATGAATATCCTTTCCAGCTTCCTTTTGACGTGGGAATGCGTCCGCGGGTCAAGTGCCACATCCAAAAGAACGCGATTCGCGCCATCCACGGCTTTATCCGGAGCATCTTCTTCCCTACCGCGCGCGCCATATCGGGTCCAAGGACCGCAGGGCCGGGAGGAGCCGCATTGAACACTTCATATTCGCCCTTGAGGTCGTTGAACGAAAATAGTCCTACGATGTCCGTGATGTCGTCTTCGTGTGTGTATTGACGGAGCCACTTGGGCGTGACGGGAACCCATGAGACCCAAAGAGAGATGATGTTGTAGAGGAATGACTTTTGTCCGCGAAGTGAGCCTGAAAGCGCTGCCTGAAGTCCAAAGCGGATGCGCGCATAGCGTCCGCGAGGCCCCGTGATCGCAGCAGGACGAATGATGAAAACCTGCACGGGAGATTTTCTTTTTTTATTGAGGTCCTTGTATGTTTTTTCGAGATTTTCTTCGACGATGCGTTTCTCCTCTGCGTACAAATAGTCGGTCTTTCTGAACGGCTCAGCTTCGGTGAAAAAATGGTCGATGGTGTTGTCCGGATATGCGCCGTAAGAAGCAACGGTCGAGAAATACACGAGCTTCTTTACGCTCGGCGCTCCAAATGCAAAATCAAATATTGCCTGCGATCCATCGACGTTCCATTTCCACTGCTTCTTCTTGTCGCCGTACATTTCACGTATCTGCCACGCCGTATGAATTACAATATCGGGGTTTCGTGAACGCACCTTTTTCTCCCACGTGCCGTCGGAAGTGTTAGCTGACACCCATGTGATCTTTGGGTTCAATAAAAAAATCTCTGGCTCGGGTTCTTTATCGAGACAAACAACCTCCTTCACATCTGAACGTTTTGAGAATTGTTCCGCAAGCATCGCGCCGACGTAGCCAGCTCCACCGGTTATGAATAGTGTTAATCCTTTTTCCATAGTCCATCTACTTTACCACATTACTTCCCCGTTCGCGAAAGGAGCGTCTTTACAGTTTTGAGCGCTATGATGAGGTCGAGGACAAACGAGCGGTTCTTTAAATAGTAGAGGTCGTAAGCAAGACGCTCGCGAGTTTCCTCGAGTGACTGCGGAGCGATGTCCTGCTTGATCTGCGCCCAGCCTGAAAGTCCTGGCTTGATGAGGTTTCGCACAGTGTAGTATGGTAGCTCTTTCGCGAGTTTATTACCGAGCGCTACGATGTCGGGGCGCGGTCCAATGAGGGAGATGTCTCCGCGTACTACGTTCCAGAGTTGTGGTAACTCATCAATACGGCTCTTTCTCAAAAATCTACCAGTACGTGTTATACGATCATCCCCTTCCGTAACCCACTTACCAGCGTCGCTCCCGCGCATGCTACGGAATTTCCAAAGCTTGATCGTGCGATTACCCTGCCCGATGCGCTCCTGCGTGATGAATACAGGGCCACCGTCTTCTAATTTGACCGCGATGATCACAAATGGATAAACAACCAAAGAAACAATTCCTCCCAAGCTTGCTATAATGACGTCCGTCACACGCTTCAATGCATCGTACATGCTGTGCGGAGAAGACGAAATATTCTCGAGAAACCAACTGTACCCAATGAGCGAGAGTGGGATGCGGTCGAACACTTCTTCGTAAACTTTATGCATATCCAAAAACCGCACATTTGAAAAAATGAGATTGTAGAGCGATGGCAATATCTTCTCCGCTTTTTCATGTTTGAGGTCAATGACGACAGACGTCACGTCATCGCCGTATACTTTTTCTAACACATCTTCTTTGAACGAGCTCTCTTCGATCTGATCAAGATTAATCGAAGAAACAAATTTTAGATTGTAGCGTTCATTGCCGTTCACTTCTTCTTTGAGCTCTTTCGTTTCGGGGCCCGCGCCAACAAGAATAGCATTCTCTCGATATCGAAAACCAAAACGAGGGACGATAGAGAGACGCCAAGATACAACGAGGAGGAAAGAAATGACAAGCTGGAGCGCAAGCACGGTCTTAGGCGTAATGCCGAACGAAGGGATGAGGTAAAAGAACACGACCGCAAGAAGACTGTTGATAACTTGCGTGCTGAGAATGAGGGACGGGAGTTTGTTTTTAAAGACGAGCGTATGCTTCTCATAGAGCCCTGCCACAAAGAACACGAATATCCACAACAGGAACAAGATGGAAAATGGCACCAAGTGAGTAGTGATGATGTCCTGGGACGGAACAGAACCATAACGAAGCGCGAGCGCAAGCCAAAGCGCCGTCGAAAAAGCTACTAGATCCCCCACAAATAGTATGATGGGCTCGCGCCTATTGAGAATTTTCATGCCTAAACATCCTATCATAAATAAGGGTCTATCTCAATTTATGCAAAAAAGGACCACCCTTTTCCAAAACCGTTTTAAAAAAAGGGTGGTCCTTTTTGCGGAAACCCGACATCCAAGTTTACGGTGTCGCTTACTGCGGTAGTAGAACGCTTGAGGTTAGGTCAGGAGAAGTCGGAATGGAAATTGTAGAAGGTGCGGTGGATGGGTTTACCCTCGCTCCAATCAATAGAGATTGAAGTTCTGTTTCCGTAACACAAGTATTACCAATGCAAAGTTTATTGGTATTGATATTCTCCGCCGTTACCTTCTCCGTTACCACTTCTTTTGCAAAGCTAGCCACCTTCGCCACTACTCCGTCTACATTCCCAATAAGCGCTTTCATGCCGGAAGCGAGGAAGGTTACGAATTTATAGAGGTCGACTGCTTTGCCATCTGGAGACAAGACTTCCTCGGGCGCTTGTTCTGCGATGAGTCCGGTACGAAGAGGAGCGGATGCGTCTTCCGCATTGTAGCGATAGTGGGCAACGAATAGACTTCGTATTTTGTTGAGAGCGGTTTCTCCTTCTTCTGTAGTTGCGGGCACGATGTCTTTCTTTGCATCGCGGGTTGAAATGTTGATGAATCCCGTCGCGGCGACATCTCCCATGACGTGGAGCTTGTACGCGGGAGTCGTCGTCCCGACGCCCACATTCCCCGCGACATCGACGGTCAGAACCGTCTATGTCGCGGCATTCGCGATGAAATTGGTGCGCGCCTCAAATTTCGTATTCAAATCCTGAATTGATTGCACAAGTAGCGGCGTCAGGCGGCCGTAGTCCACTTGC
>JBBTZQ010000008.1:0-1814 GCA_038061275.1 Patescibacteria group bacterium
CCACCTGATTCACCGGCAACGATATTCGACTTGCGAATGTAGTCAAGAAGGCTCGACTTTCCATGGTCAATATGCCCCATGATAACGACGATGGGAGGACGCGGAAGGAAATTTTGTGGTGAAAGTTTTTTTGACATAGTATTAAAATTTGAAAAGCAAAAAGAAAGTTTAGACGCGTCGTGCGCGTTCAACAACTTCTTTTTCCTCCACAGTCATCTCATATTCTGAGGAAAAGTTCTTTACCGGTTTTGCAAAGACACTTTGACGGTCGCGCGCATAAAGACTTGAGACAACGGTGCCGTCTCCATTTTCAGAAAGGAGAGCTATTGCAAAACTTTGGTTACCTCCTTCGCCGGTTCCTTTGAATGCGTTGAAGCGAATCGTCTCGACTCCTTGAACACTTCGCTTGATGCGCACTTCAGCCTTGTTGAGGTAGTCTGCAGTTTCTTTTTGAGATTTTTCGATTTTGCGAACATCTTCACCAAGGGACGAGATAGCACCCTCAAGGCTCTGAGCGTTTTTACCCATGAGAAACTTTCGGAGACGTCGCTCCACTGTAAAGAGCCATACACAAAGGAGTACAATGACGATCGATAGGATTATGAGGCTAATGTTGGATGAAATGGGTGCCATATGCGTAAAGATTGAAAAACTATACATTATTTTGGACTTTTATGCAAAAAAACATTGAGGTGCCTTTGCACCCACACTTTCAGCGAAGATAATTTGCTTAAAATCCTTTGCAAAGCTATGATGAATCTTATGAAGAGAATCTATTTGGACAATGCGGCGGCGACACCTATCGACGGCGATGTATTGAAGCTTGTCACTGTGACAGCAAAAAAATATCCAGGGAACCCGAGTGCGCTCCACCGCGAGGGTGTGGAAGCGCGTCGTGTCCTTGAGTCAGCACGAACAACAATCGCGGATTCAATGGGCGCACATACGGACGAGATCATTTTTACCAGCACTGCGACCGAGTCGAACAATATGGCGATTGTTGGTGTCGTCCGAGAGGCGAAAGCGAAAGGAATCATCACTCCACACATCATCGCGAGCACGATCGAGCACCCTTCGGTTCTTGAAGTCCTCCGCGCACTTCCGCAAGAAGGCGTGAGAGTCGACTACGTACCTGTGGATAGTCGAGGAATCGTAAACCTCAAAGAACTTCGCAAGCTCATCACGAAAGATACAATACTGATTTCTATCATGTACGCAAATAATGAAATCGGTGTCATAGAGCCTATCCGCGACATCGCAAGAGAGGTTCGCCACGCGCGTAAAGCATTTAATTCTGCGTACCCGTACTTTCACACGGACGCGGCACAGGCGACGAACTACCTTGATATGAACGTGGCGCGGTTGGGAGTGGATCTCATGACGATTTCTTCGGGAAAAATATATGGACCGCGCGGAATTGCACTATTGTATGTGAGGCGGGGCACAGAGATGGGTGCGTTTATGTACGGCGGTTCGCATGAAGGGCGTCGTCGACCCGGGACCGAGGCAGTTGCTCTCGCTGTAGGATTTGCGGAAGCGCTCAAGCTTGCCGAAAAGATAAAGCCTAAGGAATCGCTCCGTGTGATTAAGCTTCGCAACATGCTCGCGGAAAAAATACTGAAAAAAATATCGGGCGTTGAAATAAACGGAGATCTTGTCCACACGTTACCGAATATATTGAACGTTTCTATCGATGGGTGTGAAGGAGAGGCGCTCGTTATTTATCTTGATGCGGAGGGTATCGCGGTTTCGGGGAGGAGCGCATGCATGAGTTCTGAAAACGGACCGTCTCATGTTATACTTGCTCTAGGAAA
>JBBTZQ010000008.1:1914-17008 GCA_038061275.1 Patescibacteria group bacterium
TTTGTAAGTTTTGTGTCGTCAATGGCGACTGCTATTGTGGTGGTCACGCTTATGCAACAAGCGCCCGAGCCGGTGCTCCAGAGCATCACAAACGTCGTCGAAAAAACGATTGAACGAATTGTACCAACAGTTGTTGAAAAACCCGGTAAGACTATTGTGGTAAAAGATGAGGACTTGCTCGTGGCCGCAATCGAACGCAACAACAAGAGCGTCGTTTCATTTCGTGTTGTTGGGGAAGATGGGGAAGCACGTCTTTCAGGCATAGGCACAATCATTTCATCCGACGGACTGGTTATTACCGACAAGGCAAACTTTGGAAGCGGTGTGCTCACCACGACGATTGGAGGAACCAAATATCTTCTTGAGGTAATTTCAAATGAAAAGGAGGGATCTCTCGGACTAGGAAAACTAAAGCTTGTTTCTCCGACAGCAAGTGGAACCACGCCTGTCTCGTTTATACCAGTTACTTTTGGCGACATGAGTACGCTCAAAGTAGGACAGACAGCTATTGTGCTCGGTGGACGAGACGGCAAGACCATCACCACGGGACTTATTACGACCCTCGACACGCGCACAATTACCAACAAAGATACGAAAGTGGAAACAAAGGTTATTAGCAATATCAATCTTTCTCAAATGTTCGGCATGAGCTCCAATGGCGCGCCGATTATCACACTGAATGGTTTGGTTATTGGTTTCGTGAGTATTGATGAGGCGACTGGATCACAATCAGGGGTTCCTGTAACCGAAGCTAAAAAGTTCATTCCAGTAACACCAGTCTCTGCGACACCAGCTACAAAAAAGGCGCAATAAGAAGTCTTTAACAAAGATTTGACAAGAATCTCTAGCTGTCGTACATTACACACATATGCCACCACCATTCAACAATTTTACTACCAAAGCCCGTGAAGCGATTCGTCGCGCTCATGAGCTTGCTGTGGAGCGCGGACAAAACCATGTTACGCCCGCGCACCTTTTGTCCGCTCTCGTACTCGACGATGAGAGTATTGTAGTCTCAATGTTCGATCGTCTCGAGATTGATTCCATTGTTTTCACTGAGGAGGTCCTGGATCTTATCGAACCTTCAAATGCAGCGCAAAATACGGTCTCACCTTCGTATCAGCTTTACCTTACGCCTGAGCTCGGACAGATTTTGGGAGAGATTGCACCGCGCCTTGCCACAGAACTCAAGGACGAACATATTTCTTGCGAGCATCTTTTAATCGCAATCTTTGAAGTTGGTGGCCCTGCACAAGAGCTTCTTATTCATCATCATATTGACCGCGAAACGATTATGCGAGTGCTTCAAGATTTCAAAGCACAGAACATAACTGACAATACGCCCGTCAAGAAGCTTAAATCAATATATAAATACACACGCAATTTGACCGCACTTGCGGGAGAGGACAAACTCGACCCTGTCATCGGACGCGATACGGAGATTAGTCGTATTATTCAGATTCTTTCTCGTCGTACAAAAAATAATCCGATTATTATCGGTGAAGCTGGGGTAGGGAAGACAGCCATCGTTGAAGGGCTTGCTATTCGTATGGCAAAAGGTGATGTTCCAGAATCTTTGAAGGGAAAGGAGCTTGTTTCACTCGATCTTGGTGCGCTCATTGCGGGAACAAAGTATCGCGGAGAATTCGAAGACCGTTTGAAAAAAATCATGAAGGAAATTGAACGTGCTGAAGGGAAGATTATTCTTTTCATAGACGAGATCCACACCATCGTTGGTGCGGGTGCGGCTGAAGGTTCAATGGATGCATCCAACATGCTGAAGCCTGCGCTTGCACGAGGAGAGCTTCGCGCTATTGGTGCTACAACACTTCGCGAATATCAAAAACACATCGAAAAAGATCCTGCTCTCACACGTCGTTTTCAGCCTGTTATGACAAGTGAGCCGTCTGTTGAAGATGCGATTGCAATTCTCCGAGGACTCAAGGAAAAATACGAACTCTTTCATGGTGTGCATATTACGGACGATGCGATTATTTCTGCTGTAACGCTTTCGAGTCGATACATTACTGACAGATTTCTCCCAGATAAAGCAGTCGACCTTATTGATGAAGCGGCGTCATCACTCCGTATTTCACTTGAAAACAAACCGCCTGTTCTCGAGGACGCTCATCGTCGCATCATGCGTCTTGAGATAGAAAAGGAGGCGCTCAAAAAGGAGGCTATGCTTCAAGGAGAGGAAGGTAAGAATGCGAAAACGCGCACCAAGAAGATTGAAAAAGAAATCAGCGACCTCCGCGAAAAAACTCATGAGATCGAACTCAAGTGGAAGAATGAAAAAGAACTTGTTGCTGAAATTCGTGAAATCAAGCAAGGTCTTGAGTCTGCGCGCCTTGAATCAGAGAACGCAGAAATGAAAGCGGATCTTGCTGTTGCAGCAGAGATTCGTTATGGACGGATTCCAGCACTTGAAAAAGAGCTCACGACAAAAGTTGCTCGTCTAAAAAAACTTCAATCCTTTCGCCGTATATTGAAAGAGGATGTTACTGAATCGGACATTGCTGAGGTCGTTGCACGCTGGACTGGCATCCCAGTACAAAAAATGCTTGAAGAAGAAGCAGGGAAGCTTGCGCACATAGAATCTGAACTTGCAAAAAGGGTTGTTGGTCAAAAGGAAGCTATCCAAAAAGTTGCTGATGCTGTCAAGCGTTCGCGTGCTGGTATTGCAGACCCAAATCGTCCAATTGGTTCATTCTTGTTTTTAGGACCTACAGGTGTTGGAAAGACTGAACTATCAAAAGCTCTCGCGCAATTTATGTTTAATGATGAAAAATCTTTGATACGTATCGACATGTCAGAATACATGGAGAAACACTCGGTTTCAAAAATGATCGGTTCTCCACCAGGGTATGTAGGACACGAGGAGAGTGGAAATCTTACAGAGATTGTACGTCATCGTCCATACTCCGTACTTCTTTTTGATGAGATTGAAAAGGCTCATCCTGAAGTATTCAACATATTACTCCAGGTTCTCGACAATGGACACCTTACGGATTCAAAGGGACGTACTGTGAACTTCAAAAACACTGTTATTATACTCACGTCAAACATTGGCTCAGAGCATATTGACAAGATGCAATCTATTGGCTTCGGTTCACACAAGAGTGATCAGCTTGATTATGTCGAAGCAAAGGAGCGTGTCATGTCGAGCCTAAAAAACTTTTTCCGCCCAGAATTTTTGAATCGCCTCGATGAGATTGTCATTTTTGACATTCTTTCGCCTGAGGTCATCGCTGAAATCGTGAAGCTTCAAGTCGATATCGTGAAGAAGCGTCTCGGTGATAAAGAAATTACCCTCAATGTTTCCAATGAAGTACTCACGTATCTTGCAGAGAAGGGTTATGATCCTCACTACGGAGCTCGCCCTCTCAAGCGTTTGATACAGAACAAGATATTGACCCCCGTTGCTTCCTTTATGATCTCCGCGGGAATGCTCAAAGGTGGACGTGTTATGGTTACGATGGAGAAAGGGGAGGTGGCAATTCGTATCGAGAAAAAATCTTCGGTCAAACCCCGTGTTCGCGCAAAGGAGGCTTAAGAAACGCCTCTTATTGAACTCGATAAAAAAACATGATAGAGTGAGCAAACGCTATTAAGCGTGAGCTCATCTTGCGTAGGTGGTGGAGTGGTCTATCACAAGAGACTGTAAATCTCTCGCCTTCGGGCTTCGAAGGTTCGAATCCTTCCCTACGCACAAGAAAAAGCCCCTAGTTAGGGGGCTTTTGTGCGTAGGGAGTGACTGAATAGTTTCAGTCACGTAAGGATTCGAACGGCGGAATGTGAAATTTTTAACAAAAAATTTCTATGAGCCGGTGCCCAGACCGAACCGAGTGGCGACGAGGCGAGAGTCGAGGGAGAAATTCCTTCCCTACGCACAAAATCAACCACATGACTTACCTAAGTCATGTGGTTTTGATTTTGTAGCTGTAGGAAAGGATTCGAAAGACGAAGGCGGTATACAAGACGAGCGAAGCGAGTGCTTGTCGCCGAGTCGGGGTCGCGAGTACTTTGGAGCTTTTGCTCCTTAGTAACTCGTGACAGAATCTTGCTACGCACAAGAAAAAGCCCCCAGTCAGGGGGCTTTTGTCTTTAGGAACTATATAAATCGACATAGTTGCGTTTTTTGCCCATATATAGTAGGATAGGAAAACTATGTCACAAGAACAACTTATAAAACTCGCGTGCAAAGGCTGCAAGCGCATCAATTACTGGACCCGCAAGAATAAAAAACTTGTCACACGAAAGATTGAACTTGATAAGTACTGCAACTCATGCAAGAAGCACACAGTTCACAAGGAGGCAAAGAAGTAATAATAAACGAAAATACCGGCACAAACGCCGGTTTTTTCTTTGTGGTATTATATCAATATGAACAAGAACGACCGTCACGGACTCCGCACGTGGATAGAAATCGATACGAAAGCGATACGCTCAAACTATCGAGCATTCCGTAAATTCGTCCCCAAAAGTGTACAGATGATGGGTGTAGTGAAATCAAATGCTTACGGCCACAACATAACTGAGTTTGCGCTTGAGCTCGAGAAGCTAGGAGTAGACATGCTTGCTGTGGATTCGCTCATTGAAGGGATTGCGCTTCGAAAAAGTGGAGTGAAGATTCCAGTGCTTGTCCTTGGGTACACACTTCCTGAAATGTACGCTAGGGCACTGGGTAAAAATATTCATCTTACAATCTCAAGTGTTCTTGGTCTCAAGACGTTCCTAAAAAGTTCCCACTCAATCAAGATCCCGATTCATTTAAAAGTAGACACAGGAATGCACCGACAAGGGTTCATGCCAAACGAGAAAGAAGAAGTTTTGAATCTGTTGAAAAAAACTGGCAAAAAAATAAAACTGGCAGGACTCTATACTCACTTCGCTTCAGCAAAGGACCCTGAAGATGATGTGTTTACAAAAAAGCAGATTGCTTTGTTTGAGGCATGGAGAAAGGTAACCACTGAAGAAGGATTTGCTCCAGTCGTGCACGCAGGGGCAACTGGTGGGCTCCTTGCTTTTCGTGACGCGCACTTCAACATGGTGCGCATTGGCATCGGGCTATATGGTGTGTATCCGTCAGAGAGCACTGAAAAGTTTTTTAAAAATGAAATGAATCTCAAGCCAGTTCTTACATGGAAAACAGTAATTTCTGAAGTTAAAGAAATTGAAAATGGTGAAGGGGTTGGCTACGATCTCACACATCGGGCACGAGGTAAGTCTAAAATCGCAGTGTGTCCTGTGGGATATTGGCATGGGTATCCACGCGCACTCTCGAACAAAGGGGAGGTATTAGTAAACGGCAAACGCGCAAATGTTCTCGGACGTGTTTCCATGGACATGATTGTAATCGATGTGACAGGGATGCCAAATATAAAAATGGGGGACGAAGTCGTGCTAATCGGAGCACCAGAAAAAGATGAAATCTCAGCAACTTTTCTGGCAGAACGAGCTGGCACATCTGCTTATGAGATTCTAACTCGCTTAAACCCCCTGATAAAAAGAATTTATCGGTAACATTCTTCCAATTTCTTTTTTACTCAAGTTTTGCTATACTCCGCAGGATAGAAGAGGTGGTACCGCTTCTTGTTCGGGCCTATAGTTCAGTGGTAGAATATCGCTCTCCAAAAGCGCAGACCGAGGTTCGAATCCTCGTGGGCCCGCTGTGAACAACGTGAACAAGGGGACAAGAATAGCGCCTGCGCGCTGTTCGTCGAGGATTCGAAGACCTTGAGTATATCGCGCGGAGCAAAGCGAGCACGATGCGAAAGGTGTACTGCGGCTGTAAGCCGAGAAATTCCTCGTGGGCCCGCCATTGACAGCTAGCACAGGATGGGTTGTAATAAGGCGTCTCGAGCTAGCTCGAGACGCCTTATTACGTAGTATAGACAAACAATATTTTAAATGTTACTCTGCAATTTAGGAAGAAACTCCGTTCTTTGAAAGAGTTTCTAACATTTCTAACTTTTTGTTTGAGTAGGTATCATGTTTATCTTTCCTGACCAAGGGATGGTATTTGGATTTACAAAATGTGGGTTTAAAACTTCGGGTAAAATAATGCTCGACGCAAATAAATCTCACCGATGGTGTCCAGATTGTCATTCTCAGCTTCTCCATTGTAATCATTGTAATGCTTTTACATCCGGCACCACTACGGGAGCTGATGTAACCTGCGACAATTGCAAGAAAACTGTAAAACCAGAAGCACTTATTGTTCAATCTTAATCAAGGAGGGCATCATGCCTAAAACAGAAATCGTTCTATCAGGAATTCGCGCAACAGGGAAGCTCCACTTTGGTAACTTTCTCGGCGCGGTCCAAAACTTCGTTAAGTTTCAGCAACCAGGAAACACCTGTCTTTACTTTATCGCAGATTTGCATACCCTCACTACTCTTCAGAATCCTGAGGAGCTTATGGGGAACCTCGTCGAGATAGTGAAGGACTATATCGCGGCAGGTCTTGACCCTGAGAAGTCGATTATCTACGCTCAGTCAAGTGTTCCAGAAATTTCGGAACTTTGTTTGTATCTGAGCATGATTCAACCACTCGGAGACCTGGAAAGAATCCCAACATTTAAGGATCTTATTCGTAAGAACCCTGACAATGTGAATTTGGGGATTGTTACATACCCAGTGCTTATGGCGGCCGACATCTTGGGGCCGAAGGCAACCTTTGTCCCCGTTGGTGAAGATCAGGTTCCGAATGTTGAACTTGCACGAGCTCTGGCTCACAAGTTTAACAGTCGTTTTGGGGATACTTTTGTAATCCCAAAGATGATGCAACACATGATTCGTGTACCTGGCCTTGATGGAAGCAAGATGGGTAAGTCGGAGGCAGATAATGCCATTGACATCAATTCTCCTAGAAGCATCGTTCTTGAACGCTATCTCAAAAAGGGAATCACGGATCCAGAGCGTAAACGCGTTTTGGACCTAGGGGATCCTTATGGTCGTTGTCAGTCTGTGTACCCCGTACACGAGTTGGTTACGGTTGGTGAGATCGAAACACGGACCATTGCAAATGCTTGTCGCACTGCTCAAATAGGGTGCAAAGAGTGTAAGCATCGTCTCGTGGACAGTATTGCAAAGATATTGGAACCGTTCCAAGCAGCACGCGCTGAACTTTCTGAAAAGGATGACCATATCAAAGAAATTCTTCATGAAGGTGGCAAGAAAGCACGTGCAATGATTCGCGAAACAACTATGGATGTCCGCGACAAAATGGGCATCGTTATCTACTAACGAAACATTTCAAAAGGAGTACTTCATGTTACATGCAATAGGTTTACCGGTCCTCGGACAGCGTATCGCTGCTGTTGATCGGATGATTCTTGATCTTGTGAAGCAACGGCAGATTCTCTCGCACCATGTGGGGCTCATTAAGCGGGCCAAAATCCCACCTGACAAGATCTACAATAAAGACCGTGAGCTTTCACGGATTGCGTCTTGTCGAGAGATTGCTGAAGAGGTCGGGCTTGATGCTGATTTTGCTCAAGGCTTGCTCTATTCAATTATCGGCGAATCCTGCAAACTTCAGATGATGGAGTTACAAAACGGTTGTGAGGTTCCATGTGATGTAAGCGATGAGGAGTGGCGAAAGAAACTTAAACAAAACTTACTCATCCTCACGGAAAGCGTCGCGGACAAATATGACGCTCAGTACCATAACGGTTTTTCTGCGTTAGGTTTGTATCGCGAGTATGAAGGGGTAGTCTTGTCCGAAGTAATTGGTACGTTGCCTTCGCATGGGGTTGCGCTTGATATTGGTTGTGCAACTGGTGTCAAAACTTTTGAGCTAGCTCAAAGTTTTGAGTTAGCTGTCGGTTATGACATCAGTCCCAGTATGTTGGGTGTTGCGTGCAAAAAAGCCTTGAGCCTTGGAACCGAGAATGTGGAATTTAGCCTTCTTGACTTGGAAACTGGCGGTCTTAACTTTAAAAATGAGAGCGTTTCGTTTGTACTCATGAATTTGGGCACCGCGAGTGATGTTCCCAATATCGAGCAGGTTATCGCTGAGGTACAACGCGTTCTTGTCCATGGGGGGAAGTTTTTGTTTTCCTTCTACAACTCGAATGCGTTGATGTATAAGTGGTCGTTTCTTCCATGGGGAGGCAGCCTTGCTGCTGAAATGAACCATGAAATCAACTGTCTTGATGTGTGCATTGGCAAGGAAGTTTTCCCTGTCTATGCACACGCATACTCGACAGAAGAAGTCCACCAGCTCTTTTCAGGTAATTTTCGAATCGAAAAGACGCTGACCTTTCCTACGGTGAGTCCCATATTGCCTGATTCCCTCCTCAGGGATGAAAAGGCGAGGGGCGCACTGCTGTCTATTGATAACGGCCTAGCTGTTACGAGAGACATGGGTGCATACATCATTGCAGTAGGAGAGAAACATTGAAAGTTGGTTTTGGGGCCCCAGATTTTGGGGTCTCTTTTGTTTCTACATACTCGGAATATTTGCTTGACAGATTCCTTTGATGTGCTACACTTAAACAGTTCCTTGATAGTTGTAAATCCTCTGATGTAGGCCCCTTGGGAAGCTAAGGGATTGGGCTTATGTCGCTCCTAAGCGAGCAAGGTGGTCTCTGCTCTAGTGGAGACTCGGAATCCTCCGTAATCATAGGATAATTGATATCGACCGAAAGGTGCCTGAGTCAATAAGGGAAGCGATCTGCTTCCGAAAAAGGGTGGTAGCACGTAGATAAAACTCTTCGTCCCTTTGCACAAGATTTTTTGTGCATGGAGACGAGGAGTTTTTTTGTTAGGCTTCCAAGCTGTTGCCTAACGAGAAACTTTTTGAAATAAAACATAGTTTGTTTTTTTTAGTTCTTTTTACAATTGCAAGGAGTACGTTATGAACACTAAATTGGTGCTCGATGGTAAATACAGGATTCAGACAATCAAAACAGCTGGTATTTCCAAAGATAAACTCAGTGAAGTTGCTGAGCAAATAAAGGAGATGTTCTTGTGGTTTGCCCCAGGTTCAACAGACGAGGATATTAACAGGCGCCTTTGTCAGCACCCTGAAGCATTTGTGGATATTCTCACACATGTTGAGTCTGGGGAGTGCCGGGGTTTTACTGTTCACTACACTGAACAATTCAATGGATCCTGGGTGATGTTTCGAGGCGGAACCATTGTACGTGATCGTTCCCGCGGGCTCTATAAAATCTTGCTTCATCATAGCATTTCTGCAGAGAAGCAAGACTTTGTAGTGGCAATGACACAAAATCCCCGTGTGTATGAGGCTCTGCGCGCACTTTCTACGCGCGGAGTAGTATATCCAGCGGTTGGCGTAAGTAATCCCGAGGAGGTCAAGCTAATTGCTCAGGAGTTTTGTAAAGCACCTGGACTCGATTCAGAATCCATGATTGTCCCAGGTGTTTATGGTTCTATACGGAAAGACAAGGAATTTAAGAGCGCCAAGGATCATTTGGTAGAAAAATTTTTCGCCGAAAGCTTGGGTGATGATGCTGGGTTTTTCGTTGTCGTATCCCTTCGCTAAGATTTCTTTGAGGTAACTTGGGGCCTGTTGTGACTTTGCAGCAGGCCCTTTTTGTTTTATACTTGATGAGTAAAGTTTAGAATCTATGATAACCAAATATTCAAAAAAGAATATACAAAAAATATTGCAGTCGCCCAGCCCGAGGGTCCTTTTGAATGTCTGTACACACGGTAGCGAACAAGTCGGGCTAAAAGTAGCTGAATACTTTTGCAGCATGAAACCACTTTGTGGGACTTTTGTTATAAATATAGCAAACGAGAAGGCCACTGCGCTTAAAAAGCGTTTTATAACACACGACCTCAATCGTGTATTTCCAGGGAAAAAAATTGGAAGTCATGAAGAGAAGCTCGCATATCGCATGAAGCCTTTTATCGATGCTTTTGATGTTGTCGTGGATATCCACTCGACAGAAACGGGGATGGCTTCATCCCTCATTGTCACAGATTTCTTTCCAGCGATGAAGCCCCTTTTAGAAACTATCTCCCCAAAGAGGGTAATCTATATGAATACAAAAAAGCAAAATGCGCTTATGTCTTCGGCAAAGCTTGGGGTTGCGTTTGAATATGGAAAAGACAAAAGCAAAAGAACATACCTTGAAACCACTAAAGGGGTAAAACGTTTGTTGGAGTACTATGAAATGATAAATTTGCCTCAGAGAAAACAAGCTAAAAAGAAGATTGAGTTTTATGAAGTTGACGCTTCTGTTTTGAAGCCAGAAGGATTTAAGGTGATGCCGGGCATCAAGAATTTCTCTCTCCTTAAAAAGGGTTCTGTGTTCGGCTACAATCCAGACACTAAGGAAAAAATTTTTGCTAAAAAATCATTTTATCCAGTTCTTTTCGGTAAGAACAGTTACAAAACAACCTTTGGTTTTTCTGCGAAGAAACGAATGTTATAGCAAGGGTATTTCATGAAGTAGCTGAGACTGAGGGTGTCCCCAAGATCATAAATGGCATTATAAAAAAAGAAAAGGACGAAGAAGGCAAACAAAGAGACGAAAAAGGCAATACGCTTCGTTAATTATAGCCATACTAAATTTCAATGATATACTTAGGGCATCAAAACTTATTTTAAAAAACTTTTCCAAGGTTCTGAAAACAGGCTCTACTGCTTCAGCCCAGAAGTAATGCTAGGTACGTTCATAACTGAGGTCATCCTGCTTTTGTACGTACTTGTGCGGTACAGTTTGTCTCCTTCTGTACGAATCATAACTATTCTTATTTCTTTACTAGCATTGTTTCAGCTTTCTGAGTACCAAATATGTCAGGGTCGAGATTTGGAACTTTGGACAGATATCGGATTTGCGAGCATAACGCTTCTGCCAGTTTTTGGTTATCATCTCATCTCGATGTTAACTAAAAGAAAAAAACTGCTTATCGCATTCTATATTCTTTCTATTTTTTCGGTGGTGGCAGTCGTATTTTCAAAGACAGCAATCATCAATGCTCAATGTACTGGGAATTATCTTGTATTTGTTGCTGGGAATTCATGGTGGATTCCATACACATTGGCATATTTTGCGATACTAATATCTGGGATTCTGAGTATTACAGTAGCTTTGTCGAAAAAAAGATTTCAATGGCGTGATAAAGATAGTAAAACACTACTGTGGATATTGGTTGGCTACCTATCATTCTTGATACCTACAGCAATTGTATATATTTTTATGCCAGAAGCACGACACGCGATACCTTCGGTCATGTGCGGGTTTGCGATTCTGTTCGCATTCATTCTGGTGTTCAAAGTATTGCCGGACAATAAGGAAAAGTAGAGTAAAAAACTCCGACGCTAGCAAGCATCGGAGTTTTCAAGTTTGTACATTTTTACAGTCATCATTATGGTTAAGGTACAAATCCATATTGAGACGAGTGCAAATAACACATAAGCCATAAAATATACCCACTCATCAGGGGCCGGGCTTTCTTGGATGAATAAGCCTTGCCACTTATCTTCCAACACAACTGCTATGAGCACTCCTAGGAGTAAGTAAGATGCGATAAGTATTGAAGAAAAAAATAATTCTGCAGTGAGCTCGGGTCTTTTGAGTAACTTACTTATCTTTGCGTTTACTTTATATCTTGGCAGTACCATTTTGGCCACCTCATCGTATGTAAAGAACCGATTTGAATCTATCATGACAAAAACAAAATGTCCATGAAAGGATGAAATGAGGCTTACTTCAAAAATTTTCTCACTTCTCGAATAATTTTTTCTTTTTCGTTTAACTTAAACCATCGTATCTTTTTATCCCGCTTGAACCACACCATCTGTCGCTTCGCATAATCCATACTTTCTTTGAGCATTACTTCCTTGAACTCCTTGAGATTGGTCTTTTTTGTGATGAGGTCGGCGAGTGCTCGATAATCAAGTCCGAGCTCGCGCATGCGTTTCCACGAAAGTCCTTTCTCATGTAGATGTGTTGCTTCGGCGACCATTCCGATGCGAAGCCTCTTTGCGAGGCGTTTCGTAATTTTTTCTTTGAGTTCATCCCTCTCAACATCGATGCCTATTTGCAAAATATTATAGCTGGGCGGTCGTGAGGAGAGTTTCGGCACCGAGCCCAATGCTCGGGCTATCTCTATTGCGCGGATGAGGCGTACGGGGTTTTTAGCATCAATCGATTTTGCGCGTTTCGGATCGAATTTTTTGAGCATCATAAAAAGTTCATCCGCACTTTTCTTGGAAAGCTTTTTTCGTAAGTCTTCATTGGGGGGAACTTCGGGAACGATGATGCCGTCGACGATTGATTGAATATAGAATCCAGTGCCACCGCAGAGGATAGGCGTCTTTCCACGTTTTTGGATTTCATCGATTGCTTGCGTCGCCTGCTTTTGATATTCGGGAAGGAAGAAGCGCCTTTTTGGGTTTACTACATCAAGGAGGTGGTGGAGAATACCACGCATTTCTTTTTTGGTAATCTTTCCCGTGCCGATGTCGAGGCCTTTATAAACTTGTCGTGAATCCGCGGAGACTACTTCGCCGTTAAACATGCGTGCAATCTCGACGGCGAGGTCACTCTTGCCCGAAGCTGTGGGTCCGAGGATCACGATGAGACTTTTTTTCACATTTCCTTTCATTTTTGGTATGATACATGGATATAGAAGATTATCAAATAATAAATTTCGAACTATGACCTGTAACAATGAACAAATGTGCTGTGGTGGATGTGGTACTGAAGAAAAAGCAGTACGATATTTTGCTGAAATAGGACACGAGATTCCTGATACTGAAGTGGAAGCATTTCACAACGAAGAGGTAAAGAAAGTAAAACTTTCTGATTATCGTGGAAAATGGCTCATCCTCTTTTTCTACCCATCTGACTTTACTTTTGTATGCCCTACAGAACTAGAAGAGATGGCAGACAATTACGAGGCATTCAAGGCGCTTGATGCAGAAGTGCTTTCGGTGTCGACCGACACGGTTTTTGTACACAAGGCATGGCACGATACTTCAGAGGCTATCAAGAAGGTAAAATTTCCCATGCTTGCTGATGTGCGCCATGAGCTCTGTGAAATGTTTGGGACATATATCCCCGAGGAAGGGTGCTCGCTTCGCGGGACATTCGTCGTAGACCCAGACGGTATCTTGCGTATCGTTGAGGTCAACGACAACAGCGTAGGAAGGAGTGCAAAGGAACTCGTGCGGAAACTACAAGCCGCAAAGTTTGTACGCGAACATGGAGGTAATGTGTGTCCTGCAAGCTGGGAGCCAGGAGACGAGACCTTGAAGCCGGGACTTGATCTGGTGGGGAAGATATAGACATAAAAAAAAGCGCACCCATAGGTGCGTTTCTTTTTTGTTTAGGAGGAGAGACTCGGTCACGAGTTGATGCAATAATAAGGACGAGCAAGCTCGGCAAATCTTGTGTGATCTCACAAGTTACTAAGTCTGCTTGAGCGAGTACACTCTCACAGACGTAAGTACTTGCCGACCCCGGCTCGCGGTTTCGCGTGGTCGCAAAACATCGCTCCGCCCGCATAAAACTAAAAACCTGCAGCAGTGCAGGTTTTCTTAACGTTTTGTGCCGGAGGAGAGACTCGGTCACGAGTTACTAAGTGTTCTCGGGCAAAGCCCTGCGAGCACTAAGTACTCTCGACCCCGCCTCGCCATCTCGCTTCGCTCGATAAGGCTACGGCTTTCGAGTCCTCACGCAAGCAATGCTTGCTCTCCGTCCCTGCGCTCGCTTCGCTCTCTTTGTGCCGGAGGAGAGACTCGAACTCTCACACCTTACGATACACGATTTTGAGTCGTGCGCGTCTACCATTCCGCCACTCCGGCATTCACCACATACTATCAGAAACACGACTAAAATCAATCATGCTTTTATATGAGCATTCAGTAAGATATACTATAGAGATATGAAAACAAGAGTTGGTGTTATGCGTGGCGGAATGGGAAGCGAGTATTATGTTTCGCTTAAAACAGGTGCTAATGTTCTCGCAAACCTTCCCCGCGACCAATACGAACCACATGATATTCTCGTCACAAGAGATGGTGAGTGGCATATAGACGGGAGGAGGACTACCCCAGAAAAACTTATGCAATATGTCGATGTTGTTCTCAATGGGCTGCATGGTGAATTTGGTGAAGATGGAAAAGTTCAGAAACTGTTAGAAGCTTTTAATATTCCATACACTGGTTCCACTGCAGTACCGTCGGCAATCGGCATGAATAAAGAGCTTACAAAAAAACATTTGGAAAATGTAGGTATTCGCGTTCCACGCGGTACGTTTGCTCATCATAATGAGAAGGTAAACGATGTTATTGCTCGCATAAAAAAAATGATACGAGCACCCTATATTGTAAAACCCGTTTCTGGAGGTTCGTCAATGGGGCTTACTTTAGTACAAATTGATAATGATCTTATCCCCGCAATAGAAAAAGCACTAGCTTATGGAGATAAGGTGCTTATCGAAGAGTACGTTCGCGGACGAGAGGTAACTCTCAGTGTAATAGACTCCATGAATGGACAAGGAGCATACACAACTCCACCACTTGAAATACTTCTTCCTGAAGACACGATTTTTGATTATGATCAAAAATATACGGATACTGCACATCCAGTAGGTCCAGCACGTTTGTCTCGTGAACAAAGTCGCGAGCTTGAAGAAGCAGCGTTTCTCGCGCACAGACATCTTGGGGCACGACACTATGCGCGCTATGATTTTATCCTTACCGATGAGGGTCCGTGCTTCCTTGAGGTCAATACATTGCCGGGTTTGACATCCACTTCGCTTCTTCTAAAATCTCTTAAGCTTCATGGGCTACCTTTTTCCGAATTTCTAGACCATATACTCAAACTTGCATTACAGAAAAAATAATGTAGAATATCAGAAATAGTTCATAAAGTTATCAACTATGCTTGGGCCCGTAGCTCACTTGGCTAGAGCGCCGGTTTTGCACTCCGGAGGTAAGGAGTTCGACTCTCCTCGGGTCCACAAACGTTAAGAAAACCTGCCCTGCGGCAGGTTTTTAGTTTGTGGAGGCCACAGCCATATTTCGAAAGCTTTCGAAATGGCGAGGCGGGGTCGCGAGCACTTACGTAGATTGCGAGTACTCGAAGCAATATACTTAGTGA
>JBBTZQ010000009.1:0-4313 GCA_038061275.1 Patescibacteria group bacterium
GGCGTACCATACGACCTACACGCTCCTTGTCTCCAGTCGTTGCATTGTATACATATGTTCCTGCCTCAACACTTCCTGAGTAAACACGGAAGAATGTGAGCTGACCAACGAATGGGTCTGCTTGAAGCTTGAATGCGAGTGCTGTGAAGGGCTCACTGTCAGACGGTTCACGCTTAATCTCGGCTCCAGTACGTGGGTCAATACCAACAACAGCCTTGATGTCGAGGGGTGAAGGAAGATAGTCTACAACAGCATCGAGCACGAGTTGAACACCTTTGTTCTTGAGTGCTGATCCTGCAAAGACAGGGAAAATGTCGTTTGAAATAACTGCCTTACGGAGATTTGCTTTAAGAACATCCATAGGAACTTCCTTGCCTTCGAGATAATCGTTCATGAGCTTCTCATCGTTTTCAACAATGCGCTCGATGAGCTCACCACGAAACTTCTTTGCTTCCTCAAGATATTTTTCTGGAACTTCACACTGAACAATTTTGTTGCCCATCTCGCCTTCGAACTTAAACATCTTCATTGTGAGCAAATCGATAACACCCTCAAACTCATCTTCGAGTCCTACGGGGATTTGCATACGAACTGCTTTCTTGTCCAATCGATCAAGAATCGATGCATAGGATCGCTCGAATGATGCGCCTGTGCGGTCAAGCTTGTTGATGAAACAAATACGTGGAACACTTGCTTCGTCAGCATAACGCCAGTTGGTTTCTGACTGAGGCTCTACTCCTGCAACACCGTCAAAGACAACGACTGCGCCGTCGAGAACGCGAAGTGAACGCTTTACCTCTACAGTAAAGTCGATGTGACCAGGAGTGTCGATCACATTGAAGCGATACATATTCTCCTTTGTCTTCTCAACGTCGGTCTTGTTCCAAAAACAAGTAATAGCCGCTGCGGTAATTGTGATACCACGCTCACGCTCCTGCTCCATCCAGTCGGTGACCGTTTCACCTTCATGAACCTCGCCGATTTTGTGCGTCATGCCCGTGTAATACAAAATGCGCTCGGAAGTTGTGGTCTTTCCTGCGTCGATGTGGGCAATAATCCCAAAATTTCGCACTTTCTGTAGAGGATAGTCTCGGTCCATAAGTTGATGAGTATAAAAAAATAATAAAAAAATCTTGTGGTCAAAAATGTGTTATTTGGGATGTGGCACGAGGCGCCAAGGGTGTGATACCGATGAGCTGTACAAAAGTACTGCGAGTCGTGTTCACACCCGTCGGCAACTAAGTGCCACGCCCAAATTACCCATTTTTTACCAAGCGAAGTGAGCGAATGCCTTGTTGGCCTCAGCCATCTTGTGCACATTCTCGCGCTTCTTCACTGCTTCGCCCTCATTGTTTGATGCAGCAAGGAGCTCATCGGCGAGTTTCTCGTGCATAGGACGGCCCTTCTTTGCCTTTGCTGCACCGATAATCCATCGCATTGCGAGAGAGAAACGGCGCTCAGGACGAACCTCACGAGGAACCTGATAGTTCGCTCCACCAACGCGACGAGAACGAATTTCCATGAGAGGGCCTGTGTTTTTGATAGCAAGCTCAAAAACCTCAAGCGGTTCGATGTCCTTCTTCTTTTCCTTGATGATATCGAAAGCGCCGTACACAACCTTGCGTGCAGCATTCTTCTTACCACTACCCATCACATAGTTGATGAGTTTTTCAATTTTCACCGAACTGTACACGAGGTCAGGTCCGGGAATATTTCGATTTTTTACTTTTCTGCGCATAAATTATTTAGATGATTGTAGATTATTTCTTCTTTGCTGCAACTGCTGCTCCTGCCTTTGGACGCTTTGCTCCGTACTGACTGCGACCCTTGCGTCGAGCATCTACTGGAGTTGCGTCGAGAACACCGCGGACGATGTGATAACGTACACCGCTCAAGTCCTTCACACGACCTCCACGAATCATGACCACCGAGTGTTCCTGAAGCTTGTGCCCCATTCCAGGGATATAAGCAGTGACTTCCATACCGTTCGTAAGGCGTACACGAGCAATCTTTCGAAGCGCCGAGTTAGGCTTTTTAGGTGTGGTCGTGGTTACTTTTGTGCAAACACCGCGCTTAAAAGGAGAATTGTGAAAAACAGGCTTGTTCAAAACACTGTTAAAGCTCTTACCGAGCGCGATTGAGCGACTCTTCTTTGCGGTCTTTGAGCGAGCGCGTTTTGTTAGTTGATTGATTGTTGGCATGAAAAAATAATAACCGTGACATTTATTAAACGCCACAAGGTGAAATCACTCTACTATAGCGTGCAAAAAATTGCAAGCCCTGACACCTACATGTTAAGCCCCGTAATGACACCGAAAAGAAATGTTGTAATTGGCCAAATAATATAGTGCGCAAGGATAATGACAAATACGATAAATATCATCCAATTTCTCTCCAAAAAGTCGTGGATGTATTGAAAACGCTGGGGGAGTAAAGTAAACAGCACCTTTGCGCCATCGAGAGGCGGAACGGGAATCATGTTAAAAATCACCAAAACGAGGTTTAATTGAACAATTGTCGCTATTATTTGAAGAAATGAGAGAGACGTAATGCCAAATTCCTGATGAAAGCGAATCAAAAGTCCGAAAATAATAGCTATCAGGAGGTTTGCCGCTACTCCAGCAATGCTCACCGCAAGGGTTCCCCACCGAACATTCCTTAAATTATAAGGATTAAATGGCACAGGTTTTGCCCAACCAAAGGCAAACTGTCCCGCTGAGCCAAAAAGCATCACTGCTGGGACGAGTATTGAACCCAAAGGGTCAATATGAGGGGCTGGATTCAAGGTAAGCCTCCCTGCGAGTCGCGCTGTTTTATCACCGAGCATTTCTGCAACATACCCATGAGAAACTTCATGGATAATTATGGAAAATATGAGGATTACGAGAAAAAATAGTATTTCCACTTGCTTATTGTAGAATATATGATAGCATAAGCCGACGTTATAAGAAAACAACAAATATATGGCAAAAGTCTGTCCAACATGCAATAAAGGAACTATCATGACCGGTCGCTACTCGAACCGCGTTCGTGCTACCAAGTTCAACCCTACGGGAATGCTTCGCAAGTACCCCAATCTTCAGTGGGCTCCGCTTTCTGACGGTTCTCGCATCAAGATCTGCACCAAATGTATGAAGTGTGGCAAGCACAACGAGATCAAGATTATCTAAATTTCAAATTTAAAACCCCCGCTCGAGCGGGGGTTTTAGTATAAATCCTTGACACCCATTGTCTTTAAATATACTATATTTGTAATATGACTTATACATTTGCGACAGTTATAAACCAAGAAGGGAGCTGGTTCGTAGCCCGTGCCGTTGATTTGGGTGTTGTCAGTCAGGGAAAAACGGTGTCAGAAGCCATGGAAAATCTCAAGGAAGCTGCCACTTTGTATCTTGAAAATAATCCTCGTTCAAAAAAGCTCTCTTCCAAAAATGCTCCATTTGTTACAACTCTTGAGCTAAATTATGCCTAAGCCATTTTCTGGCAAAAAGGTAATTTCTGTTCTTTGTAATAAATTCGGTTTTTACCATGTTTCCCAAAAAGGCAGTCATGTAAAACTTGCGGTAAAAAAGAAGAACCAAGAAATCATCACAATCATACCTCTGCATAAAGAACTTGCTATCGGTACTCTCAAAGGAGTGTTAGCCCTCGCTCAAATAGACGAAAAAGAGTTTCGAGATAAGGCCTAAAATAGCGAGCACTATGGGCTCCTCTTTCTGACGGTTCTCGCATCAAGATCTGCACCAAGTGCATGAAGTGTGGCAAGCACAACGAGATTAAAGTGATCTAAATACTGCCAAACTAAAACCCCCGCTCGAGCGGGGGTTTTTGATCAGAAGATTCCTTTAAGAAAGAACTCTGGATTAATTTGCAGGGAAAAAGTTTACCCTTACGTTCTCGTAAGTATACTGAGCCCATTGAGAACCTCCAGGAGAAGCGACGTAGTAATATGCACCTGCCTTTATCGGTATCATCGCCGAGCCTCCTTTTGTGTAACTGTTTAGATCGTCTCCCATTCTCCAAATGAGCGTGCTTGCAGAGGTCGGCCCTACCCAAATATCGAGATTGTTCATATAAGAACCCCATGCCACGACACTGAGATACCCATTTGTTGAAGCTTGATACGTTGTATTCACTCCACGTGCAATGCCCCCGGAATAATTAGGAAAAGATGCCCCTGCCGAACTTGCCCATGTGCCTGATTCGCCGATGTAATAGTTGTTTGCATATACATTGCCCCCAGTAGCACCAGCGGTATCAGTAACGTACATGCGCCAGTTAGCGTCAGCTGCATTGTAAAATCCTGAGTA
>JBBTZQ010000010.1:0-8019 GCA_038061275.1 Patescibacteria group bacterium
CCGCCGACTTTGTACTCGGTCACGCGCGTCTCAAAGAAGTTCTTCTCTTTACTAATATCAATAGCTTCGGACATCCAAGGGAATGGGTTCTGGACGTTGAACTGTGCGGGAAGACCGATAGACTCGAGACGGCGGTCTGCGATGTACTCGATGTACTGCTTGAAGCCCTGTGAGTTCATGCCGAAGATACCGCGAGGGAAAAGCTCGTGCGCAAATGTGTATTCGAGCGTTACTGCGCGCTTCACGAGGTCAACGATATGGTCTTGGAATTCCTTGGTCCAAAGTTCTGGCTGTTCTTCCTTGATAGTGTTTGCCATATTGATACCAAAGTTCAAATGCTGAGATTCATCACGCATGATGTACTGAATCTGCTCCGCTGCGCCGACGAGCTTGTTCTGTCTCTGGAATCCAAACATGACAGCAAACGAAGTGTAGAAAAAGATACCCTCCATGATGAGAGAAAATACAATGACATTCTCTAGGAATTTCTGGTCATTCTCAAACGTACCCGTCTTGAACGCTGGGTCAAAGATGCCCTCATTGAAAGCAAGTATGAAGTTGTCCTTGTTGTATATCGCTTCGACTTCGCGATACATGTTGAAAATGCGTGACTGATCCATGCCGAGACTCTCGACGATATACTGATATGCGTGTGTGTGGATAGCCTCTTCGTAGCCTTGTCGGAGGAGGTACATACGACACTCTGGAGACGTGATGTGACGGTAGAGCGCAAGGACGATATTGTTTGCGGCGATAGAATCCGCGGTCGTGAAGAATCCAAGTACGGTTTCGAACGCACGTCGCTCGTCTGGAGTGAGTGCTGTCGAGGACCTCCACTGCTCGATGTCGCGTTGCATACTGATCTCCGTCGGAAGCCAGTGGTTTGAGTTTCCTACATTGTATGCCTCCCATGCAAACATGTGGCGCATGGGGTAAAGCTGTACCACATCGGCGTCAGCGCCGTTGATAATACGACGGTTATTTATATTAACCGCATTAGCTCCTTTTTTGATTGGCATATTTTGTTTTAGAATTCTATCGTACCACTAATAATTTGAACGTCTAGCTTTCACACGACTCGCAAATGCCCACTTCCTCCCCTGCTGCTACGCGCGCTCTGAATGCTGCATCTGCTTCTGCTGCTGCGATTGCAGAATTTTTCTCTGCTGCGTGGCTTGCCGCTGAAGCTTTGACCACATCGTGTCCTCCCTGTGCGACTCTAGTGTGTGTCGCTCCGAACTCAGACGTGCCGAGCGTTGACTTCTCTACCTGTGAAGCACCGAGTGAGCGTAGGTAGTATGTCGTCTTCAAACCCTTCTCCCATGCGCGGAAATATACTTCTGAAAGTTCTTTTCCTGATGTCTTACTAAAGAAGATGTTTAGAGACTGTGACTGGTCAATCCATCGAGCGCGCTGTGCTGCGGCATCAACAAGCCATTTTGAGTCGATTTCAAACACTTCTTTGTACTTGTTCTTGAGTTCCTGAGGGATTTCCTTGATGTTCTGGATGCTTCCGTCATGATACTTGAGCTTGTTTAGCATGTCTTTTGTCCAGAGACCAATCTTTTTTAGGTCTTCAACGAGGTATTTGTTCACGATGACGAAATCCCCTTCTTTGTTGGACTTTACGTAGATATTCTTATAGATAGGCTCTACACATGGGATACATCCGACGAGGTTTGCCGTGCTTGCGGTAGGTGCGATTGCCATTGTGTTTGAGTTTCGCATGCCGTGTTCTTTCACATGCTTCTTCACGACTGACCAGTCGAGCTTTGAACCACGCGCGATATCAATCTTTTCTCCACGTTCTTGTTCTAGGAGAGCAACGGTGTCCTCTGGGAAAATTCCTCGGTCCCATTTTGAACCCTTGAATGTCGAGTATGCTCCACGCTCTTTCGCGAGCTTTGAAGATGCGAGAATCGTGTAGTACGAAATGATTTCCATACTCTCATCCGCAAAAGCAACTGCCTCCGGTGTGTCGAAGTTTATGCCGAGCTGATAGAGTGCATCGTGATATCCACGAATACCGAGACCTACGGGACGATGACGTGTGTTTCCACGGCGAGCGTCTTCGGTTGGGTAGAACGTAATGTCGATGACGTTGTCTAGCATACGAACAGCGCTCTTCGTAATACGTTCAATGAGTTCAACATCAAACTTTCCATCACGCACGAGCTTTGCAAAGTTGAGAGAACCGATGGTGCAGACCGCAGTCTCGTCTGGAGCGGTGTTGAGTGTAATCTCTGTACAGAGATTGGAGCTGTGAATTGTACCGACATGGTCCTGAGGTGAACGAACGTTACAAGGATCCTTCCATGTAATCCAAGGGTGACCTGTTTCGAAAAGCATCGCGAGCATTTTCTTCCAAAGGTCATTTGCAGGAATGCGCTTGAAATTCTTTATCTCTCCTTTGTCTGCCATCTTTTCGTACTTGATGTACTGCTGTTCGAACTTCTTGCCATAGATTTCGTGGAGGTCGGAAACTTCTTCAGAAGAGAAGAGCGTCCACTGCCCGCCGTCACGCACGCGCTTCATAAAGAGGTCTGGAATCCAGTTTGCAGTGTTCACGTCGTGCGTGCGTCTGCGTTCATCGCCCGTGTTCTTGCGAAGCTCGAGGAAGTCCTCGATGTCGAGGTGCCATGTTTCAAGGTAGACACAGCCCGCGCTTCGTCGCTTTCCGCTTCTATTGATAGCCACGTTCACGTCGTTAGCAATCTTCAAAAATGGTACAACGCCCTGCCCTGTTACTCCCGTGCCTTTAATATACGCGCCGATACCACGTACCGGAGTCCAGCTTGTGCCTGTGCCGCCAGACCATTTCAAATACTGGGCATTGTCGGAAAATGTCTTAAAGATGCCGTCGAGAGCGTCGGGCACCACATTCAAGAAACAGTTCGAAAGTTGAGCCTTGATAGCTCCTGCTTGAAAGAGCGTGCGACCGCCCGGTGTGTAATAAAAATTTGAAAGCACCTCATAGAACTCTAGTGCAACGCGATCGCGGTCCTTATTTTTTTCGTTTACTGCAGTTCCCATTGCAACACGCATCCAGAGCATCTGCGGTGTTTCGATTGCCTTCATCGTATCGGGGTTCTCCATGAAGTAACGAGAAGAAAGAATCTCGAGTCCCATGTATTCGAAGAGCTCATCATTTTTGGGAATAAAGTTTTTTGCAAGAAGATCGAGATCAAACTCCGCCATCCTTGGATCAAGCAGACCTTTTACAACTGCGTGTTTGATGTTCTTTGAAAATGCTTTCGCATGTTCCGCCATGAGATCCTTGTAATTAAATTCTGATCCGAAAACTTCTTGATAGAGCTTATCGAGAAGAACACGTGCAGCAACTTTCGAATACGCAGGGTCAAGTTCGATCATCGAACGCACGACCATGATGAGCGCTTTCGTGATCTCGCGCGTCGTGATGTTCTCGTACACCTCGAGCTTGAGCTGATTTACGATTGCATCTACGTCAACGGACTTTTCATAACCCTTGGTGAAGTTTGCGAGTGTAGCTTTTATTTTCTCCTCGGAAAAATGCTCCTTTTTGCCAGAGCGCTTGATGATAGAAAGCTTTTGTTCATCAATCTTCTGGACAACTTCTTGCTTTTTCTCCTCACGAATCTTGGTGTGCTCGTAACGATAGATGATGTATGCCTTTGCAACCTCGAGATATCCAGCGTTCATAATCGTGAGTTCCACGATATCTTGAATTTTTTCAACTGAAGGAGTCTGCTCAGGGAATCGTGCATCTACTTCCTTCAAGATGATCTCCGTCATCTCGGAAATTTCCTCTTTCTCAATATGCGTATGACATGCGGCGAATGCTTTTTTGATAGCGTTGACGATTTTCTCTTCTGAAAAATCAACTACCGTGCCGTTTCGTTTTTTGACCTGTTTCATACGTGAAGGATACTTGGAAATTTAATTAATAAAGGTTTTGGATGTCTCTCTGTCTCAACAGTTTATCATGGCGATTATCAAACACAAAAGGGAAAACATATTGCAAAAAACAATGACTTTACTGTCAAAAATTTTGCTATTTTGAGCCTAAAACACGAGCTATTTCCGAGCACGTAGCCAGAGGGCTACCTTTTTCTTATCGCGTGATACCCAGAGCGCCTTCGAACGAATCCTCTCAAGTGTCTGCATGACGGCACGTTCAGCTCCGGGGGCAGGATTCCTTTTGAAAAATTTCTCGATGTCGTTCGCAATCGTGTTTGACTGATACGAACCGAGCGGGTCGATGAAGTACGGAAGATCTTTCTGTCCGCCATAGCGTTCCAAAAGAAATTTCCAATGTTTCTTGGTAAATTTCCACGCAATATCTTTCCCGAAAGAGTTCATCGTGACGTTTGTTGTGAATCGCATGGTGTCCTGCGAGCGCACATGCTTCGAAATAGAGAACTCAAGCGTCTTTTGAAGGAGGTCCGTATTCCTAAACTGCCCGAGAGCTGCTCCTACTCTATTTTTTTCTTCATGGAGCTCTACCGTTTTATACATGTGGAGCAATGTCGCATATTCTGAGGCTCCCCCGTTTCGCGCGACCGTACCATAGACGACACTGCGTAAGTCGGGAGGAATTGGATTGCTATTTTTCTTGATACTCTTGAAAAGTTTTTGAGCACGGATGATAGTATCGGGGTCGCCGAAAGCTCCCGCACTTCCCAAGATGAGCCCACGAAGAAGTGTGTCGGTGTGTCCATCGCCTTCTCGTTTCTTCCATCCGACTTTTTTAATCATAGGCGTTAGAATTTCTAAAACAAATTTTTTGTATTCTGGAGCACATGAGTCATGTTCGATGAGTTTGTATACTCTGCTTAGTCCAGAAATGATGTCTCCCCATACAGCGTAATTTGTTTCGCCCTTGTACGATGAAATAAAATCAAGAGCTTGAACCGCGCTCAAGTTTCCTGCATGCGCAAGATCGAACACATCGCGGACGAGTCCTAGCCGATCCACAGTAGATAGTTCTCCGTTCTTCACAGCATCGCCGAGAGACATCCAAAGTTTTGGCGAGTAGTTTGTACGATACACTCCTGTCTCCCCAGAGTTTAACTTCACCCATGCACTTTCTTTATGAGTAATTTTCGCGCTCTTTGTTTTTAGTAAAAACTTTTCTGTAATTGAAACATTTTGCTTGCGAAGACTGACCGGCACAGGCCAGATGGTCTTATCGGTCGTATTCCCCTTTGAAATAGGGCTTGCAAAGAATCTTGCTTGTTCAATGTTCAGGATATTCCCTTTTTGTGACACTTCAAGAAGTGGGTATCCGCTCTTACTGGTCCATTTGCTCATGACTTTTGAAACAGGTTTTCCTGAAACTTTTTCAAGCGCATCCCAGAGTTGTACGGTCTCCGTATTCTTGTAGCTGTGTTTTTTGAGGTAGTAGCGCAGACCATCTCGAAAATCTTTCTCACCTAAATAATCCGCGAGCATGCGAATAACACTCGCACCCTTCGCGTAACTTACCATGTCAAAAATCTCTGAGATATCGTCTGGGTGATGCACTTCGACTTCTATAGGGTGAGTATGCTTGAGCGCGTCTAAACTAAAAGCTGTGTCTAAATCTCCCGCGACGAACTCTGTCCACATATCCCACTCTGGAAATATATGATCAACTGCGAGGTACTCGATATAGGAAGCAAAACCTTCGTTCAACCACAAGTGTGTCCACCATTCCATCGTGACGAGATTGCCGAACCACTGATGCGAGAGCTCATGCGCAATGACGATGGCTACAATCTGCTTTACCCGAGCAGAAGAATGTTCTGGGTCAATGAGAAGCGCTGATTCACGATACGTGACGGCTCCCCAGTTCTCCATCGCCGCTGAAGAAAAATCGGGAATAGCGATCATATCAAGCACGGGCAATGGATACGGAATATCAAAATATTTACTGAAGAATGAAAGTGTCTTTACTGCGCAGTCGAGCGCGAACTCAGCTTGATGAATTTTTCCCGGTGTCGCAAACACGCGCACCAATACGCCTTCCTTTGTCTTTCGCTCCACGTGTTCCAAGTCCCCAACGATGAAGGCAAGGAGATATGTCGACATGATTGGTGTCGGCGCGAACTCAACAATCTTGAATCCTGCTTCGTGTTCGCGTACGATGACGGGCATCGTGTTTGAGATTGCCGTGGCCTTCTCGGGCACGATGAGCTTCACCTCAAAGATCGCCTTTACGGCAGGTTCATCGAAACATGGGAATGCGCGACGCGCGTCTGTCGCCTCGAACTGCGTGGTTGCGAGGTAGTATGATTTTCCGTCTATTTCGTAGCGACTCCTGTAAAAACCGTGCAACCGGTCGTTTAATATTCCCCTAAAAGCGAGGTTGAGCTTGAGCTTCCCTTTTGGAATGGTTTTTAGGAAAGCGAAAGTAGCTGTTTGCTCTTTCATATTGTAAGTAATCTTCTGCGCAAAAGTTTTCACTTTACCCTGCAAAACCCACGCACTCGTGATATCAAGGTCCACAGAATGAAGAGTGATCTTCTTCACATCTTTTCCAAGCGAGAGTGATATCGTCTCCTCTCCCTCAAACACAAACGCTTCAAGGTCGGGCTTCATCGTTATTTGGTAGCGCTCAGGCTTTATGCTCGAATCAAGGCGCACACCTTTTTTTGTTTTTTTCATAATATATATAATTATAGGGTGACGCCTTTTTCTTCTTCCCTCTTCCGAACCTCATCTTCATTCATGCCGAAGTAATGCGCTATCTCGTGCCACATCGTATCATATACAATTTCTCGAATCCGTGAGGCATCCCCTTCGCTCGCCTCCTCAATTGGTTTCTGATACAAGGTAATCGTATCTGGAAGGACCATGCCGATACCATACGTATCGCCCCGCTCAGTCGCTGGAATTCCTTGATATAGTCCGAGGAGTGTCTCGTGGTCGCCGAGCTCTCGCTCATGTCTCACATCAATACTCGGTTCATCTTCAACAAGGAGCGCTACGTTTTTTACTCTCGTTCGGAAGTGCTCAGGGAGCGCATCATATGCGTCGGCGACCATTTGTTCAAATTCCCTGCGAAGTAACATATAATTCTACGGTTGCATCAAAAAAACAAAACTAACCCTGTGTTCGCTCGTTTATTTTGTTTACTTCAGCCCGAATACTTCTTAATTCTTCTTTAATATCCATAAGCGTCGCTATTTCTGAAGCGACCTCTGTCTCTGTTTTTTCAATAAGTTTTTTCTCCTTTTTGAGTCCACTCAAAATAACTTCATTGCTTACAAAGTGCGCAACAAACGAACCCGTAATTAAAAGAATAAAGAGGGAGATTAAAAGACCCGCCGTGTTTCCTAAATGTATTGCATCTGCGAAGTGCCAAATACTTCTAAAATAGAGCACCGCCCCAATGCCCGCTATCATGCCATAGAGAATTGGTCGTCGAGAAAGCCACGCACGAACTCGGTCTTCTAATACGTCAAAAAAATTATAAAATCTTTTCATTTGTGCAGTATATCATGACATTAGGGTCTTTCAAAAGACGCTCTGTTTTATGGTATTACTTTTCTTCACGAACTCTAGCTTCTTCTCCCTGTCCCATTTTTTAATTTCCGCTTCACGTTTGAGTGCACTTCCTCGGTCTCCGCATTCCTCGACATAGAGAAGTCTAGCTACTCCGCGCACGCGCGTATAATGTGCGCCTTTCCCCTCTTTGTGTTCCTGAAGCCTCCTCTCCACATCAGTCGTTATTCCTGTATAGATCGTGCCGTCCTCGCATTCCAAAAGGTAAACCTTGTACATAGTTTACTGATATTGGATATACACAGGGCGAGGCTTAAGCTTGAGAAGCTCCTCTGGAGACATGAGGGTGGCTCCTGGATCACGAATGTCGTGCTTATAAAATAACTTAAAGCCGGCGAATTGAACAGGTTCGTTATACACAAAACGCTGATATGTATTTTTTTTCTTTGCAGAACCACCCCAGCCGTCCATATGCATCACGATCTGCACTTCTGGGAGTGGAGTTATATTCTTGTAATTGGTTATCATCATCTGGGTGTACCGATGCACGAC
>JBBTZQ010000011.1:0-31621 GCA_038061275.1 Patescibacteria group bacterium
GGTAGTTTGCCACTCTTCTACAAGGCGATACACCCAGGGAGTTCCCGAGCCTTTGTTCATAAACAGAAGATAAGAATCATCAGACGAGAGCGATAGGTTTATGATATCAAATGAAGGCGCGCCCAGGGTTCCAGGATTAAAGACAAGCTCCGAGACCTTCGTTCTCGTGTCTATTTTTAACAGCACGTCTGAGAACGAGACAAGCCCTTGATACCACTGATCGGGGTAATTTGCACGAGTGAGTCCTTGCGGAACAGCACAGTAGGCAACAAATAACTCCTTTGAGCTCCACACACATTTTTCAGGGAGCGTTTGAATCGACAATGGGTATGAGATTTTATTTACCGTATCGTAGAGCGAGAGATTGGGCGCTCCGTCCCTTGTTTCAGAATACAGAATAAGTTTTCCGTCCCGGCTGGTAAGCGTTGTGAGTCCGTTGATGCCCGAAAGTATCTTGGTAACATTTTTATTCTCTGTGTTTAGGAAATACGAATACCCAGGAACATTTGCGGAAGGTTTTGTGGTAAGTGTCACGAGTTTTTGGTTTGGGAATTGTGGTAGCCACTCAGTAACGGTTGATTCAAACACTTTTGAACGAATTCCCTTTGAATTCGTTACATATCCGATGGCCGAAGCGCCGTTGTTTTCGAGATAAAAGAGCTTGTCGGCCTTATCCTCAGAGACCGCAATAAAAGGAATAAAATCAGGAAGAATGACATCCTCAGTTTTTAAGAACTCATTCGAAGAAGTCGTACTCAATGAAAAAGCCCCTCTTAAATTAATGATGTGCGTTTTTATGGAATTTTCTTCTGGGTCATCAAGATACCGCATAGTTACACTCTTCCCCCCATTCCCCCAATATGCTTCAGAAATACGAGGGCGTGTTTCATTGACGATGCGAGCTTCAACATAGGTTGAGAGGGGGGTCTCAAAAATGTGCCCCAGTCCGCGATCAACGGAGCGGACGGAAACAGTGTAGGTGGAACCCTTTCCAGTTTCAAAAAAACCACTGCCTGCCACGGGGGCTTTTCGCAGTTCATAGAGGCGAGGAAATATCGCAGTAGAGCTAGGAACAAAGTCCGAATTATACGTGCTGCCGCTAACGTTACTGTCGGGGAAAGTAGTTCCTGTCCCCCCTGTTCCAAAAGAAGGAGTGTTTGGATCCATTTTTTCAACCTTATTTTTTGCGAAATAGAAATATGCGCCTACGCCGAGAAGGATGGCGACAATAAAACCAATACCGATAAGAATTTTTTTGTTCATGCTTAAATATTATAAACTGAAAAGTGCTCCCCCGTAATACCCGCCACGGTCAGTACTTTGTCAGACGGAACCCCTCCTTGTACCAGTGTAGTTCTACGGTCAGTATTGGGAACCTCATAAACAGCACGAAGCCCATTTTGAGATGAAGCGGAAATAAAGGTGTTGATGTTGTCCGACGTGCGAGGGCTTAGGAGGCTTGCATCAACACAAGTTCCTGCGGCTGGTCCTGGGTTTTGGCACGCTGCTTTATGGGGGCGTGTTGGGGGCCACATCTCAGTTACCTGCCAATCAACATTTTTACCTTTCAGATTTTGTGTTAACCCTTCGAGCTTTCCGTTGATCGACGAACTTACTTGGCAAGGACCCGGAGACTTACACCCAGCGCCTGGGGCTTTTTGTGGAACCACAGAGCTCAAGACGACACAGTTGCTACAGCCAGTAGTGGTTGGGATTGTTGATGTGGCCTTTGGAATAACAGTAACGGGCGCTACAGACGACGGCAATACCCCCACCGGCGGAAGCATGAGGTGGAATTGAACAAGTTTTGGGTTGATGGAATTGAGAATAAGATAGGAAACAAGGACGAGGGCAAGTCCGCCGATCGCGCCCATCATGCTATTCTTCGCATTGCTTTTTTCGTCAGGCAATACTCCGGCGGCGACATACCGCGTGCCCCCCACGATGAGCATGAGCACGGCAAATCCGGTTGCAAGGGCGATGAGGAGTTTGATCATACCTGAAAGGTACGATGACATGTTAACAGCGGTCCCCGCTTCCGTAACCCCAGGGAGGCTTACCAAAGGAACATATCCTTGAGCCGAAACAGCAAGCACCCCCCCCAAAGAAAAGAGCAGTATTGACCCCACGGAAACACTAAGTATTTTTTTAAATTTCATATTAGAAAGATGTCCTCGTTGATTCGTCAGCAGTGAAGTTAATCATAATAGATTGACCGGCGTTTTGAAAGGTTTGCTTAACTCCTCTTGCCGCAAGCGCTATTCTTGACGTTCCTGCGACTCCATTTTCGTTTCTTAAGGTTATCAAACGGCTCGGGTTATGAATTTCTTGGCCATTCAGCGACCACATATAAGCCGAAGAAGGATTTTCGACAGCTTCGTATGAGAAGAAATATGGTTCTGCACTTATTGAAAATTCTTTCTTAGAAAGAGTGATGTTGGGGTTTAAAGTTTTTTTATACAAAACACCGAGAAGAGGGTCGTTTTCGTATAAAAGAACAAATGGGTTTGAGAGTGGGATATCAATTCGTATTTCAGAATTTACCGAGCCCGAAAGAGATGATGCTTGTACGCGTATGTTTGTTTCTCCATATGGTTTCGGCCCTATAAAAAGCAAGGAGTTCTTTCCATACCCCGACGCTTCTGAAACAACAGAGCCATCTTTTTTCCATGTGTATACGAGATTTCCAGAACTCAGCGCGCTTTTTCCTGTGTTTGTGTCAGGAATCGCAATTGCACGAACGCGCGACTGCGGTGTCATAAGAGCCTTGCCTTTATAGAAAGGTGGTGTGTAGGTGTCGGCTTCCCAAAGAACAGTAACTCCGACAGGGTTCCACGAGAGCTGTTTTGTCACAGCATCACCCTCTATCGTAAGGATAGAAATAGAAAGTCTTGTTGTTTGCCCCGAAGGCCCATTTTGAAAAGAAAATGATGTTTTCCCAATTCCTTTTTGAAGAACCTTACCGTTGAGCGTCCAAGTCATATTCGCCCTGTTGAGGTCGGTGAGATAGCTTTGGACATTGATCTGCACGGGCTCTCCAGGTCCAGGGTTTTGGGGAGAAATTTCTATGTCCAAGTTTTGTTTGACTGAGTCTTTTTGAACATCATCGATATTGGGCATCTTCTGCTGTTGGTCGGAGATGAATTTTTCCAGCTGTATTTCATAATCCGTCTTTGGCTGTTCTGCGGTCGTTGTTACTGTCGGGGTGGAAATTGTGTTTGGGTCACTAACAAGGCCTGTTTGCGCGGAAACAAAAAAAGGACAACAAAGAATGAGGACGAGAATTTTACTGAACGAAAATGAAGGAGTGTTCATATCTAAATAGTATAACGCGAATTCTTTTGATGCGCTATGGGCGCGAGGAGTCCTTCCCTCTTGCCTCTGCGGCCGCAAGGTCTTGCTTGGCTTTCTTGATTGCAAGGAGTTGCGAAGGGTCCGAAGTGATAATCTGGTCTTCGGTGTATGATGCGATAATACGAATGGCGACATGTTTCATTCCCGCAAAAAAGATTCCCTCCCCTACTCCTGATTCAAGGAGCAGGTATTTTTCTTCGTCAGTCAAATTGAATGCGTTTTGGACAGCGTCAATTGATGTAGGAGATTGCTTGAGAAGTATTTGAATCGAAGAGTTAGTCATAATAGGAAGTCCGTAGGGAGATTTCAAGAAATCGGCGACGTCTTGGGTAATCGTTGCGACACCGAGGTAATATTTACGGCCTCGCTTCGCAAGGGCGTATAGAAACGCCGCTGTGTCTTCTGATTTCATCATCCACCACGCCTCATCAACAACCAAAAGCCTTTTTTTGAGGGTGCGACGGATGGCGTTCCATATATAGTGAGTTACGAGATACATCGCAACGGGCTTCAAGTCATCTTCCATGTCGCGCACGGAAAATACGATAAATTTTCTGTTGATATCAACATTGGTGGGTTGGTTGATAAACCCCGCCCATGAACCGCGTGTGTACTTGGTGAGCTTGATGAGGATTCCCTCCGCCCCCTCCATCCCCGAGAGCACCATTTCAAAATCAGAAAGTAAAGGAGGTTCGATGTTTGAAAAATCAGAATCAGGAGTGATGTCTTTAAGCGCGTAGGTTTCTGAAATAGCGTGGTCAACAAGAGCATCTTCTTCCGGGGTAAGACCCCCGAGCATTAAACGGAAAAGGCCGACGAGTGAAATTATGTTTGAACGGAGGATGTCCGCGGGAGATTCATCCTCGCGAGGAATAGGCAAATCAAAAGGATTAATATGGTGTTCAGAGTTGAGGGAAATATTGAAGTAACGCCCGCCCGTCGCTTCAGCCATAGCCTCATACTCACGTTCGGGGTCGATGACAATAACGTCAATATCAAACATGAGGCTACGCAATATTTCTAGCTTGGTAGCGTAGGATTTGCCAGAGCCGGACTTTGCAAACGTAATGGAGTTGTAGTTTTCGAGAGAGAAACGGTCAAAAAGCACGAGCGACGAGTTGTGGCGGTTGATACCATAGAGGATGCCGTGGTCCGAAGTAAGGTCAAATGAAACGAACGGAAAAAAGCTCGAAAGGGGTTCGGAATTTATTTTTTTTGTTATGGAAAGCTTGTCGTTGTTGACAGGAGATATAGACTGAAAAGCTTCTTCTTGCTGGAAAAGCGCGGGGCGGATATAGATAAGACGGGATTCAAGCATTGATTTTATCTCCGCTTCCGCATGGTTCAACGCTTCTTCGTTGTCCGCGTAGAGTGAAAAATAGAGGCCGACATCAAACATTTTTTCCTGCGCTTGTTGAAGCCTGTCGCGGAGGTCTTCAAGGTCGCGGTATGCGCTTTCAAGCATTGGGTCGCGGACATATCCTTTTGATTCACGAACACTAATCTGGCTTTGCACCTCAGCAACCTTTTTTTCAAACTTTTTCATAATAACAGCCGTGTCGACCGGATGAATATAAATGGAAATATCAAAGACCTTATCAAGGTTGATGAGTGGTGAAAGCCAGTTGTCGGTGAGGATGCTTGGATAAGACGTTACGAAAAAAGAGCGCACGACCTTTTCGCCAAGGTTCAAATGCTTTGAACTCACCTTTACGGCAGAAGGAGCAAGTACGTCCACAAGATCAAGCCCAGTGTCTTTGTACAGTTCCTGAGGAAGTACAGGGACAGTGTTTTTGGGGTCAACGGTATTCTTTTTTTTATTTAAAAAATCAAACATGGTGGTATTATTATTTCACAGAAACTTGCCCTTCGCTCTCTTCGGGGTTGAAGAGGTGGTGATAAAGCTCAATAAGCTCCTCAGTTCCGAGCGGAATCACGCGAACGCCCGTGCGCGCCAGCCCCTGCTTGACGATACCCGCTCGTTGTTCCAGCTGGGATTTTGCCTCTTCAAATGCTTCCATAATCTCTTTTGAAAGTACTGGCACGGTTTCAACCTTCTTTTTTCCCAACAAAGCGCTTAAACCGCTTGCTTGGGAAGCTTCTGCCACAACTGATTTGGGTGGCGAATACGGGACTATTACGAGGAACATTTTGTTCATGATGTTTGTTGACTCAGCAACCGTTTTTACGAAACCCATGTATTCGCGCGTCTGGATTTTTAAGAGATCATTCATTTCCGTTTGAAGACGCTCTTCTAAGAGTTTAAGATATGGCCGAATATCAAGACGTCGGGACTGAATAAATATCTGTGTTGAAAACTCAAGCGTGTTCAGGAAATTCTGAAACTGCATAATAATCGCTATTTGCTCGTCGTTTGACTTGAGTGCGAGGTTCACAGATGACGCCATAAGAACAAGACGCATGGTGCCGTCTTTTAAAATGACGATCCCATCGCGAATTTCCTTGACGGGGACAAAATCTTGCGCCGCTTTTGATTTGATAGCCATAATAAATTTACAGGATTAGTTCGTCACCCCGAACTCCGGCCTTCATCTTTCCTTCGCTTGAGTCGGGCCCTTTTATATCAAGACCAAACGAAAGCGATGAAAGAGTTTTTGAACGGACCGAGGGCGCTTTTATTTGAGTTGTATTTTTGGAGGGGATAAACTCAACTTCCTCAGCTCTGAGCTCTTTGGGAACTTTTTTCCAGGTATAAAGTTTTTCTCTGAGCATATAGGATAAGCCCGCTTGAAGTATTTCAATAAACGGCTTTCCAAGTTTTTCCTTTGGATAGAATGCGAGCGCCCATGTGAATGCCGCAATCGCGACCATAAGAGGCACTGAAATAAAAAGAAGCGAAGGAAAGAGTCGGTAGACGAGGTATGCTGCGCCAGCCCCTCCGGCAACATAAATCGCCTGCTTGAACGTGAGCGGACCAAAAATTTTGTCCTCGATGTCAATATATTGTGGAAAGTGAAATTGCATAATGGCAAAAGGCTTAAACCAAGAATGGGGCGAAAACTTTTTAGCCCTACTTTTTACAGTATACCGCAGACTCAAAACAATGGGAAAGGTTTATTGAACCCAACCCTATCCTATTGGTTCGCGGTACGGATCGACCCTTGCTGTGGTCCCTGTACTAGACCCGGCACTAAGGTCTACTGATGTTTCTACAAAAGACTGCTTCATTTTCTCTTCGAAAGAACTGCGCGCTTCATTGTTGGGAACAAAACTTTTTTCTGTCGATTCCTCTGGAGATTTGATTGCGGGAGTAGCTGGTGTTTCGTTGGTAGGTAAGTTTTCCGGCACGAGAACTGGCTTCGGTTCAATGGTGGGCAAAACAGCAGGAGTACTTGCTTCTTTTTGGAGGATTTCGCTTGGGGTTGATGGTGTTTGAATTACGGCTTCTGGTTTTGCAACAACAGCCCCAGATGTCGGCACCAGGATTTCCGAATCAATTTTTGAAGAGATTTCCCTAGATGTTTTTTCAGCGGAGGCGGTAAGGATTTTCAGAATCTCAGAAGGCACAGCCTCTTTTTTGATAAGCCCCATAATCGTGAAATTCACAAGACTACTTAATGTCACAAGCTGGTCTGAATTAAACCCAAACTCTTTCCCGATCTTTTGCACAGCACTTTCTATGGTAGGTCCAAAGAGCATGCCCTGTGTTTCTTCAGTGAGAAGGTCATACGCGTGTTCAAGTTGTTCTTTAGTAAAAGGGTTCATGGTTTTAGTTAAACAAAAAGAATTAACCGACAGACTCTTTGATTTCTTTGTTTATCTTGTCAAGATCGTCCTGTCCTGTCTTTGAGGTAGCCAACATTTTTTCTGCAACGTTTTTTGTAAAGAGAGCATCTGAAGCGATATCTTCTGCGAGGGTAATGTTTGCTTGATTCTTGCTCTCTATTGCCTGAGCAAGTTGAATATCTGCCGACTTCAACATTACTTGCGCTTTGTTGAAAGCTTTATCATAATCTACTCCACTCACTAAGGTGGCGAGCTTCTTTTCAAGGTCAGTCTTTTTTGCGAGCAGTTTATCAAGCTTGACCTGATCTCTCTCCAGTGTCTTCGCAGCGGCTTTAGCCGCAACATTTCCGCCATTAAGAGTGCGTGCAGCATAACCTTCCTCCAGCTGTTTCTTCATTTTATCCTTTGCCCCCGGAATAATCTTACCATCTTCATCGTACATAACTTTTTTTGCAAAAGCTAGGTCTGCTTTCTTTGTGTCCTCAAAACCCTTTTGATAATTTGAGTCTGTTCCTTGACCAAAATCAACGCCGAGACCACTTGCTTTACCAGTGGCATATTTGCCTAGCTTGGTGTTGCGCACATCATAGTTTCCAGAAGCAGCTTTTTCTGTCGCACTAAACGCCATACGCCCCCATTTAGATTCAGCTGCCCATGACTTGAATCCGGTATCCTGTAATTTATTGTGAGCAATTCTCCCAACAACATTTTTCCCGGCAAAAGCGGCTCCCTTAAGGACAGCACCACCAGCAAGACCTCCCGCGAAACCGAGACTTTTGCCGACGACCGTGGCCCCAATCTCGCCGAATTTGCCAGAAAGACTCTTTGCAATATCACGAGCGTAGAAGAGCGCCATGATGATCATCGTAGCCTGCAATACAGGGATAAGGAGTACTTGGTAGATAAACTGGGAACTAAGTAATGCAGGAGACCCAGACGAAGAAAACATCCCACCTCCGGCATTTATAAACTGCATGATGAGATAGAGCATAAAGAGAAAGACGGGAGCCATCATCGTTTGGTGCAACAGCGCCTTGAACCAATCTCCGAACTTTCCACCCCCAGGAAGAATCATCGAGATAAAGGCAAACGGAGAGATAATCATGAGGAACCAAAATGCCAGAAGTCGCCCAATGAAAAGAAGGGCGATGGTCAGGAATATCCATCCAGCAATAACGGCTACAACAGAAGCAATAATATAGATGGTTAGTCTGTCTGTGTTGTCCAGTGTTCGACTGCCACCGATAAACGCATACTGTTGAGGGGAAAAGGAAGAGGCTATTACCTTCGAAAGCTCCCTCGGCTGTCCCGCCTGCGCAGGTGGCCCCATGCTCTCATAGACACCGACCGCGAGAACGTTGCCCGCATCGATGACAACCTTTGTAAAAAAGAGACTGAAGTTGATGAGGAGTGCGACGATGATAACATTTACAATCGTTTTCCTTGCCCCACCCGTGCCGAGCATGGTCAGGATTCCCGTATAAAGAAGTACAAAAATGAACACCATGTTTGAGAAATCGCGGACAATTTCCCACGCAGAAGTAATAAACGGTTGATTTACATATTGAGGACTAATGCTGAGCATCAGCGAAAAGTCAAATACCTGAAGACTAAAAACAAGGAAGATCTCAGCGACTTTATAGACAGTAGAATAGAGAAACCAAGCAAAACAACCCCCAAACTCAAACCCGCCCTTCCATGAGAAATTACACGTGAGCTCGGCACCTAGAGGGTCAGCGTTAACCGTATCAGTATCAATAGAACGTTGAGAGGCGGTACGATATTCACAAGCTCCCAATCTCGTGTCGTTTTTGCTGTCACGATCTGCATCACAAGCTTCTTTTGTGGGAAAGGCACTGCTTAAATTAAAACCTATACCCGGAAGCGGATAAGACCATCCCCCGCCACTCGTACCACCACCTGTTACAGGAGTATTTGCGGTTGTCCCCGTGTTTGCAACTACTCCCGTTGGCGTAAGCGTAGTTGCGACTGTTGCAGACCTGATACTTTGTAGATAACTGGCAAGAGACGGGAAATAATCACAACCCCCCGAGCTATTAACCTTCTTTTTTGCATCTAAGCAACCCTTGAGATCTGGGTAAAGTTGACCATAGACACGTTCCCCATTTTCCACAACAATGAAAGCATACCCACCCTCTGCTGCTTCGGCTGTTGAAATTCCACCCACCAAAAAAACAATTCCTGTGAGGACCGCAAGTATTGTTTTTTTGAGGAAAGAGTTCATGGATAAATGATGCGAAATTGGTTTTTAGAAAATTCCTGTTGCCTCCGTAACGGCTGCCAGAGTAATAGCTGCAAGGGCTTTTGTAAACTCGTTAGCTCCATTTATACGAGCAAAAGTAGAGTTTAATGTGTTGCTTAGAGCATTTTGGACCATAACACCAGGGGTCTTTGATTTGCAGTAATATTGCTGGAGGCTTCGTCTCGCAGAATCGTCAACTCCCGTAAAATCAGTCAGCATCCCCTTTGGGTAAGTACAATCACTTGTATCAACAATGGTGAGGAACCCCCCCGAACGGTTGAGTTGTTCCGACTGAACTTCATCAGCTAATTTCAGTTCCATATCGAGCCTCTGGCTTGTCTTAATCTGAACTCCGTAGGGATTTGCAGAATCATCGAGAGAAGTATAAAGGCATTCTGAGCTGAACTTTTCGGAACAATTTTGAGCATTAAGGCCTACTTTTGTATAGGGGTCTTGCAGGCTAGCTGCAAACTTCCTAGAAGCATCAGCCGAAGACTGAAGAGACAGGTCGTTCGCAAGCTGATTTTGGAAATTCGTTCCGAAGTTTGCCATGTTGGTTGCGCCACGAACTCCGTTGCTAAACACCATCGCGGTTGCGTCTGAAAGAGATGACTTTGATTGAACTAGGTTGGTCGCGTAAATGGGATTCCCCGCGTACCCGCTCTGGATCCACCTGATCGTACTATTTGTCAGCGCGGTTAAGGTAAGCTGTGAAAGAGCATATGAGGCCATATCAAGCCCCATCTTAGTAATATCTTGGAATGTAGAGTGAATAGTATCCGTTGCAAGGATAAAAAGATCTGTTGCTGCAATTTTAGTCTCCACAGCGATAGAAGCTGAGTCTATTACGGGAACTTGCGCCTCAACCTTTGGTGTCTCGAATGAAAAGAAAAGCACAAAGGCTACGATTGGCAGAACCAGTATTTTTTTGATAGTAAATGTTTTTTTCATAATATTGATAATTTTCTATTATTTTGGAACAATACTTGGGTACTCTTTTGCAAGCGCTTCAAGCGTCGCAATCTCTTTCTTGTATTCTCGCACTGCAACAATTCCTCCAATAGGATCTAAAGACGTGCCCTGCATTATCGAAGAGAAATTTCTAATATTGGAGTAGGTTTGTATAAAACGCAGATGGAAAGAAGCAAACTTTGAAGGAGTCTTTACCACAAGAAGCCCTTTTATTAAAGCGTCGTAATTTGCAAGAATGGGTGTGATTGCAGATAATCTGCTCAAGTCATCTTTTTGCAAAGAATCGACGAATATTTTGAGCTCATTTTCGGTTTTTGTTTTTGCTGAAGCAATAAGAACTTTCTTTAAAGCAAGATCGTACGCTGCTAGAGCCACAGCGCTATTGTCATTTGAGATATTGAGATCAGAAGGAGTATACTGCTTGCCCTGAGGAAGTTTTACTCCCTGAACCAGTTGTTTCGCCATGAGCTCAGTTTGGCTGTCAGAGAGAGGAGTATCTCCGGCTCGTTCTTGCTCGGCGGCGTATTGAATGAGGAAATTTCTTGCAAGGATGCTCGTCGTTGTTGTTGCGGGCTCTTCTGAAATACCCTCCGTGCTATTAAGGAGACTTCTTGGGGAAGAAGCATTGTTCCCGGAGAGAGAAGCGCCACTTCCTGGGCTTATGGTCAGTGTGTTCATGAGCTCAGTATTAGGTACAGGTTCTTTTTGCCCTGCATCACGACTGATGTACCAAGCAAAAAAGATTACTAGAATACCAATCAATGTTGCCGAAAAAACATGTGTTGATTTTTTGAATCGTGACTCCATATATAAATCTTGCCTCTTACGATTAGTATAACAGATACAACACAACCCACAACTAAAATCCGATAAAATATTGGGAAGATGGTGCGCCGTTTGAAAAATTTGGAAAGCAGTATCAGCCCAGCTCTCCTTTGAGCTTGAGCCAGTCTTCAAGCGAGATGTCTTCCGCGCGAACATTTGGTAAAATTCCTGAAGTATCAAGAGCGCGCAAAGTTTTTTCCCCGAATACGTCCTTCAAATTTCCAAAAAGCTGTTTGCGTTTATGAGCAAATCCCGCCCTCACGACCTCAAAGAAAAACTTCTCGTCATTTTTGTCGGTAAAGTGTTTATTTGAAATGTTCTCAATCGCAAGAACCGCAGAATCTACTTTTGGAGCGGGAGTAAAATACCGCGCGGGAACCTTTTTGATTATTTTTGGCGTACCGTACGCTTTGACGGCAATAGAAAGAACGCTTTCCTTTTTGTCGCGCGCAACGATGCGGTCCGCAACTTCTTTTTGAAGCATGAGAATCATGCGTTCGGGCTTTGTGTCCATCTCGAGAAACGCGCGCAAGAGGTACCCCGTAATGTAGTAAGGAATATTTGCGATGAGTTTATAGTGTGCGGGAAGCACAAGAGACTTTGTCTCCAACAATTCTACGATGTCGCCATGAATGAGAATAAGGCGACCCTCTTTGGTCTCAGCAATAAATTTTTCCTGAAGAAGTGGGATCATTCTGTCGTCTTTCTCGACGGCAATCACATACGCATCAGTTTTCAAGATCTCCTCAGTGAGAAATCCCTTCCCTGGGCCAATTTCAAGCACGACGTCGCCTTCGTGCAGATTCCCAGCAAGAACAATCTCGCGCGCCACCGCTTTCGAGTTTAAAAAATTTTGTCCGAGAGATTTTTTTGCATGGATCATAACTGCTAGTATATACGGTGTTTATTTTAAATTACAGTCTTTAAAAAGAAAAAGGAGGTATCTATTAGAAATAAGATACCTCCTCGCTATAAATTAAGCTATTTTTTTACTGCTGTTGGCACCTGTGACCCTGCCTTTTTTGTAGTGATCTGCTTGCCGCCCAAGAGTTTTTCCCGATCCCCCACATTTAGTGGAGCCGGAACATAAGTCTCACTCGGGTCATGGCCAGCGTTCCCAGAGGGACCCCCAGTAGAAAAATTGTAATAACTCACAACCTTCCCAGCAAACGTAATCATCAGCGTCTGGATATTACGGGAATTAGGGTCGTAAGGATTTCCCTGCCCTAACAATACTCCATAAATGCCAAATGCGTGTGAGCCTTGGATGTACGTATAAGACCAGTATTCAGAACCATCTCCTGAATGAGATACATGGCCTGGTTGTCCCAACAACGCAACTACTTCTTGCTTTGTTGTGACCCCTCTCGTGATCTTTTTTACATCACTAGGGTTCATTTCGCGCCCCATCTGACCAACTGCACAGCCACCCAGGATTACCAGAAAAAAACTGATTAATGCAAGTTTTAGAATTTTGTCCACGTGAACCTCCAAAAAAAGAATTGTAAAAAAGGTTTTTAGTGCCTCACATCTATATACAGCTTAGCAGATTAACCGTATTTTGTCAAGCCCCATTTTTTGGATGAGAATCGGCACATTAGCCTTACCAGTCAAGGCGAATGACGGGTTCGTCATCGTCCCCGCTTGTCGTTTCAACAGGCTCCGTGTGCTCGTCCTCGATATCCGACAGGAATTCCGAAGGAGCATTTACTTGTCGCTGTCCAAAGATGGTTCGGACGGAAGCGTACGAGAGAAAAAGCTTTTTCTTTGCGCGCGTGATAGCAACATAAAAAAGTCGCCGCTCTTCTTCCTCGTCTTCTTTTGAAACGCTTCCAGCATTCATACGACGGTGGGGGAACAAATCGTGTTCAAGTCCCGTTACAAACACATACGGAAACTCGAGACCCTTTGACGCGTGCACGGTCATGAGCTTCACTGCGTTTTCATTTTTTATTAAAGAGTCTTGGTCGCTTGCGAGGGCTGCGTCGCCAAGAAGTTTCTCCACTGCTTCTTCGGGAGGAAGGAAGTCGTACTTTGTTGCGAGGGTTACGAGTTCATGAATGTTTTCGAGTCGCTCTGAATCCTCGTCGGTCCCTGTCCCCAAGCTATTTTCAATGCCTGTTTTTTCGGAAACAAATTTAATAAGCTTCGAAGTTTTTTCCGTTAGCGCGCAAGTTTTAATATCTTCGAGAAGTTTCCAAAATTCTTTCACGCGTTTTTGTTGCGCGGGTGCGAGGCTCGCTTCATCCTTTGCGAACATTTTTAGGAGCGTCGTTTTTCCGATACCGCGTGGAGGACAATCAATAATGCGCTTGATGTCGGAGAGGCCGTCAGGGTTTAGCCCCGCGCGGATAAATGAAAGAATGTCTTTGACTTCTTTGCGTTCGAAAAATCTCACACCGAGAACTTGATACGGAAGGTCCATGAGAAGAAACGCTTCTTCGAGTGCGCGCGATTGGAAGTTTGCACGGTAGAGGATAGCAATATCGTGTGGCTCCGCTCCGCTTGCAATAAGACCCTTGATGGTGTTCCCCACATTACGCGCCTCCCCTCCTTCATCATAGCTTTCGATAAGCCCGATCTTTTCTCCCGAAACATTTTTCGTAAAAAGATTTTTCTCTTTGCGGAATTTATTTTTCTTGATGATGTCATTGGCCACCGCAAGAATCGTTTGAGTTGAACGATAGTTTTCTTCGAGGAGTATTGTCTCTGCGCCCGCATAGTCTTCTTCAAAATTTAAAATGTTCCGGATGTTCGCGCCGCGCCAACTATAAATATTTTGGTCGCCATCGCCGACGGCACAGATATTCTTTTCTTCTCCCGCAAGGAGGCGCGCGAGCTCATACTGAACGCCGTTCGTGTCCTGATATTCATCAATGTGAATATATTTGAAACGCTTTTGATACTGTGCCCGAATCTCTGGATGGTCGCGAAGAAGAATCACAGTCTTCAAGAGAAGGTCGTCAAAATCAAGAGATTTTTCACGTTTAAGAAAGCCCTCATACCTCTGCCACACTGAAGCAACAATGCGTGGGAAGTATGCGTTGCCAGCATCATCACGATATGCTTCCATAGTAACCAAGTTTCCTTTTTGTCGGGAGATTACATTCGCGATGCGGTCAGGTGCGAATTGTTTTGAATCAAGCCCCTCCGCTTTCACCGATTCTTTCATGAGTGAGCTCGCGCCGTTCTTGTCGATGATGGTGAAATGTTTCGTGAGGCCGAAAACTTCGGCGTGCGCTCGAAGCACGTGCACTCCAAATGAGTGGAAGGTTCCGATGAAAGGCCGTGGGTCGTTCCAGCGGAGCCCTGTAGCAAATCCATATTTTTCCAACAGCTCATCAACACGCTCTTTCATTTCTTTTGCTGCTTTGTTTGTGAATGTTATTGCGAGAATTTCAGAAGGATTTACCCCATCTTTGATGAGATGAAGGATGCGATGTGTGAGAGTGCTCGTTTTTCCTGTGCCGGCGCCTGCGATGATGAGGAGCGGACCATTTCTATGGAGAGCGGCCTTTTTCTGCATTTCATTTAGGTGGCGGAGGTGTTCCATGAAGACACTGTATCACAGAATATGAAGAAGAGCCGAGTGTTCTTTGGAACACTCGGCTCTTCGTTAAAATACGTCGACAATATTAGCCATTTACTCGCTTCATCTCGGCAGTTTTAAAAGCCAAAAGTACTTTTTTAACCTCTGCTTCCATGAGGTCAGGAAGATCAGGAATGGTGCGACCGAGAAACTCTTGGATGAGGTCATTGTCCCCCGATTGTGTGATGGATTCAAATTCAGCACGCCCTTCCGGAGGAAGCTGTTCGAAAATAGTAACAGTAATAGACTTCAAAATAATCTCACCGAGCTTTGAGACGATCTCATTCTGCGCTTCTTCAGGAAGATTTTGAATGCCGAGTTCTTTTATTAAAATATTGTGGAGTTCTTTATTGTTCATAGTTTTTGTTGTGTTGATAAATCGGGAAGTTACTTTTGAGCTTGATTCATGTACATTGCTGTTGTTGCGCGCTTGAGGTAGTCGCCAATTTTTTCATTAATGTCCGGCTTCACCCCAGAAGAGTTTTCAAACAGAATGATTGAGTTCTTCATCCTCTCTCGCAATGCTTCGTTGTTGATACCATAATCTCGGTGCGCTTCAAGCATCATTGGGCCTTTGCCTGCCGCATTCAGCTCCGCAATCGTGTGATGTGCAAACCCTGTCTGGGGGTCGTTCCATGCGGTTATGCTCTCTATGTTGTCAGGCGTTGTAGCGCCAAACCCAAAAAATCCTTTGTTCCCAAACGTTTCATTAATATAGTGGCGAACATCGATGTCTGCTTTTTCGGCAAATGCTTCAGGGTTTAGAGCAACAACTTCGCTTGGCGTGGAAGGAGACACGGGGGCTTCAACAACAGGTGCTTTATAATCATACGCCCCACCATTATGAGTGATCGTTCCATCAGGATGAACCACCACATGTGCTCCTGGGTGAACGCGAATCTCAGTTCCATCCATATTGATGATCTTGTTTTCAATGAGAATTTTGTGGGTTTCAGCGTTGAGCTCTGCGGGCGACCAGTCGGGATGTGCAAAAGCAAGTTGTCCACGAACGGGATTCCAGATTCCTTCGCCCGCTTTTACTGTTGTGAGCTCTGCAAGTTTTTCCTGAGGTATATCGTGGAGACCAGCATGCAACCACGGGGTGCCAACGGGGACATTAGAAACTTCATGGACTGCAGTAGAAACATTCGAAGCCTCCGCCGTTCCAACGCCGAACAAAGTATGAATGCTATCCCCAGCTCCTTGGATATGCTCACGAAGTATCTCGGGAAGTGCTACTGCGAGAATAATAGCAAGCGCTCCCGCTTTTATTGTGTTGTTGTCTTTGGCATACATGTCGGGTTTTTCCCCGAGCTTTTTTTCGTGTCGATTATTGAAAAACTTTTCAAATCCGGCAAACATTGCTGCACCGCCAAGCATCCGCATCACTGTACCAAGCCCTGCAATAGCGGCTACTCCCGCAGTTGCTCCAATAGCCGCAAACCCTATTCCTGAAAGTATAAGCCCTGCAGAAATCGCGTATTTATATTTTGCGTCAACGGTTCTCCATTTTTCTCCGACATTGCGAACAAAATCAGTTGCGCCAGCTTCTTCGGCACGCTTGTTCACACCGTTCGTCATATCAGCAAGAATCTCTTGGATCTGAGCCTCTTTTTCCTCTGGCGTCATTTCGGACCCCTCAGCCACTACTTCTGGAGTTTCAGTTGGAGTTCCTTCAAGAACTTCAGCTGGCGCTGTCTCTTCGACAGATTTCTTTTCCGAAAGACGTTTGAGGGCGGCTTCATATGCCGATGGGAGAGTTTTTTCAGTAACTTCTACATCCACACTAAGTCTCTTTTTAAGAGAAGCTAACTCAAGAGCAAGTTCGTCGTATTCTGTAGCCTCACTGGATTTGATTATGATTCCTTGCGGAGCAATTTCATCTAAACGCTCCTCAACTTTTTTCAAACGCGCGACACTTCCGTTTGGGGTGTCTTTGATTGCTTCGCTCACGATAGGTCCTTCTGCTTGTGTTCCGCGCCCACCACGACGGGCTCTCTCTATCACCAGATTTGACCCCTCTATCAGTTTTTGCCCACCGCGATTAGCGTCCGCTGTTATCCTAGATGCCTCCTCAAAACTCTCTTGAGTCAAAGTAGGCTCTTGAGGTTGTTGCGGTGCATGCGCAGGTGTTTCATTAATGTTCATGTTACTTTTTATTATCTCACATTCTTTGACAAGAACACAATTTAAATTGTCGATAACTTTTTTAGATTAGTGAAATTTGAACAAGAATTTGCCAGATAGTCAAAAATTTTGACAAAATGGTTATCCACAGGGATGCTTTTCTGTGCTCTTGCGCTCCCAGCGAGGTGTGGTACGCTTGATATATTCATGGGGATTAGCCCTGTGGATCTCTTTTACGGACGCTATTTACCATCACGATTGTACGACCGGACGCCCCATAAAATCTAGGCTTATATCTACTCTACTTCAGGACCTCGACGGTATGCATAAGGTTGCACCTCGAGCGAAATACTTATATTTTACAAGGCTTACCGCTTTGAGCGTTGTTTTTGCTGTTTCGGGAATGGCATTTATGTTACCCCGCACAGCAGACGCGAGCATTTTTTCCTATTTGAGTGAAAAATTCTCTTTAGACCATTCAGCTACCCCTAAACCACCAGAATCACGTAACTCACAAACTATTCCATTGCTCGAGGCCTCAATAGTCTCGGACTTTAAAGGCTCTGCACGAGGAGGTGGCGATATTGTGATTCTTGATGAAAACGCGCTCCTTCCCGACGTCGGACCTTCCGGAACAATCGCGGACATTGAATTAAACGAGCGCGAGGGAAGGATCAGCCTTTATGTTGTTCGAAAAGGAGACACTCTTTCACAAGTAGCAAAAATGTATGGGGTTGATGCCAACACCATTGCTTGGGCAAACGACCTCGACCCCAAAGTAGCTTTAAAAAGCGGACAAACGCTCATTATTTTGCCCATAAACGGTGTTCAGCATGTGGTAAAGAAGGGCGACACCATAGAGAATATTGCAAGGAAATATGGAGGAAGCGCGGAAGAGATACGCGCGTTTAATGATATCAGTGCTGGGCACATAATTTCTATAGGCGACACCATCATTATTCCTGATGGAAAAGAAGTTTCAGAAACCCCAAAACCAAAAACAATTGCAAAGTCGGCGAAAAGCACAAGCAACCTTGTTTCATATTCTGGATATTATACAAACCCGCTTCCTTCAGGCAAAAGATCACAAGGCATCCATGGATACAATGGAATCGACATGAGCGCTCCTACAGGAAGCACTATTCTAGCGTCAGCTACGGGCAGGGTTCTGGTAAGCAATTTCCGCACAGCAGGAAATCCTTGGTTCGGAGGATATGGCAATTATGTTGTTATTGAACATTCAAACGGCACACAAACACTCTATGCACACATGAGTGCTGTATACGTGTCTATTGGCGCACGCGTGGAACAAGGACAACCAATCGGCGAAGTAGGAAATACTGGACGCTCAACAGGATCACACCTTCACTTTGAGGTTCGTGGAGCGAAGAATCCATTTTAGGTAACTTCAAAAAACACCCGCCTTTCTTTAAAGAAAGGCGGGTGTTTTTTGAAGTTACCTAAACTCAGTAGGTCGATATGCAAGCGCTTCAAGTATGTGTTTCTCTAAAATATCATTTGAAGTATCGAGGTCAGCAATCGTGCGAGCAACTTTTAAAACCTTATGATACGCGCGCGGAGAGAGTTTCAGTTTTTCTGCAGAAGTATTGAAAAGTGTGCGAAGTTTTGGAGTAAGTACAATATATTTTTCAATATCGTCAGCTCGCATTTCGTTGTTTGTTGTTATTAAGCGTGTATGAGATGCAAATCGTTCAATCTGTGCTTTTCTCGCAGACAGGACGCGCTCGCGAACAACTTCGGTGGACTCTCCGTTTTTTATATCAGAAAGTTTTTCATGGCTCATTTTTGAAACTTTGACCCACAAATCAATGCGGTCAACGATTGGGCCTGAAAGTTTGCGCTGGTATCCCGAAAGGGTGCTTGGCATACACACACAACGTTCTTCACTTCCGTATTTTCCGCACGGACATGGGTTCATCGCGGCGATTAGGATAAATCTTGCAGGAAACATGTCGGTGCCTTTGCTTCGCGATATTCTGATACGGCCTTCCTCGAGCGGTTCGCGGAGGGACTCGATAACCCGACGATCAAACTCAGGAAATTCGTCTAGGAAAAGAATACCGTGATGTGCGAGCGTTATTTCGCCGGGTTTAGGAATCGTGCCACCACCGATGATTGATGGATACGATGCGGTATGATGCGGAGAGCGAAGGGGCGGATCGAGAAGTATTTTTGTTTGAAGTGTCCCCGCAACCGAGTGAATTCCTGTTACTTCGAGCATTTCTTTTTCAGAAAGTTTTGGGAGAAGGTGAGAAAAGGCATGCGCAAGCATGGTCTTCCCTGTTCCCGGCGGTCCCCAAAGCGCGATATTGTGCTTTCCCGCTGCTGATATTTCTAAAGCGCGCTTTGCGAAATCTTGTCCTTTGATATGCGCAAGATCGACGATAGGCTCACTTTCTTTTATGACGAAGACCGTATCGTCATAAGTATGCGCAAGTATGTTCTGGGGATTTTTTATATCCAAATGCTCAATGACTTCCGCGAGTGTCGTTGCTCCATAAATAATGATTCCAGAAACGAGGGAAGCTTCGTCGGCATTTTCTTTTGGAACAAAAACTTCTTTGAACCCTGCTTCACGCGCTTTTTCAACAAGGAGGAGGGTTCCACGAATAGGGCGAAGCTTTCCATCAAGCGAAAGCTCGCCGAGGAAAAGCTTTCCCTCGGGTTGAAATTTAATTTCTTTTCCTGCACCAAGGTATGCGAGCGCGATTGCGAGGTCATAATGCGACCCCTCTTTTTTGAGCTCGGCAGGAGCGAGCGCGATGACAACTTTTTGGTTCTTTTGTTTCGGAGAGGTAAATCCAGAATTTTTTATCGCTGCGCTTACGCGGTCTCGAGATTCATCCACCGATGTGCTCGGGAGTCCAACTAAGGAAAAAGCGTAGAGTCCGCCCGAGAGATCAACCTCAACATCAATGATGTGAGCGGAAAGCCCGACAACTTGCGCAGAAAAAAGTTTTGAAAATTGCATTGGTTTGGGAACATTTGACAATTAACATGTCCGCGAAAGCGGTGTCAAATGTCAAATGTACGCATCGAGAAGGATAAATTGCTCCGCAATTTATCCTTCTCGATGCGCGATGCAGGTTGGCGCCGCGGGGTTCGCATGGAGTCGCTTCTCTTCTATTTCCATCCCACAGATTCGGCATGTGCCGTAGGTGCCTACTTCCATTCGCGTGAGCGCGTTCTCAACTTCAAGAAGGCGCGCTTCAAGCTCTACTTCAATTGCGGCGTTTCCTTCGAATGCGGTAATACTGTCTGCTGTGTCGTTAATGTCCGCCGTGGGAATATTTAAATCTGGGGCGGATGGTTCCCAGTCGCCCTCAATCTCTGGGTTTTTATGAGCGATGCCACCAAGCTCGCTCTCGATGCGGGCTTTTTCATTAAGGAGTGCTGTTTTTAATTCTTCAATATTTATCATATTTGTATTGTAACAACGGAGGTTCTTGAAAGCAAGTCTCTAGTTGCTCGTAATTTTCTGTAAAAGTTTCTGCAATACTTCTTTATTCGTAGTCACGACAATTGTTCTTGGGTTCGCAAAGACATATGCGATGCCGACATCAGGATATATTTCAAGGATACGAGAATCATGGCCGAGAATAACTACGTCACGAAACTTCACATCTGCTTGCAGTCCTACAGCGAGACTTGTTCCAAAAAGAGTATCAAAAAATTTTGGTATGTTTTGCTCCCACTCGTACATACCAATGAGTCCTGTGTCGTGTTGTGATACTTTCAAAATAAGGAACGGCGCAGGGGCGTTTGCTGTCCCCATAAAACCAATCATGAATGGCGTCTCAAGCGACCGCACAAGTATCTCGGGCACTAGCACATCAGAATGCATAATGAAACGATTCGCAGAAATTGACTCAAGTTTTTTCTCGGTTTGTCCCAAAGATATTTCTTCAACAAAAGAGAGTCCTTTTAAGGAATTTTCAAGAAGCTCTTTTTTTCGCTCGGATGATATGTCGGAAAAAGCAACAGCAAAATTATTATTTGTTATTATTATTTGTTTTTGTAATGTTGTGGGAATAATAGACTCCGCAATAGGTGCGATCAAAGGTTTTTCTTCCGCGATTTTATTATCAGGTTTTTGACTGCTAAAGCTTGGTGTTCTTATGTCAGGAAATTCCAGGGCAGCAATTTTGGGCCAGAGAAATTTAAGTAAAAAAGCTCCACCAAGAAGAATCAAGATGAGTGCAACAACGAATAGCACACGGCCTATACGGCGGGGCGCACTCGGTGTATCGAGAATCTTCCTATCAGAAGATACTTGGTTGTGTTTTTCGGCCACTCCTTCTTTCTTTTGTGTGTCCATTCGAGCTACGACTGGAGACGGAGCGGGGGGTGTGGATAAATGAGGAATAATCTCTTGTTTTTTGGAAGCTTCCAAAATATCGTTCTTCATCGTACGAACAAAATTTGCTTTTGGGATTTCTGTGATATCAGAAAGAGGCGTATTTTCTGCGCCCTCGTAGAGCTCCGAAGAGAAGCTTATTTTGTTTGACGAAATTTTTGGAATAGTTTTATCCATTTAATGACGGCGCGAAATTTTAAGTTACTTTTGGGAGACAGAAGAATCAGCTCCTTCATTGCCCGTAACGTGCAGAACCTCAAGAGCTTCTGCTTCTCGCGCTTTTTGTTGCGCGAGAAGCACCTCTTCAGCTTTTTTGCGGGCTTTATCCTTAATTAAGCTGAGTTCATTGATGGAAGCAAATATCGCCGCTTCCGCTTGCTCATCCGCTTTTAGAATTTCCTTTGCTTCTGTTTCTGCTGCGACATCAGCTTTTTTTCGCTCATTTAGTGCTGTAGTCTTCGCCGTCTCCGCTTCAGCAGTCTCCTTTTCAGCTTTCTTCTGCGCTCCTTCTGCTTCGACGCGCTCCTTTTCGGCTATCTGTTCCGCTTCTTCTGCGCGAATCTTTGTTTCTTTTCTCTTTTCTGCTGAAGCGATTTTTAAAGTTTCTGCGCGAGTAGCCTCCTCTTCTTGGATAATTTTTGTGATTTGAGAGAAAGCAGCGTCTTCTTTTTTAAGAATATTAACAACTTCTCCTCGAATCTTCTCTCTTTCCGAGGCGATTTTGGTTACCTCTTTTGTGGCTTCTTTAAGCGCTAGTTCTTGCTCCTTAATAATTTCAGAAGCTCGCTTTGTTGTGGCAACACGCGCCCGCTCTTTTGCCAGGACGATTTCCGGCGACACTTCAAGCGCTTTTTTTGCCTCATCATCCCCCTTTTTTACTTTTGGAGCAGACGCTCTAAGGAGAGTAATCTCCTTCGCGAATTTTTGAGAATCCGCCTCAGAAGCTTTTTCAACGCTTTCTATTTTTTGTTCTTGTTTTTTTTCAATTATTTTTGGAGCAGCTTCTGCGGGAATGGTGGACAAGAGACTTTCTTCGGTCGCAATTTTTGTGGCCTCTACAGAGACACTTGCCCTTATTTGTTCTTGGGCGGGAGCTCGATTTGTGTAGGAGGATTTGCTATTGCCACCACCTCGAACTTGAGCGAGATCATCCTTCATGGTGCGTATGTTGTTCATAATTTTTTATAAGTATCTTGCGAGTATTCTTGAAGTATATTATACCGTGAATCATAAAGACATGCACGCGAGAGAATTTTTTACTCTATTCTCAATGCTGTGTTTATGACAAAAATGCCACAATTTTGTGGCATTTTTGTTCTTGTTAGATCCTATCTACTATCTCGTGGTACCCAACCTAAAAACCATTATTTTTAGACGAAAAACAAGTCGGAGCGCGAAACATAATGAATTATGTTTCGCGAGAGACGAAGTTTTGCAGTCAAAAATAATGGTTTTAAGGCTGGGGGAAGATAGTGGATAGGTTCTTAGATAGATTCTGTTTTTCCCAGCGGTTTTTCTCGTTTGTTGTTGCGTGGTTTTTGCCGAGGGCCTTTCTTGTGTGTCTTGTCGGCGTTGTCTCCATTGCTACCTCCGCGAGATCCAAAAAGATATTTGCGCGGGTCTTCACCTAAGTCAATGAAGTCGTCCGCTACTTCGCGAAGTTTACTCGATGCAGAGCGTCCGAAAGTGATGACCTCGACCTGTGTTCCCATGAATTTTAAATATTCAACGAGTGGCACAAAGTCTCCGTCGCCAGACGCAAGAATCACCGCATCTACTTTTCCCGCAAAGCGAATAGCATCAACAGCGAGACCCACATCCCAATCGCCCTTCTTGGCGCCACCAAAAAATACTTGCAAGTCTTTGGTCTTTGTTTCGATACCGAGCACGTTGAGCGCCTCAAAGAATCCTTTTTCTTCTTCTGTTTCTGTTGTGATGACGTATGCTACTGCGCGAATCAGGTGTCTTCCTGCTACTGCTTCTTTGAGCACGGCGCCAAAATTAACTTTTGATCCGTAGAGATTACGAGCACTGTGATAAAGGTTTTGCGTGTCTATGAGCATTGCAACACGCTGCTCTTTTTGTTTGATTACTGCCATATATATAGTATATCAGATGTGTATTCATCTGTACTGTGGAAATGTCCACAGATTTATTAAAAATTAATATTGCTGCAATGGATTCGATTTCTTGCAGACTTTTTATGAAAAAACAAAACTTAAACAGAAACCCCGCACTGCGGGGTTTCTGGAGAAACTACTTCAAACCGATCTTCTTTACAAGAGCATCATAACGATCCTTGCTCTTGCGCTTGAGATAGCCCAAATGTGTACGGCGATCCGCAACCATTTGAAGTAACCCTCGGCGCGAGTGATTATCCTTGTTGTTTGTCTTTAAATGCGTAGCAAGTTCATCGATACGCTTTGAAAGAATAGCCACCTGAGCCTCTGGAGAGCCAGTATCCGTCGAATGGACCTGGGCTTTCTTGATAATATTCTGCTTTTGCTTTGTTGTTATCATTAGTAACACTTTAGCATAGAACGTCAAAAAATGCAAGAGGGACACTAACTTGGCGGTCTTTTGGTCAAAAACACCAATTAAGCAGAGAAATGTCCTTTTTTAGACAGGGGGAAGATATTGGATAGGTTCTTATTCCGTGTAGTCGTCTTTATTATTCGAAGGGACGATTTCAATCCCCGCCTCATCAAATAATTCTTTAGAAAATTCAGTAAGAGGTTTTGAGGACACCATGTCTGCCGAGATACCGGTGTCTTGAATGAAAATACCCTGACTTTTTAAAGCGTCCTCGGAAGCAGCCTCGGTCTCGCTTGTAGTACTGTCGTCATTATTGTAAGAATCATCGCCTAGATTACGCGAGTCTTCTATGAGAATATATTTGTCTGAGGAACCCATGCCTACAGTGTATCGCACTGAAGAGTAATTGACAACAAAACCATAAAAAACCATAAAAACAATCCGCATGTTTCTAACTTTCTCTTGGCGAGCTATAATGAACCTATGGACCTCCAAACACTCAAGCGACAATTTTTTGAACACCTCGAGATTGAAAAAGGACGCAGTTTGAAAACAGTAGAAAATTATGAACGATATCTTGATCGTTTTTTAGGGTTTGCAAAAACTACAGACCCAAAGGAAATCACAGATGAAGTTGTCAGAGAGTTTCGTTTATGGCTAAACAGGCAACCAAATGGTCTGAAGGTTGGTGGTCGCGCAGAAACACTAAAAAAGAAAACGCAGAACTATTATCTTATTGCTCTTCGGAGTTTTTTGAAATATCTGCGCAAGCGCGGCGTCGAATCACTGTCGCCTGAGCGCATTGATCTTGCGAAGGTTGCCGAGCGCGACCTCGACCTTATTTCCCCAGCGGATCTTGACCGACTTTTGTCTGCGCCAAACGGAAGCGATATTAAAAGCTTGCGGGACAAGGCAATATTAGAACTATTCTTTTCTACAGGGCTTCGTCTTTCAGAGCTCTGCTCGCTTTCGCGTGACCTCGACCTCACGAGAGACAGTTTTTCAATCAGAGGAAAAGGCGAAAAAGTACGTGTAGTATTTTTGTCTGACGAAGCCAAGAATGCGATAGCTACATACCTTGCGAAGCGCGTTGATATGGATGATGCGCTGTTTGTGCGTGCAGAGGCGAAAGAAAAAACAAGTGATACATTACGTCTTGTTCCCCGTACTATTGAGCGTATTGTGAAACACTATGCCACCAAAGCTGGCATTTCAAAAAAAGTTACCCCCCATGTTATTCGTCACTCATTTGCAACAGACCTCTTGAGCAATGGCGCAGATATTCGCTCAGTACAAATGATGCTCGGGCATGCGAGCATTTCAACAACACAAATCTACACGCACGTGACCGATAAACAGCTTGGCGACGTGCATAAGAAGTTTCACGGAAAGAAATAAAAGCGGTATTTACCTGGGGCAATCCCCGGCCAAGATGTATCCGCTAGGCTCTGCACCTACCTCCCCAGAGGGGCAAGGTGTATACCCTTGTATTAGCTCCTCGGTTCGGAAATGAAAAAGATTACTTTCTCATTTCTCTCGCTCTACGTCGCTAGCAAAAAAAGATGCTGAACCCCAAGAGGTCCAGCATCGTATATGTTTGCAGAGAGTATTAAGCTGTAACAGCAGTACCCGTTGGTCTATGTAGGGCAATAGTGTCACTGAAGTCATGCTTAGAAACAAAGACAAGCTCTCCGTCAACCACTGACTTGCGAACAAGTTGAACACGAGGACTTTCGTTCGCTATCTCTTCCAGCGCCAGTCCGTCATTGAGCTGTGATCCTATTGGTAAAAATCCAGTTCGACCATATCTTCGCAGATATTCAATCAAATAAGCATTCCCTTCCTCAATAGCACCTTGTTCGAAAGTGCTTTTGAGTGGGATGCTCGTCTCCTTCTCTTTTTGTAAGCAAAATCCAACAATTACCAAATACCAAGGAACAAGTTTCATAAGTACCCCTTTATCATTATTAACCTTTGTAGAGAGTAACACAATAAGAACAGGTAGTCAATTCCTTTTCTATTTGATATCATGTGCATATGAAGATTGTTTCATGGAACGTAAATGGATTGCGCGCAATCCATAAAAAAGGAAATTGGGCAGATATCATCAATAAAAATGTGGATATCCTTTGTCTGCAAGAAACAAAAGCAGAAGCCATACAACTTTCTGAGGAAGTTAGAAGTCCTATTGGCTATTTTTCTTACTTTAGCCATTCAATGATGCGCAAAGGCTACAGCGGTGTTGCCGTCTATACAAAACAGGAACCGCTCAAAGTCGAAGAAGGCATGGGCATAAAGGACATGGATCAAGAGGGTCGCCTTCTTGTCCTTTATTATCCCGAGTTTGTCCTTTTGAATTGCTACTTCCCTAACGGTGGCGTAGGGCCAGAAAGACTTCGCTTTAAGCTTGAATTCTACGATAATTTTTTGAAATTTATTGAGAAGCTTCGAAAAAATGGTCACAAAGTTGTTGTGTGCGGAGATGTGAACACAGCGCATGAAGAAGTTGACCTTGCGCGACCAAAAGAAAATGAAAATAACACGGGGTTTTTGCCTGAGGAGCGCGCATGGATCGATGAGCTAGTCTATCATGGCTATATCGACATCTTTCGTCATATGCACCCGCATACCCGTGACGCGTATACATACTGGGATATGAAGACAGGCGCTCGTGCACGCAATGTTGGCTGGCGCATTGACTACTTCTTCATCAGCCCTGACCTTTTGAAGTCTGTGAAACACGCAACCATTATGTCCGATTTCAGCGGCTCTGATCATTGCCCGATTGTGCTGGAGTTAAAATAAAAGGGTGTGGCCTTGCGACCACACCCTGATTTCAAATGCTATTTACCAACCTTCTTGTTTTGCAATCTCCAAAAATAATTTGGCAGTTCGTTGGTTCAGCCTAGGATATTTAGCGCGAAGTTTGCCTGCCTCAGATTCAATCTTCAAATCTAAATCAAATATTGATCCATCTTTTTTTGTAAAACCCGCCCCTTGAAGTATTCTTATGGAGTCTTCGAATGAAGAGAATTTTTTTAATCTTACCGCTTCTCTGTCTGTTAAGAGTGATAACGTCTTTATTTCACAGTAAGATTCAACCCAATTGAACACAGGAATTACAAAGGGCAGTGCATTTAAGGGCATTGATAGAACAAAATCCTTTCCCATATTTTTTACTGCACTTTTAAATATGGACATTCTATCTTTTCTCCCTAGTCTCCACCAGCATAAGTAACCAAACCCTTTGTTCAAAAATACTTTACCTATCACATCTGTATGCTTATTCCAAGTTCCATAGCCGTAGATCGTACCACCATCTTTTAGTCGTGCGTCTTCAGACATTAACCAATCCTGTATTGCCGTTTGTGAAAAGAGGTCTTTAAGTGAATCGATTTCTTGATTGCTGATTTTTATGTATCCGCCAGAGCAATTAGAACATTCTACGCTATCTTCGATTTTCCGTGCTTCAAAACAAGAAGTACATCTTTTATGCCAGTAACCATAACGACTGCGAAGCAGACCGCTCTGACGAGATAATTGTGCAAAAAGCGTAGTCATTACACCCTTGGTAAGCTTCAAAGAACTCATCGGGCTGTTCAAAAACTTTTCAACTGACTTAGAAGACATTTTGATTCTCCTTTTGAACTGGTTTGTTTATAAGAACTTCTGAATATAGAATACAATCTTTATTGGTAAATGTCAATGATTAGTCATACATTTTGTTTCTATTTATTTATGATTAATAAAGTTGCAAAACAATGGTTTTATGATATATTAGTCATATAAATTATGACTCAAGACATATCATCAAAATTGGACATGTATATTAAAAATGCCAGCGATGCAGGGCTCTCGGGCAAAGCATCAGTAGTTTATGTTCTCCTTTTGGACAACGGAACCGCACTTTCCCCGAAAAATATTATCTCAAAGACCAAACTTCATCGCCAGTATGTATATGATGCAATACACGAGCTAGAAAATCGTAAATTAATTATGGTTGTTGGTGTCAGTAAGGCTGTAAAGTATCTAGCTGCGAGCCCAGACAAAATCTTGCAAGAAGTAGAGAAGAAAAGAATAGAAACCATAGACAGTGTTCAAAGCCTAATGAAGTTATACAGTAAGTCGCCCGCAGGGATCGTTGAGGTTATAAGTGGAAGTCAGGCTGTTATAGAAAATATTTTTAAGGTATTGAATGAGGCCACCGAGGGAGATCGTTTAGATATTATAGGCGGGGCCGGTATGAGTTTTGTAAAACTTATGGAAGGAAGAATTGAAGAATATGAAGAGTTGCGCGCTAAAAAGAATATAAAGATAAGATATATAGGTTCGGGTAAGGATGTTGAATATAACAGGAGTGTTATTATCAAAAATGAATCAAGAAATATAAAAGGCATAGAAAATATCGTGAATGTCTCTATTCGTCCAAACAGTATCTCTTTTGATATTTATGAGCCTGAGATTCTTACAGTAATAGTGAAAAGTGAATCTGCTGTTGCAAGCCAGCGTGCATTGTTTGAAATCTTGTGGAGTGCTGCTGAGAAACAATAAGGCAACCATCATGTCGGATTTTAACAGCTCCGACCACTGCCCTATTGTGCTGGAGTTGAAATAATATTCAGTAAATTAATAGGCAATGCCTTACCTATTGAATCTACTATAGACATTGAACTTGACTTGAACCGGCTCCTGTGGTATTTTGTGGTTTGCAGTTCATTCAGCTCACTATGGAGGAAGTATGATAGAAGTTTATAGATTTACCCTTCCAAACGCAATGCGTGTGTTCAAACCCACAGGGCCACAAAGTAGTCTATTGCTTCGAACCGACGAAGTGCTTTTCCCAGAAACAACTATTGAAATAACTACCGGCACTATGTCGTATGACCATCGGGACAAACTCGTCATCGAGATTCAGGACCAAAGTAATCGGTACCTACTTATTGAGGAAATCGATGAAGAGATACAGCAGCTTGCGCAGGAGTGGACAGCTCATCGTGAAAGAATTCACACTGCAATACCTCAGAAGCCAGCTATAGACGATAAGCAATTTGTGGACTGTGTGAAAAGTATTGTAAAATTACTGAATAAGTACTTTTTTCTTATCGAATTAGTTGGCTTTGAAACAACTGGCCCAGGAGTGCGACTTCCTGTAGCGATATTGCACCAGCAATAAGACATTGCATCGACCTAAACCCCGATCAAGTTTAAATACTTGCGGGGTTTTTTTGTTTTTCCTTATAAATATGCAGGTCGCACCAGTATTTTTAGTAGGTGTGGCCCTGTGGAAACCGTTCCATTATGAGCTTGAACCAAAAAGTGAATTGTTCAGGCTTCTCTCGGAGTTCTTTCTTGAGGCTTTCCATGCTAACCCAGCGCCAACTGTCCGCTTCTTCGGGATTTACGACAAACGAGCCGTTGTATTCACCGGTAAAAATAGTGAGATACTCATGTTCGGAGAGCTCGTTGTTGAGCGGGACTTTGTAGATAAAGTGAAATTGCTCGGTGAGATCGCAGTCAAACCCCATTTCCTCGCCGAGTCTTCGATGTGCAGCGTTTAAAAGTGGTTCATTTGGGCGTGTGTGCCCACAGCACGCATTCGTCCAGAGTCCTCCCGAATGATATTTTGCAACAGAACGTTCTTGAAGCATCATCTCACCCTTTTTGTTGAAGATGAGAATGGAAAATGCTCGGTGAAGGAGCGCATGTCGATGTGCATACATTTTTTCCGCAGTCCCGATCTCGTTATTCTGCTCATCAACGAGAATAACCATTTCCACAGTCGCCTTTTGTGGTATATCTTTACCCATATTATTTTACATTGTATCGTTTTCGAATCTCCGAGAGCTCCTTCTCTTCCTCAGCATCCTTCTTCTCCTTTCCTGCCTCGCCGAGCTTTTTTAGTTCATCAATAGGGAGTTTTGTGAGTTCAAGAGTACGTTTCACGAGAAACGTTTCATTATTGTCGTCAGGAGCATCGATAACTTCTTCGAGAAGTGCATGAAGGATGAAACCAAGCTTTGGGCCCGGCGTTTCACGAGTAACCTCCATGATTTTTGCACCATCTATCTTGAGCATTTGAACAGACACTGGGGCTCGCATTGCCTCCTCGATCATGGATTGGTACTTGCGTAGGCGATAAGGGGTTTCCTTGGGCCTTCCCATGCCGATACGGTCGCAAGCTCGAACTTTCATGAGATCCCAGACATTTTCAGGGCCAACGTTTCGAACTATGCGACGAACCGCAGAAAGCGTTATTTTCTCGATATCGGAGAAAAACAAATGATAGCGCACGAGAGTAGAAACAACATCAATGATCTTCTTTGAGTACTTCAAGTTTTCAAGTGCTTTTTTTGCCACACGCCCGCCAACGACATCGTGCCCATAAAACGTCCAATCCTCTTTATCGTCGGACCAACGGCGTGTTTCTGGCTTAGAGATATCGTGGAAAAGTGCAGCTAGGCGAACATGCACAGGCCATTCACGGTCCGCAGAATGCTGAAGAGCTCGTAAGTTGTGCTCCCATACAGTATAAATATGATCACCGTTCTGCTCAACGCCAATACCACGCTTGAGATCGGGAGCAATATACTCAAGGAGTCCCAGTTTTTCACACATAATAACGCCAATCATCGGGTTCGACGACATGACCATCTTGGTGAATTCATCACGGATACGCTCACGAGCAATTTCATTTAGGTTTTTTGCAGTTTTTTGCACAGCTTCTTGAGTTTCTTTGTTAATCGTGAAACCAAGACTTGTTGCGAGGCGTACCGCGCGAAGAATACGGAGGGCGTCTTCATGGAATCGGTCATACGGATCCCCCACCGTTTGTATCGTTTTGTCCTGGATGTCCTTTAGACCAGCAAAAGGGTCGATGATATGTCCTTTACGATGTCCTTGAGAATCATCATAGGCGATGGCGTTGATTGTGAAGTCCCTGCGCTTGAGATCATCTTCAAGTTTAGCGTGAAACGATACGCTGTCCGGGCGACGCTTATCGCTGTAGGGTCCTTCGGTGCGGTACGGCGTTACTTCGAGAACCTTGAGCGTTTCATCTTCGGATTTTGTTACGATGCCGACCGTTCCAAAATCATTCTCGTAAAATGTTTCTTCGAAAAGGGCCTGAATTTCCTCCGGGCTTGCATTGGTCGTGATATCCCAATCTTTCGGCTTAACGCCCATAATCATGTCGCGCACGCATCCGCCCACGAGATATGCCTCAAACCCTGCTTTTCGCAGAGTTTCGGTTACATGTGAAACTTCTACTGGGATTGAATATTCAATATCTATTTTTTTGGGAGTGTGAGGCATGGTCGTAACACAAATCTTCTGTATAAATATCTTAGCTCGATTTTGGCGTTTTTCCTAATATGCGCTAGTATTAATCACGCAGTGTTTTAATACATGCCCTTGTAGTGAAATGGATATCATATCGGTCTTCGAAACCGGCGTTCCAGGTTCGAATCCTGGCGGGGGCACAACGTAAAGAAAAACAGCGCCAATACGCTGTTTTTTAGTTGTGCCGACCGCAGCGATGTTTTTGTGCTCAAAAACCGCGAGGTGGGGTCGAGAGTACTTAGTGCTCACAGGATGTAATCATCCGAGAACACTTAGTAACTCGTGACCACAAAAAATCGCCGAGCTTGCTCATCCAATAATTACGTTTCAAAAACAAAGGTACCTGACCCAATTTCCCCTGACCCCATTTCCCATTTCAACCCATTCTATGCAGATACTTCCAAAAACCTCAGAAATCTGTATAATGAAAAAACAACGAATGCGGGTATGGTTTAGTGGTAGAACACGACCTTGCCAAGGTTGAGACGGGAGT
>JBBTZQ010000011.1:31721-40462 GCA_038061275.1 Patescibacteria group bacterium
AATGCGGGTATGGTTTAGTGGTAGAACACGACCTTGCCAAGGTTGAGACGGGAGTTCGATTCTCCCTACCCGCACAATATAAAAAGCCCCTCTCGGGGCTTTTTATATTGTGCGGGTAGAACAAGGCGCCTGCGCGCCTTGTGTGGAGAATCGAAAGCCGCAGTATGTTGCTCTGCGACTACGAGGCGGGGTCGAGGGTACTTGGCGCACGGAGAGCGTACTCGCTTGAGTACGCCTAGTAACCCGTGACAGATCTCCCTACCCGCACCCCCCCATTCTTATAAAGGACACCATGACCAATTTCGAACTTAAAAACAGCGTCAGTGTCAACAGGTTCTCCAATTTAAATAAGGGCAAAATCCGAAAATCTGTGGATAACTCTGTGTATAGTGTTGATAAAGGACACAAAAAGATAGCAAAAGCAACCCCATATTTTAAAAGACATTAGCCGGTTCCCGAAAATACCATTGTAGAATATAGCTATAATAGAGAAACGCCAATTCTAGCCATAAAATACGAAAAGTGTTACTAAGTAACATGACTAAACTTGTTTCCCGTGTAACATTTTGTGTATAATAGGCAAAATGGCTCAAAAGAACCAAAAACAAGGGATTGGACGGCTTGGAGAAGATATAGCTACAAAATACATTAAAAATAAAGGTTTTTCAATTATAGATAGAAATTACCGTAAAAAGTATGGAGAAATCGATGTAATTGCAGAAAAGGCGGAAATCCTTCATTTTATTGAAGTTAAGAGTGTTTCACGTGAAATCGCCTATAATAATGTTTCCCGCGTAACATCTGAATATCGGCCAGAGGATAATATTCACGCAAACAAACTTAAGAGATTAGCAAGAACAATTCAGGTTTATTTGGCTGAAAAGGGGATAAGTGCCGAAAGAGACTGGGTTTTTGATGCGATAACGGTAAAAATAGACGTAAAGGCAAGGAAAGCGCATGTGAAATTTATTAAAGATTTAGTATTGTAGATGCAAAATAGGTGAGTATTTGCGTTCCTATTTAATTATGACCTTGTTTGTTAGTTCGTTTGTGGTATCCTGACCTAAGATTATAAACAGGAGAGACGTATGGAAAAGAAGATTGGTGTTGATCTTGATGATGTTTTAATGGCGTGCAACGAAGCTATATGCCTTTGGCACAATGCCAACTATGGAACTTCCTACACAAAGAAAGACGTTGTTTCTTATGAATTTAACCGTGTTTGGGGATGTACGACCGAGGAGGCAGCTGCTCGTGTTCATAAGTTTTTCCATTCAGAAGAGCATTCTCGGGCACTGCCGGTGTCGGGAGCAGTTAGTGGGATTCGTTTTCTTGGAGAAGAAAATATTCACATTATCACTGCGCGACCATTGATGATAAGTGGTCTTACAACAAAATGGCTTGAAAAATATTTTCCAGACATGGTGGAGAGAATCCATTTTGTTGGGAAAGAACAAGAGTATAGTCACCATCAAACGACTAAGCCTGAGATATGTAAAAGCCTAGGTATAGAGATCTTTGTTGATGACGCCCTTGTGCACGCCAGAGGAGTGGCTGCTGCAGGAATACAAGTTCTTTTGTTCGACAACCCATGGAATCAAGTAGATGAACTCCCTAAAAATGTTGAAAGGGTTTATTCATGGGATGAAATTATTGAAAAATTGCAGTAGAAGGAAAAGCCTGCGGTACTTTGTACCGCAGGCTTTAAGCATTCTATAATTCTTAATGTTTAGGCACTCGCGAGGAATTTGCCACGAGTTACTAATTCGCTACGCTCACAATATAAGGATGACTAGGCAACTAATCTGTGTGGTCACGAGTCACTAAGTATATTGCATCGCAAAGCTCGCAATCTACGTAAGTGCTCTCGGTCACAGATAATTTTCTCGCCGTCGCTCAAAAATTTCCGCGACCCTTCCTCATCTATTTTTCTTGCTAGAAAAATAGATTCCGGCCTTGCGAAAGCTCCATGTATTCGCTTCCTCACCCGGCTCGTGGTTTTGCGTGCTCGCAAAAGATCACTGCGCCTATGTCGCACTTCAATCGACATTGCGCTACACGATTCTGTAGAATCGACAAACTAAAAACCTGTCGAAAGTCAGGTTTTCTTAACGTTTGTGCACTCGCGAGGAATTGAACCTCGATCTCAGCCTTCGGAGGGCTGTGTTCTATCCGTTGTACTACGAGTGCGATTATCTGACGAACAATGTTTGTGAATATTGCTCCTATTAGAATACTAAGCTAGCAGGGGAGAAACAGCAAATTTATCGATTGATATTAATAAAAAAGCTCGTGTTTCCACGAGCCTTTAAATAACCAGCTTTAGTTGATAGTGTCGCTAAATGCGCTGGAACTTGCCATTTTTAATGATTTTGAAAATCCTTTCCAATCACCAAGGGTCTTGCTGATGATTGGAGTAATTTGCACGTTGCACAAAGAAATCTCAGATTTAAGCTCAAGAAGATCAATCTCTGTGTCTAAGGGTGCAAGTGCTAAGATAAAATCTTCAATATTTTCGACAGGGGGTGCGGACGCAAGCAGGTCCCCGCGCAGTTTATAGAGATTTTTTGGTCCACCGAGCTGCAAGAAGATATCCGCACATTCAGGAGAGTAAACATTTCTATCTTTACGGTCAACTATTTCATAGCAAGACATGACCGTTGTATTATCTAGGCGTTTGACCATTTCTAGCAACTTCATCACTCTCCACATGTGAAAAATGGAGAATGTGTTGCTAAGAACGGTAAAGATGGGCTCCTTTTTCTTAAACAAAATGCCAGCGATGGAAAATTCTTCTTTTTCACCACTAACACCTATGAATGGCTGGGCTATCTGCGAGGCTCCGCTAAAGCGTACACGAGAAGGTTCTCCCGTTCCGATTATGCAGCTCTTCATGACAAGTCTCCTTATAAATGTACTTTAATATTAGTATGACTAACAGTAATACCCTCATTCAATATTTGCATTATTATCAGTACTCGTCAACCATCGAGCTCTTTGATATATAAGTGTCTGAGCCAAACAAAAACACCCGAAAGAATGGGTGTTTTTGTTTGTTAGCCCAATACTCTGTCGGGGTGCCGAGAATCGAACTCGGCCTATCTGCTCCCAAAGCAGACGTACTACCGATATACTACACCCCGTAAAAACCTAAACAAATGCGTATGGGTATACTAGCATAAACAGGCTTATTTTGTGAAATTTTCAAAAAAATGTTTTTCTAAGTGATGCACACTTTATTTTTTATTTCGTGTGTCATATAAACAAAGATAATGCCCACAGTTTTTCTGGGAAGTGTGCTTGCTTCAGTGTATACTAATAATGTATGCGCCTTGGAACAAAAATAAATCTTGTACTTGCAACGGTCACCATTGTCGTACTCACGATAGCATTCTGGGTCATTGTAAGTATTGAAGCTGCTTCTATTAAGAAAGATGTTCTCAATAATTCAGAAGCAACCGCAGGACTTTTGCGCGATGATATTGAACGAATTCTTCGCCAAACCAACGACCAAGAAATTCGCCTTCAGGCGACACTAGACGCTCTCAGTAAAACGAAACACACAAAATACATCAGTGTGTTGAATCCTGAAGGATACGCATTAATTTCTACAGACCCAATGCTTATCGGGAAAAGAATCATTCCTGAAAAACTAGAGACACTTCGCCGAGTGATCGTTGACGGTAAGCCAGTTGAGATGAGAACAACTGAGGATGGACTTGATATAGTCAGCATGCTCACTCCCACGTACTATTCTACAGACAATAGAACTTCTCTTGACGTTTCAGGTGTCATTGATGTTGGGATAAATACAAACAAGGGGACAAAGGACAATGTTCTTTCTCTGCAAACACTTCTTGGCGAAATATCGGCGGATGTAGAGCAGAGCGCAGGCTCTTTGATGATAATGCGAAGAGAAAGCACTGACACTATTCAGAAAATGACAGACGAAACAAAGCGGTTTGACTTTTTTCATGCGCTCGCTGTTTTTGACAGGAAGCTTAATGTTGTTGCAAGTACAGAAAAAAATATAGGCAAGTTTGGGGACGACTTGCCAGAATATAAAAAACTTCGAGAAGACGTGTTAACAGGAAAGCAGCTTAATGTGTATATCGAACGCGAACATGAAGGACACCGGTTGCTTATGCATGTTGAACCGCTCAAGCAAGTGAAAAACGGAAAGAGTGAAATTGTGGGACTTCTCGAATACCATGTGCTTGTTTCGTCGTATACTGATAAAATTAATGCACTTATTTTTCGCATGATGGGTATAGGGCTCACGTTTACCATTGTGCTTGTGCTTGTTCTCGCCACAATTCTTCGTCGAGAAGTTGTAGAACCTATTACTAGATATTCGCGTATCGCGCAGAAAGTATCCGAAGGGGATTTTAATCAGAAAATTGAAAATCTTTCAGACGACGAGATAGGACATTTTGGCGGAGTGTTTAACTCTATGCTAGCAAACTTACGTGAAATGGACAGTATCAAATCAGGGTTTAATTCAGTGGTCGCGCACCAGCTTCGTACGCCACTTTCGGGAGTGAAGTGGGCTCTCAAGCTTCTGCTCGATGGCGACGTGGGACCACTCACAAGCGAGCAACGAGGGATGCTTCTTCATGGATATGAAACAAACGATAAGATGGTCCGGCTTATTAATGACCTACTCAGTGTCTCGCGTATTGAAGACGGAAAGGTTGGAGCTACTTTTGAAGAGAATGATTTTAATAAACTCTTAAACGAGATTGTTACAAATTCATCAGTAGCATGTTATGAGCGCAACATAGAACTGTCGGTAAATAATCGAGCACCTTCAATTCCGCCATTCTTCTTTGATTACACTAGTATTTCTATTGCGATTCAAAATATACTTGATAATGCAATCAAATACACACTTCCTGGCGGGAAGGTCATGGTTTCAGTAAATAAGGTTGGGAAATATTTGGAAATCAAAATAAGCGATACGGGTGTTGGCATACCAAAGGAAGACATGCCAAAGCTTTTTTCAAAGTTCTTTAGAGCATCAAATGTTGTTTATTTGCAAACAGAGGGTACGGGATTGGGAATGTTCATTGTAAAAAGTATTATTTTAAGACACGGAGGAAAAATATGGGTCGAGTCGGAGCCTACAAAAGGAACGACTGTTGGTATGACGCTACCACTTGAAAAGGAACTGTTGCCAAAGCAGGGGTTGGGCGAGATTGTATCAGGTCAAGAATACTAGACCTGTCACCTAATAACTTTTCTACTACAATCTCTAATTTTTTGGCTGCGAAAATTATTAAGCGACAGGTCTAGCACAGGAGACAATCCGCCATAATAGAATTTTGTGCAGCGATTCGGATTCTTGCATGACAAAAGTATTCAAGGTACAATGAAGAGATTACTGCTATGGACAACAAAAAAAAGATTACTCTTGTTGAAGACGACAGTGTGTTACGTGACATTCTTTCACAAAAACTAGAAAAAAGCGGATATCTCGTAGATCGCATGGATGATGGTAACGCAGCTGTTGAAAGAATCCGCGAATACAAACCGGACATGATTCTTCTCGACATAATGATGCCGGGGAAAAGCGGTATGCAGGTTCTTGAAGAACTTCACGCTGATATAGAATTAAAAAAGATTCCCGTCATTATTATTTCAAATTCAGGTCAACCGATAGAAATATCCAGAGCAAAAGAACTTGGCGCGCGCGACTTCCTGATAAAGGCGGTTTTTGATCCGAGCGAAGTCCTTGAAAAAGTAAGGCGTATTTTTGCAACAGACGCAGGCGTGCCCTACGTTGCTCCGCGCCAGCAAACAGACGAACAACTGGATTCTTTTGACACAGAAGCACAAGTTTCAGTCGAAGAAATTAAAAAAGCAGCAGAACCCCATTTTGTTGGAGAAAAGACATTTATATTAGTGGTTGAAGATGACAAGTTTTTAAGGGAACTCCTTGTGCGTAAGCTCGACGGCGAGGGGTTTGATGTCAAAAATGCCATTAATGCAGAGGCGGCATATGAGATTTTGAAAGAGCGCACACCTAAGATTATCCTCCTTGACCTTATTTTGCCGGGAATAGACGGATTTGAGATTCTCGCTCATATTAAAGCTGACTCTAAGACTAAAGACGTTCCTGTTTTAGTGCTCAGTAACTTAGGGCAAAAAGAGGATCTCGAAAAAGCGAAGACTCTTGGTGCTAAAGATTTTATGGTAAAGGCAAACTTTACTCTTGATGAGATTCTTGTAAAAGTTCGTTCGATAGTAGGGTAACCCGCTTATCGTTGCGATACTGGTAATTATTTGCTAGTATGGCGTCTAGGAATGCGGGTGTAGTTTAATGGTAGAATAGGAGTTTTCCAAACTCTTGGCGGGAGTCCGATTCTCCCCACCCGCACATCATATAAAAAACCTCAAAGAAATTCTTTGAGGTTTTTTATATGAATTATTGTTGGTGGGGAGAATCGGACAGGAGGGGGGTCGGGGGAACACCTGTTCCCCCGTGGAGGAGAGCAGGGCTTTGCCCGTTGAGAACCGCGGGTTCTCAAAGAGGAGCCTTGCTCCGAGTCCGATAGCGTAGCGTCTCCCCACCAAATTTCTTCTTGAGACAGTTTTGTATATTGTGCGGGTGGAGCAAGACGCCTGCGCGTCTTGCGTGTAGAATCGGAAGCGGAGCAACGTACTTTAAATAAAAAAATACCTCTCGAAAAAAACGAGAGGTATTTTTTTAAACGATGAAAGTAAATTACTTTACTGCATCTTTGAGTGCCTTTGCTGCGCGGAACTTTGGAACCTTCGTTGCGGGAACGTTGATTGCTTCTCCTGTCTTTGGGTTACGTGCTACGCGAGCTGCGCGTGGCTTTACGGAGAAAATACCAAGACCTGCAATTGAAACTTCCTCACCTCCCTTGAGTGTCTTGATCATAGATTCAAGAATTGAATCTACTGTTTGTTCTGCTGATACTTTTGTTCCACCCATCTTCTCGTGAACGATATCAACGATAGCTGCTTTATTCATTGTATTTATATAATTAACTTTTAATACTAAAACCTTTAGTGCCCAATGGAGTTGATTTGGTACTACGACGATACCAGAACCCCTTGTCAAATAGTATACTCCTCCTTATTTTTTTAAGCAATAGGCACAAGGGTTTTTAGAAATATTGCCAGTATTTAATTTTTGTATCGTAATGAATCACTAAAATATCTATCGCGCATACTCGATTGTGCGAGATTCTCGAATAACGGAAATCTTTATTTCTCCTGGATACTTCAATTCTTTTTCTACACGAAGAGCAATCTCGCGAGCAAGATTTTTTGCTTCAAGATCGGTGATTTGTTCAGGTTTCACAAACACGCGAAGCTCTCTTCCGGCTTGTATTGCATAGGTTTTTTCGACAGCAGGGAAGGAATTCGCGATTCCTTCGAGATCCTCGAGGCGCTTGATGTAGCGCTCGGCGCTGTCACGACGAGCCCCTGGACGGCCACCAGAAATAGCATCAGCGGTCTGCACAATTATGGACTCTATTGTCTCATAAGGATACTCCTCATGATGAGACTGCATAGCTTGGATGATCTCGGGAGCAACTTCGAATTTTTGGAGGATGCGACGACCTATTTCAACGTGAGTTCCTTGAACTTCGTGGTCAACCGCCTTGCCAATGTCATGAAGAAGGGCTCCAGCCTTGGCAACTGCAACGTTTGCACCAAGCTCTTCCGCGATCATGCCTGCAAGGTGGGCCATCTCAATCGAGTGTTGAAGAACATTTTGACCAAAACTCGTACGAAAATGAAGACGACCAAGGAGGAGTGTGACTCGTTGATCAAGGTTGAAGACCCCACATTCATATGCGGCAAGCTCGCCTTTTTCTTTAATTACTTTTCCGATTTCTTCACGCGCTTTCTCAACAGCTTCCTCAATTTTTGCTGGTTGAATGCGACCATCCTCGATGAGTTTTTCAAGGGCTATACGCGCAATCTGACGACGAATTGGGTCAAATGATGAAATTACGATTGATCCTGGAGTATCGTCAATGATAATCTCAACCCCCGCAACGCGCTCAAGAGTGCGAATATTACGCCCCTCTTTGCCAATAACCCTCCCTTTAATTTCATCGGAAGGAATTTGCACATTTGTGATCATCATTTCAGCAGCAGTGGAAGTTGCGAGGCGTTGAATCGAAGTAGCAAGAATATCACTCGCGACGTGTTTAAGTTTTTCTTCACCCTCTGTTTCAAGCTTTTTCAAGCGCAACAAAAAATCCTCCTGATAAATTTTTTCTATTCGTTCCAAAATCTCACCCTTTGCTTCTTCGGTTGATAGGTTTGCGATGCGTTCAAGTTCATGAACAGAGTCTCCCTTTTCCTTGAGAAGCTTATTGTGAACAACTTCTAATTCGATGCTCTTTTCTTTTATATGCTCAAGCTCCTTGTTGATGTCAAGCTGTCTGACGTCAAGAAACTCTTCTTTTTTCCCAAGACGCTCCTCAATCTTTTTAAAACGAATGTCGGCCTCTTTTTCTTTAGTACGCAATTCTTTTTCACGGGACTCCGTTCTTTTTTCTGATTCCTCGTGCATCTTTTGCACGGCCTCTTTCGCGGAAAGTAGAACTTGTTTTGTCTCAAACTCCACAGTTCCTCGCTTGCTAACCGAAATGAGCAAACGGATCAAATATCCGAGAGCCATGCCAACGAGAATCGCCATCACGCCTCCCAGCGTCAATGCAATGTTAATATTCATGTCAAAATCCACCAAGCCT
>JBBTZQ010000011.1:40562-60759 GCA_038061275.1 Patescibacteria group bacterium
TTTTTTGGATGTTTCTCTGGCGCGGTGAATGGTTAAAGTTAATAATAGTGTCAATAATGCCGCCCAAATCAATCTTTATTGGTACGACCTAAAATCTAAAGGTACAATTTCATCATATAGTTGTTTGAGGAAGATGTCGAGGGAAAATAAAAACCCCGACAGTTCTCGAGAACTGTCGGGGTTTTTATGAGGCTACCACTATCCTCGTGGATTCTTTGGCTTGTATATCTCGTCTACGATGCCGTACTTCTTGGATTCCTCAGCTGACATAAAGAAATCGCGATCGGTATCCTTCTCGATTTGCGCGAGAGGCCTGCCGGTGTTCTTTGCGAGGATTTTGTTGAGATTCTCTTTAATTTTCAAAATATGCTTTGCGGTGATGGCAATATCAGATGCTTGACCTTCTGTTCCGCCGAGCGGCTGATGGATCATCACTTCTGCGTTTGGAAGAATGAAACGCTTTCCTTTCGCACCAGCAGAGAGAAGCACTGCGCCCATTGATGCGGCGATACCCACACAGATGGTAGAAACGTCTGGCTTCACGTGTTGCATGGTGTCGTAGAGCGCCATTCCTGCTGATACTGACCCGCCAGGGGAGTTGATGTATAAATAAATGTCTTTCTTTGGGTCCTCGGACTCTAGGAAGAGAAGCTGGGCGATGGTGATGTTTGCAACATCGTCATCAATAGCACCAGTCAAGAAAATGATGCGTTCTTTGAGAAGACGTGAATAAATATCGTAGGCTCGCTCGCCTTGCGGTGATTTTTCAATAACGGTTGGGATTAAATATGACATAGGGAGATAATACCACACCTTTCAAAGGATGCAAATTTGGGGTTGACAAAACATTGTTAACCTGCTATACTTAATATAGACATGAGGCACTAAAAACTTTTTTGTTGACTAACCACCCACTAGAGGAGAATTCTATGAGTTCAGCTAGTGTGATTGATAAGTTTCCAATTCGTGTTCTTCAACTCAATATAGCGAGAGCACGTTGGGCAATAGGCTTTTGTTGCACCGTTGACGGTAAAGATATTGGGATTGCGCTGGATACCGATGTTCGAGCAGCTCCGTCTCCTAATATTTCGGACATTGATTTTGCTTGGCACAGGAGTCTTCTAGAAGATCAGCCTTTTTGGAAAAACCAAAATGATATTCCTGGAGAATTATGTGAAGTACTGACAACAATGGCTGACCAGTATTTCAGCAAGATTAGCGGAGACTCGTTAACGTGGAAATTTTTACACGATGACCAATACCCGAGCGCGTCAGGTTGGTATTTAAAGCGTACGCAATCTTGAGCATCTGAATTCTCGATTGAGGTTTTCTAACCACCCACAGTTTGCTTCGGCAGGCTGGGGTTTTTATTTTACGATTTGATTTGCTAGACTACTTTTAATATGCGAATACACAGATTTTTTACAGAAGAGAAGATTCCACAAGCGGGGGAGTTTTTTGTTACTAATGAGAATTTGCTCAATCAATGGCGGAATGTTCTCCGTATGGAAGAGGGGAGTAAGGCAATTCTGTTTGATGGCAGTGGCGATGAAGTACTGTGTGAAGTTGTTTTACTAAATAAAAAAAGCTCAACACTCAAAGTACTTGAAAGAAAAAAAGGACTTGTGCCTTCGCGCGATGTAACACTCTATATAGCACTCATCAAGAAAGATAATTTTGAACTTGTGCTGGAGAAGGCAACCGAGCTCGGCGTTTCGCAGATTATTCCTGTGCAAGCAGACAGGAGCGAAAAGAAAGGTGTTAACTACGAACGCGCAAACAAGATCCTTCGTGAAGCATCGGAGCAGTCGGGGCGGGCGACCGTGCCAACACTTGGTGAGATTATGCCAATTGAAAAAATTTCTGGGGAAATGCTTGTCGTCTTTGATCCACGTTCGAATGTTTCTGCTCGAGAGTTTTTTGCGAAAGAAACAAAATCTCCAATTGGCTTGCTTATTGGGCCCGAAGGGGGATTTACAGATGAGGAAATGGAATTTTTTAAACAAAACGGTGTGCCTATTGTAACTACAGGCTCCACTATTCTTCGCGCGGAGACGGCAGCGATTGTGGCGCTTTTTCTTGCGTTGGTCTAAATAAAAATGACCGCCCTTCGTAATTTACGAAGGGCGGTCATTTTTATTTGTTATTTCTGTGACTCCAAGAACTGAAATACTTTTTCATTCATGAGCATCATTTCAAGATGCAGTGTTGCGCGACCGCGGTCAACGTCCTTGTATTGTTTTACAAAGAAATCAACTTCTTTTTCTAGGTCTTCCTTTGGAACTACAAGTTTTTCTGAAACAGAGATTTTCCCTAAAGCAATCTGGACCCTTGAGCGTTTCTCAGCGTCAGCATTCCATTCTTTGCGAAGCTCTTCCTCTGTTTTCTTTGTGGTGAGGAGATAATCTTCAAACTTCATGCCCATCTGGGTGATATCCTGACGGAACTGATGCATCATGCGGTCTAACTCACCGTTAATCAATATCTGTGGGAGCTTCACTTTTATTTCGTCAGCAATCTTTTCCATTGTCTGCATGCGCTTCTTACTACGAGCGCGATTTTCTTTGTCTTGGTCGAGTGATTCGCGGATCTTTGTTTGAAATTCTTCGATGGTTGTAAATGGACCAAACTTTTGTGCAATGTCTAATGTAAGCTCAGGAATCATCTCTTTTTCCTCAGCGTCTTTTGTAGCAAATTGTTTTAGAAGTTCTTTGATTGATTGAGCGACTTCATCATCGGTTGCTTTAGTAGATTCCTCAGTCTTCATAATCTCACTTGCAATCTTTTTGTAATCAGGAAGAGTAATCTCAGGAAGAACAGGGAAGACAAATGAAACTTCGAGGGGATTTCCTTTGGCAAGCTTCTTCACTTGCACTTCTGGCATGCCGATCGCGTGGATCTTGTGTTCTTTCAAAATCTCAGGGTATGCTTTATCGATTGCAAGATTTGCCATTTCCTCGAGAATGAACGCTTCGCCGAATTTTTGCACAATCATCTGTTCAGGCACATGTCCTTTACGAAAACCAGGAAGGGAAACTCCTTCGCTAACGCGTTTGACTGCAAGCGCGCGTTCTTTTTCAAATGTTTCAACAGGGATCTCGCACAATACTTCAACCTCGCTTTCCGACAGATTCTTCAATGTTGTTTTCATAAGTTTTCACTTTAACCTTTTGAGGACTGTTTGGCAAGGAATCACAGAAATACAGAAGGTAAATACAAAAGGACGGGCGCCTTGCGGCGCCCGTCCTTTTAGGAAATCCCTATCGAAAGAATAAATAGTATATTCCTCCGCCGATTATCACGAGTCCGACGATGAGAGCTCCCACTGTTGAGCCAAGATCTGAGGGTTCTTGATTGTTATCAGGTTTAGTTTCTTCCATGGATTTGCGATGAGTTAGTTTTTTTACTGTTGTGTCGTTGTTGCGGTGGTTGTCGTTGCCGTAGTGCTTGCTGTCGTTGTTGCGGTCGGAGGAGTTGTTCTCGGTGTGCGAACCTTCATCGCTTCACGGAGTGCCTTCTTTGCGTTACGTATTGATCTTTCCGCATCCTGAATCTGAGGCTTAAGATTCTTGATAATTGTATTAACATTTACCGTCGTTGTTGATGTTGACTGCGAGTTTACTGCTTGCTGAAGAGCGATGCCGATGGAAGCAATCTTTCCTTTTGCGATTGCGATGGAAGCCTGTGCTTCTACGAGTTTTGCTTCTGCTGCAGTTGTGTCAGCACCCTTGCTCTTTCGTAGCGCGAGGTGTTCTGCGATACGCTTTGAAAGCTTTTCAAGGCTCGCAACCTTCTCGTTCAGTCGTTTCATGGTGTGGTTAGCACGTTCGATTCCTGCCTTAATTTCGCGTTGCTCCTTTAACCTTTTGATTTCTTCGTGAGCAGCGGACGAGCTTGCTTTGCGAACCTCACGGTCGTCCTTTCGAACTTCTCTTGCTTCTGTTGAACTTGCCTTTCGGAGGTCGCGCTGTTCTTCGCGAAGTTCTTTATTATCTTCACGCTCTTCTTTGCGGAGCTCATTCTGCTTTTCGTAGAGTTCCTTGCGCATCTCTCCTGGTTTCTGAGGAGGAACCGTATAGAGAGTTGGAACTGCATTCACTGCTGGAGCTACTGTTGCATCAGTCGTTTGTGCAAATACTGCGTTTGTAAAACCAAGTGAACCAAGCACGAACCCTAAAACTAATATTTTTTTCATAAATGTTTATTATTAAAGTATCTAATAGTCCAAGTAACAGTGGAAAACTTTATTCTGCGTATCGCTACACAGTACCACATAAGTATACACTAGTGAGGTGGACTGTGTACATAAAGTTATACACAAACACCCCATCTACTATTGAAGACGGGGTGTTTGTACAAATCTTACGTTTGAGCAGAGGCTATTTTTTAAACTCTTGAGCGTAGAGCTCGATACTTCTTTTTACCGCAAAAAGCGCTTTGTCGCGCCCCTCAAAACCTGAAACAGTAACCTCCTTGTTTTGAAGTTTTTTGTATGTCACAAAGAAATGCTCCATTTCCTTGAGCGTATGCTTGTTGATGTCCTCCAAGTCTTTCACTTCTGCCCATCTTGGGTCACCGACAGGTACGGCGATGATCTTGTCGTCGCTTTCACCAGAATCGATCATATGCATGATTGCAACAGGACGCGCATCTACGAGTATACCGGGAAGAAGTGGGTGTGTGGTGAGAAGAACCACATCAAGCGCATCTCCATCGTCCCAGAGTGTCTGGGGTACAAATCCATAATCGAACGGGTAATCCTGAGCAGTGTGCCCTACGCGATCAAGAGCGATAAGACCCGTCTCTTTGTCGATTTCATATTTATTTTTTGACCCCTTGTTGATCTCAATGATCACATTGATCTCATTCGGAACATTTTTCCCCATTGATACATCGTGCCAAAGATTCATAGTAGTTAAAGGTTCTTAAAGTTTATAAAGTTATATCGTGCTTGTTTCGACAACAGGAGCTTCTTCGGACTTAACAGCACCTTCTGGTGTTGCTTCTGCTGTAACCTCTCCTTCTTTTCCTATAATATCAAGTTTCCAGTTGGTAAGTTTTGCTGCCAAGCGGACATTTTGACCCCCGCGACCAATTGCGAGTGATTGCTGGTCGTGCGCAACGGTCACCGTAGCTTGGTGCCTCTCTTCATCAAGAACAACCGAAATAGTCTCTGCTGGAGAGAGAGCATCTTCAATAAACTTCTTTGCGTCATCAGACCACACAACAAGGTCGATTTTCTCACCGCCGAGCTCGCTCATTACGGTCGATACGCGCACACCACGCTGTCCTACGCATGAACCGATAGGGTCAATATGTGAATCGGTCGACATGACAGCGACTTTTGAGCGAGAGCCTGCTTCGCGCGCAACGGCTTTGATTATAACCGTACCTGCCGCAACCTCGGGAACTTCTTGCGCAAAAAGCTTCTCGAGCATTTTTGGGTGTGCACGAGAAAGGCGTACATCAATACCACGAGGAGTTTCCTCCACCTTATAGAGATAGGCAGCAATGCGTTCGCCCTGCTTGTAGCGTTCCCCTGGAATCTGGTCCTCGTAGGCGAGGAGTCCTGTTGTTTTGCCGAGGTCAACAAAAATGTTTCCACGTTCTGTGCGTTGGACGGTTCCCTGAATGATGTCGCCCTGCTTTGTTCCATATTCGCTGATAACCGCAACTTTCTCTGCTTCGCGAATGCGTTGAATGATTACCTGCTTCGCGGTTTGCGCGGCAATGCGTCCGAAATCCGCATGGGTTTCGAGAGGGAAGATGATTTCATCACCAGAAACAGCATCTCGTTTAATACGACGCGCATCTGCGAGGAGAATATCGTGCTCAGGACTCATGCGACGGAGAGAAACACGCTCTTCTTCAGATAGTCCTTTGTTTAGAGCCAATTCTTTTTTCTCTGCGTCCTCGTCGGAATCTTCTGGCATTCGCACAGAAGATTCGTCAACAACGATTTTTACTTGGACGAATTCTGCTTTGCCTGAGTCGGTATCAAAGAGAGCGCGAACAATTTGACCCTTCTTACCGTAGTCTTTTTTGTAAGCAGCTGCGAGAGCCTGAGAGATAGCCTCAATAATCTTGTCTCGAGGGATGCCACGCTCTGTTTCAAGCTCTCCAAGAGCTGACCACATTGTTTTTAAGTCTAACATGATGTATTTCAGTGAAAATTTGATAAAAAAATTGCCCGGTTCGTGACGGACATTAACCAACTCATTATACCAAATCTGCAAATGATGTCAAATTTTGCAATTGGAGAATATTGATGCCTGTATCGACGAAGCTTTTCGGTTATTTATTAAAAATAAAAAAGATTTCCCCATATTTAATTTTTTTTACGAAATGTTTGGTATACTAATAGTAAAGAATTGCATAGAACAATAATATGAACGTTAACAACAAACAACTCAAAGATTTTCTTGCAGACGCTGGGCTTGTGTCTCGCGCGGATCTAGAGGCTGCTGAGGCTCGTTCTCAAGAAAACAAAAGTTATCTTGGGGAAGTCCTTGTTGCGGATGGAAGACTTGCGGAAGACGACCTCCGTCGCACCGAAGCTTATTTGATGGGAATTCCTTTCATGAGTTTGAAAGGACAAAAGATTCCCTTTGAAGTCCTTTCCCTTATTCCAGAGCCAATCGCGCGCAAGCATAATATTGTTGCAGTCGCCAAGAACGCGAGCACTCTCGAGGTGGCCATGCTCGACACCGATGACCTCGGCGCTATTGAGTTCATAAAAAAGAAAGTCGGACTGAAAATATTGCCACGCCTTACCGACAAAGAATCAATCAAGGGGGCGCTCCTTCTATATCAAAAAAGCCTCAAGGCGGAGTTTGGAGATATTATTGACAAAGAAGCGAACGCTCTCAATGTTCTTGCAGAAGGTGGAGAAGAAAGCGAACAGAGCGAAGAGGATTTGAAAAAGCTCGCAGAGGATTTGCCTGTGGTGAAGATTGTGGACACGCTTTTGAACCACGCAATCATACAAGGAGCATCAGATATACATATTGAGCCAATGGATAGGGAGGTTGTAATCCGTTATCGCATTGACGGACTTTTGCATGACGCTATGGTGTTGCCAAAAACCGCCGCCCCAGGAATTGTGGCGCGCATCAAGGTTCTCTCGAACTTAAAGCTTGATGAAAAACGTCTTCCTCAGGATGGACGATTCAAAATAGAATCCGCGGGAGAAAAAGTCGCATTCCGTGTTTCCACGCTCCCTGTTTATTATGGTGAGAAAACGGTTATGCGTCTTTTGCGAGAGAATGTTTCAGGGTTGACGCTCGAAGCTCTCGGTTTTCATGGAGTGGGACTTGAGCGCATTCATGCCGCGTCAAAACAGAGTGTAGGGATGATCCTTACGACTGGACCGACAGGTTCCGGTAAGACGACGACCCTTTACACAATCCTCGATATTTTAAACGAACCGGACGTTAACATCTCGACGATTGAGGATCCTATTGAATATCAGATGCCACGCGTTAACCAAACACAGGTAAAGTCTGAAATTGGACTCACTTTTGCGTCAGGACTTCGCTCACTTGTTCGTCAAGACCCGGACATTATTATGGTGGGAGAGATTCGTGACGGCGAGACTGCTTCACTCGCGATCAACGCGGCCCTTACAGGACACCTTGTGCTTTCTACTCTACATACGAATTCCGCCGCAGGGGCGATGCCACGTCTTATGGATATGGAAATAGAACCGTTCCTTATTGTTTCAACAGTCAATATAATTATCGCGCAACGCTTGGTTCGTCGCCTGACAGCATCGAAGGAAAAATACAATTTATCATCAGCAGAGATTGAAACGCTCGGGAAGACCGTCGACCTCAACCGCGTCATCAAAGTTTTGAAGGAAGAAAATATTGTTAAGCCTGATATAGAATGGAAAGATATTCCATTTTATAGACCGCTCCCGTCAGAAGATTCAGAAGACGGATTCAAAGGTCGTGTCGGTATCCACGAGGTCCTTAAAATGTCGCTGGCAATACGCGAACTTATTATGAAAAATGGAACCGCTGCGCAAATTGAGGAATACGCAAAAAAAGAAGGGATGACGACCATGCTCGAAGATGGCATTATCAAGTCAGTACAAGGACTCACAACAATTGAAGAAGTGCTCCGCGTAATCTCGGAATAAAATTAAAAAACGAATGCCAAAATTTAAATATAAAATTCGTGAAGCGAGCGGCGAAGAGTCCACGGGAGAAGCAACGAACACCGACCGATTTGCTGTTGCGGCAGAATTACGAAAGGCGGGAAAGTCGGTCATTTCCGTTGAAGAGAAAAAGGAACTCACAATACCGGGACTGGCTTTCCTGAACGGAATCTTAGGTCGTGTAAAGATGCGCGAGCTCATTGTTTTTTCGCACAACTTGAGCACGATGATGACAGCAGGACTCGCTCTTTCGCGCGCGCTCGACATTTTAGAAAAACAAACGAAAAACGAAACATTCAAAAAAGCAATCGGTTCGGTAATACAAGAAATAAGTCGCGGTGGAACGCTTTCTGTTGGCATGTCGAAGTTCCCAAAAATATTTTCCCCGCTTTTTGTGTCGATGGTTCGCGCAGGAGAGGAGTCAGGAGGGCTCGCGCAGTCGCTCTTGGTTATCAGCGAGCAACTAGAAAAAAGCTATGCGCTCAAAAAGAAGATCAAGGGAGCAATGATTTACCCGTCAGTCGTTCTTTCGGCGCTCGTTATCATCGGTATTCTCATGTTTATGTTTGTTGTGCCGACACTCGCGGCAACATTCAAAGAGTTGCATGTTGAGCTCCCCACAAGCACGAAAATCATTATTGGAATCAGTGATTTTCTTTCAAATCATTTTTTTGTCGGCTTGATTGGGTTTGTTGCTTTTGTGGCGCTATGTATGACAGGACTTCGTACCAGGCAAGGAAAACGTCTTTTTGAAAAAATGCTTTTTCCTTTGCCGGTCGTGGGGAATCTCGTCCGCCAATCCAACGCAGCTCGTACCACGCGCACACTCTCTTCGCTCCTTTCTTCAGGTGTTGATGTTCTCGATGCAATCAATATCACGAAAGATGTGCTTCAAAATTCATACTACAAAGATGTGATGACTGTCGCGGCGGACCGCGTACAGAAAGGTATTCCGCTATCATCTGTTTTTGCAGAGTATAAAGATATTTACCCTCCTCTTGTGGGAGAAATGGTAGAAGTTGGAGAAGAAACAGGAAAGGTAACGCAGATGCTCTTGAATGTCGCAGTCTATTTTGAGGACGAAGTCGATTCTGCGACAAAGAATATGTCGACTATCATCGAGCCGGTCCTCATGGTTGTCATTGGCGTGTCGGTAGGATTTTTCGCAATCTCGATGATTTCGCCGATGTATAGCGTGATGAGTGGAATTTAATCATATGTGGAAACTTAAGAAAAGAGGTTTTACCGCGATTGAAATTCTGTTCGCAATAGGAATTCTTGGAATTATTATGGCGATTATCGTTCCCTCTTTTTCTAATTTCAGAAAGGCGAGCCTGATTAACACGGAAACGCAAGACATTGTTTCGTTCATAAACAAGTCGAGACTTTCCTCGATGTCTTCAAAAGCCGATCTTACATATGGTGTGCATTTTGACTCAAACAAAGTTGTTGTTTTTAGTACGCCGACTTATTCAGCGGTCGAGTCGACAAATGAAACGAGAATGTTAAATTCGCTCCTCTATTTCGCTGGTACTCAAATCGAGGGAGGGGGAAGCGATGTGGTCTTTCAAAAAGTGACAGGCTCTACGAATAAATATGCGACAACGACACTTAAATTTGTTGGGACTACCGCAACAAGCACGACATTTGTGATCCGGCCGTCGGGCGTCGTCATTGCTTACTAGCGGTGTGGCAACATGATATACTTCACGAACATGGAGGACTTTAATAAACGCAATCTAGGATTTGGAATGATTGAAATGCTCGTAGGAGCTTCCGTTCTTTCGGTGGCGTTACTCGCCATATCCTCTTTTTTTCAGACAACTCTCCGCATCAGCAATGCAACGGAAGGGAAAGCTCAAAGTTCGTACCTTCTCGAAGAAGGCATTGAAGCTATAAAATTTATGCGTGATACGAATTATACTAATAATTTGAAGAATCTCCCCAGCGGGACATATTATTTAACGTGGAACGGTGCGACGTGGGCAACCACTTCGGTAAATACGTATATCGATGGGGGATTTGAACGCAAGTTTGATATCGCGAGCGTACAGCGTGACGGAAATAATGATATCGGGGTTGGTACAATCGATTCTAATACAAAAAAAATCACTATGTATGTCGCGTGGAATGACCGAGGTGCGACGACGACACGATCTATTTCTACGTATGTAATGAATATTTTTAATAATTGATATGCGCTACCAAGTTTCACAAAGAAGAGGATTTACGCTCATTGAGACAATTATATACGTTTCATTTTTAGCGATATTGTCGGCTATAGCTATCCAGTCTACGCTTGTTGTCATGAACTCTTTTTACAAAATGCGTCTTACTCAAAGCGTAAATCAGTCTGCCACGGTGGGGCTGGAGCGCATGAGTCGTGAGATTAGAAACGCATACGCCATTGATACGACAAATAGTGTTTTTGGCACAAATCCTGGAAGGCTTACTTTGATGACAAAAGATTCCCTTGGTGCAAATATGACGATTGAGTTTTACGTGAATAACTCCGAGCTTATGTATAAAGAAAATGGCGTAGATAAAGGTTCGCTCATGACCAAAAACGCCAGACTTACAAATTTAGTATTTAGACAAATGGCAAATCCAAATTCCCAAGGAGTTAGAATTGAAATGGAAATCCGCGATACACGCGGGGTGCTTTCCGAGAGTGCAAAATTTTATAATACAGTAGTGCTACGGGGTTCGGCGAAATAATACACATATATATGAATAAACAAAAACATTCTTTGAATAATCGAGGAGCCGCTATCATTACCGTCGTGCTGTTCTTCGTGATTACTTCCGTCGCCATTGCCATAGGGCTCGCGTCTCCAGTGGTACGCGAATACAAAACAACGAGCGATTTTGAAAAATCAAAAAGTGCGTATTATTTATCAGAAGCAGGACATGAAGACGCGCTCTATCGTATTAAACAAGGAATTACTATAAGTCCTCAAGAAGTGCTGACGCTTGATGGCAATACTGCGACGACGACGATTACGACAATCGATGCTTCTAACAAAACGATAAATTCAATCGGTGATATTTTAAAAAATACACGAAGAGTAAAATCCGAACTCACCACATCTGTGGGGGCATCGTTCAGTTTTGGCGTTCAGGCAGGAAATGGGGGGATTGAGCTTGAAAACAGTTCTTCAATAACAGGAAATGTGTATTCCAACGGCACCGTAAGCGGTTCAGGTTCGAACCTCATTACAGGAAGTGTGGTCTCGGCGGGGCCAACGGGGAGTATCTCCGGAGTATCCTCAGGGTCTTCTGCGTATGCGCACAACATCTCAAGCTCAAATATTGGTGGTAACGCATATTATCAAACAATATCAGGCACCACGGTTTCAGGTACAAGCTATCCAGGAAGCACGGACCAAGCAACGAGTTCGCTCCCCATTACTGATGCGATGATTGTGCAATTTGAAGCGGATGCGGCAGCGGGAGGCACTTATAGTTCTCCGTGCATCATAAACTCTCCCGTCTCGTGGAGCGCGCGAAAGATAACCTGCTCAAAATTGGAGATAAAAGATACCGTCACGCTTACCGGCATGGTGTGGGTGACGGGTGATGTAGAAATAGAAAATGCTGGAAGAATTGTACTTGCCGCATCTCTCGGAGAGCAAAGCGCTGGTATTATCGTAGACAATCCAAGCAACCGAACGACAGGGAGTAAAATTATTATAAAAAATAATTCTACGTTTTCCGGGTCTGGAACTCCCGGCAGTCATGTTCTGTTGCTTTCACAAAACAATAGTGCGGAATTGAGTGGTAATGAAATAGCAATCGAGCTCGTAAACTCTGCCTCAGGTGATATTTTGCTTTATGCTTCGCACGGGAAAGTGCAGATAGCGAATAATTCGGCCTTGAAAGAGGTTACTGCGTATCGAGTGCATTTGAAAAATTCGGCAAACGTAACGTACTCGAGCGGACTTGCGAATGCGCTTTTTGTGGGAAGTCCATTGGGATCATGGAATATTGTCGACTGGAAGGAGGGACAATAACAGAAAACACGGAGCGAAAAAACGAGCACACGCTCGTTTTTTCGCTCCGTGTTTTCTGTGGTACAATTGTCATATGAAAATGAAAAAACTGATTATCGGCAATTGGAAAATGTTCCCTGCGAGCGTCCTTGATGCTCGTGAAAAATTCGTGGCAATCAAGAAAATAGCGGGAACGCTACGCAATGTGCAAACAGTCATTTGTCCGCCGTTTATCTATGCAAGCGATTTAAAGAAACTTGCTACGGGGCATCGATGTGTATTGGGTGCTCAAAATGCGTGGTATGAAAACGAAGGAGCATACACAGGAGAAGTTTCTCCAGTCATGATTTCTTCAGTTGGACTTTCTTTCGTTATTCTTGGACATTCTGAACGCAGAGCGTTGGGTGAAACAGATGATCTCATTAATAAAAAAATTGTTGCGATTGCAAAAACAAAACTTATCGCCGTGCTCTGTGTGGGAGAGCGTGAACGCGACCAAGACGGCGAGTATCTAAAACACATTGCAGTTCAGATCAAGCTCGCATTGAAAGGAATCCAAAAGAAAGATCTCGCGAGAATTGTAATCGCGTATGAACCTATTTGGGCAATAGGAAAGCACGCGACACATGCTGCTTCGCCAGATGATGCCCTCGAAGTTTCCATTCTTATCAAAAAAACTCTTGCTGACTTGTATGGGAAAGATGGAAGTAGTGTCGCGATTCTTTATGGAGGCTCGGTGGACGCAAAAAATGCATGGGAATTTTTATTCAAATCTCAAATCGATGGTCTCCTTGTTGGGCGTGCAAGTCTCGACCCGAAAGTTTTTGGAGAAATATTGAAGAGTGCTGATAAAATAAAATAAACGTTGATGAAAAAAAATATTCTCCCGACGATTAAGGACATAAAAAATCTCAAAGGCAAACGTGTAGTGCTTCGCCTTGATTTTAATGTGCCGATAAAAAATGGAAAGATTGTGGAAACCATGCGCATTGATCGCGCTATGCCGACGCTCGAGTACCTTCTCAAAAAGAAAGCGCGCGTGGTCATTCTCTCGCACCTCGGCAAAGACGCATCCATGAGCTTGAAGCCCATCGTCAGATATTTGAACAAAACGATGAGTGTGGGGTTCGTGCCTGATTTTCGCACAGAAGAAGCACGCAAGGTGGTGGACGGCTTACCAGAAGGTGGCGCGGTCGTCTTCGAGAATCTTCGCCTTGATGAACGTGAAACTTCTAACGACCCTGAGTTCGCAAAATACCTCGCGTCGTTCGGCGACATCTATGTGAATGATGCCTTCGCAGTATCGCACCGCGCGCACGCGTCGGTTGTTGGCATCACGAAGTATCTTCCAACGTATGCGGGGTTCCTCATCGCTGACGAGATTAAAAATTTATCACTCGCGCTTGACCCTAAGCATCCATTCCTCTTTATTCTCGGTGGCGCAAAGTTTGATACGAAGTTGCCCCTCATGAAGCGATTCATGAAGACTGCGGACAACATTCTTATCGGAGGAATTCTTGCCAACGATTTCTTTAGCGATAAAGGTTTTGAAACAGGGAAGTCGGTCGTGGATAAGCACAAGATGAACCTCACGTCTTTTTTGAAGAAGAAAAAAATCATTTTACCGAGCGATGTGGTTGTGAAAAATACTCTGACGAATAAAACTTCAGTGAAACAAGCGAATGAGGTTACTAAAGATGAAAGTATTGTTGATGTGGGTCCGCAGACAATTCAAGCACTCGCGCCCGTACTCAAGAAAGCAAAGCTCATCGTGTGGAATGGACCACTCGGTTTTTATGAAGAGGGTTTTGACAAAGGCACGATTATGCTTCTCAAAGCGATCACCGAAACCAAAGCGACCTCTATCATTGGCGGAGGCGATACTGCGGTCATTGTGGAGAAACTCGGCTTGGGTAAAAAACTTTCATTCGTCTCAACAGGTGGCGGTGCAACACTCGACTACCTCGTCGATGGCAAACTCCCCGGCGTGGACGCGATTATCAAAAATAAAAAGCGATAGATTTGTGCAACCTTTAGCTTGCTGGCTCACCACGAGGTGTTTGATTTGCTTCGCTTGTTGTTCAGGCATTCGCTGAGGCTCAGTTGTACGTTTTTTTAGTATTCCTCCCGTCATATAAAAATAGTTATGACTATTTTTATATGACGGGAGATGATATACTTACGGGTAATAAAATATGAAAAATTATGAACGCGGGGAATTAGCTAAAGAGATTCTGAAGGGGCTTGCGATAGGCGGATTTATCGTTGCATGCATTGCTATGCCAAATTTGGCACAGGTGGTGAAGCTTTTTAATCCGCGAAATTCGCGCGATCGATATCGTGTAGCGCAGTCGGTTCGAGGGCTCCAGAAAAATAAAATGGTGCGCATTGTTAATCGCAAGGGTTACGATGTCGTTGAGATCACTGCGTTCGGTAAGAAAAAGGTTCTCGAGTATGACCTTGAAAACATGCACCTTGATAAAAAGAAAAAATGGGACGGGAGATGGAGTATCGTAATGTTCGATATTCCTCAAACAAAAAAGCGAGTTCGGGATGCGATAAGTTTCAAGATCAAAGATATTGGCATGTATCCGATTCAGAAATCAGTGTTTGTATTTCCGCATCCATGCAAAGACGAGATTGATTTTGTTGGAGAGGTGTTTGGCGTTAGGAAAAACATTATTTATATCGAGGCCCTGCATATTGATGGTGCCGAAAAAGTGAAACGTCACTTTGGAATCTAGGTGAGTACTCAATCACCGAAATTTTAAATTTTTAGAGTGTCATATAACAATAGTCATAGCTATTCTTATATGACGATTGAATAGAGAGAGAGGTTTTTATTGTTTGGGTGAGGGTGTTTGACAAGGGTATTGAGGGGGGGGGTATAATGAATGCACTATTATAGTTAGTCATTAATTCATAAAAATATGGAGCCAAAACTTGAACAACCACAAACAATTGAAACAAGGGAGGATTATGCGAGATACGAACAGGAAGAGAAGGATTTACGTAAGGATAGAAACGAAGAAGGTGAAAAAAGAATGACAGAAGAGCAAAAAAAAATGAGCGAGGAAAGAACTTGGGGGACTGATGATCCAAAATACTTTGAAAGTGCTGTATTAAAAATATGGAATGGGTTTGCGATAAACAAAGATGGGGAGTTGTTTATTCATACAGATATTGATGCATTGCCAAAGATACCAGCGCCACTATACTATGGAGTAGAAGGCAAATTTGGTATTGGTACACAGATGGTCTTCGCGCGTGTAGAAGGGCGTATTCGTACAGAGCAGGCAAAAAATATACTCAATTTCAAAGACGCTCCAGAGTGGTTGCGTGAAGTGGCAAGGCGAGATTTGAAAGAAACTGAGATAAAGTCTTAATTTGCGGGTGAGACACTACAAGTGCTCAAGAAAGTCAAAATGCACCTTACTAAAGGTGCATTTTGACTTTCTTTTCAATCTCGGCCATTTCGCCATCGCGGTATTCACGTGCTCCATGCCAATGTTTAAATCCATCGCTAGAAAAGCGGGGGATAACATGAATGTGTGTATGGAAAATAATTTGGCCGGCGGAAGCTTCATTGTTCATTTCAATATTGATACCATTGGCACTAACCCCTTTTTTAATGGCGATTGCGAGTTTCTTGATCACGGGGGCAAGGAGAGACAGTGTTTCGTCGGTAGTGTCATAGAGATTCGCTGAGTGTACTTTGGGAATAACGAGTGTATGCCCGATATTCACGGGATGAATATCGAGGAATGCCAAAAAGTGTTCGTCTTCGTAAACCTTCTGAACAGGGATTTCTCCTGCGATCATTTTACAAAATAAGCAATCTTTCATCGCTCTATTGTATGATAGAATGCGCAATATGTCACCTGAATTAGCGAAATACCCCGATCTTGCGCAGACACTTCTCAAAAACCGTGGCATCTCGACAGAAAAGGACGCAGAGATATTCTTGAATCCTGATTACGAACGTGATATCCATGACCCGTTTCTAATTCTCAATATGGACCGCGCCGTGGAGCGCATTATGCGTGCGATGGATGCGAATGAAAGGATTGTTATTTTTGGAGATTACGATTGTGATGGAATCCCCGGGTCTGTCGTGCTCCACGATCTATTTAAAAAGATTGGGTATACGAATTTTCAGAATTATATTCCCCATCGCCATAACGAAGGGTATGGTTTAAATATTCCCGCAATCGAGCGATTCGGAGCGGATGATGTGTCGCTCATGATCACCGTGGATTGCGGGATTACCGATGTAGTGCAGACAGCGCGCGCAAACGAACTCGGCATCGACGTCATAATTACCGACCACCACCTTCCGCAAGAGATTCTTCCCAACGCATACGCTATTTTAAATTCAAAACAAGCAGGCGATACTTACCCAGACAACATGCTTTGTGGTGCGGGGGTCGCGTGGAAACTTTCATGCGCGCTCCTGATGCGAGGGAGAGAGAAGTGGAATGTGCCCGAAGGCTGGGAGAAATGGCTCCTCGACATGGCGGGTCTTTCGACCATCGCGGACATGGTTCCACTTCAGCATGAAAACCGCGCGCTCGCGTATTTCGGACTCAAGGTTCTTCGCAAATCGAAACGACTCGGGCTTCTCAAACTTTTAAAAAAGATGGACATGGTGCAAGCAAACATTGTCGAGGATGATGTGGGATTCATGATCGGCCCGCGCATCAACGCGGCGAGTCGCATGGGGATACCGATGGACGCGTTCAAACTTTTGTCGAGCACGGATGATAAAGAGACGAGCGAACTTGCCGAACATCTCACGCACTTGAACGATGTGCGAAAAGGACTCGTCGCTCACATGGTTAAAGATGCGCGCAAACATTTAGACGCACGTGTGTTGAACGACGACCTGCGCGATATTATTGTCATTGGGAATCCTTCATGGAAGCCGGGGCTTGCGGGACTCGTCGCATCGAATATCGTCGAAGCATATTCACGCACAACATTTGTCTGGGGGAGAACGGACGATGGTCGCATAAAAGGTTCGTGCCGTTCGAATGGAAAAATAAATTTAGTGGAGCTCATGGTCGCCGTGAAGGCAGGAGTTTTTCTTAACATGGGAGGACACGAGCATGCGGGAGGATTTTCCGCATCACAAGAAAATATTCACACGCTTGAAGATGAACTCATGGCAGTGTATCAACATGTATATCGTGAACAAGAAGAAAAAGAACAGGTCGTCGACACGGCACTCGCTCTTTCAGAAATAAATTTTTCCAACTGGAAGATCATCGAAAAATTTGCGCCGTTTGGCATCGGCAACCCGAAACCAGTTTTTCTATTTGAGAAAATTCGTGTGAGCGAAGTACGAAGATTTGGAAAAGAAAATGCACACATAGAAATTAATTTTGAAAACTCGGGTGTCAAAGCGATTGCATTTTTTGCGGACAAAGAAACATATGATGACGTGCGAGCGGGGGACACGATCGATCTCATCGCCACGATTGAACTCAACACATTTCGCGGAAGGCGGGAACTTCGATTGCGTATTGTTAATTTTGATAAAAGAATCTAAACTAAGGAATAACAAATAATATGAAACTACCTGACATAATAATTTACACCGACGGTTCGTCGAGGGGAAATCCTGGACCAGGAGGTTGGGGAGCAATTGTTGCGAGCAAGGAGCGCGTCGTTGAACTCGGCGCGGGCGACCGCCATACGACGAATAATAAAATGGAACTCATGGCGGGAATAGAGTCGCTCGAATATGTGCGCGAGCTAGGGAGCGCATTTAAAATAGACATGCGCGCGGACTCAAGCTACGTGATCAACGGCATCACGAAGTGGGTTTTCGGATGGCAGAAAAATGGATGGAAGAACAGCAAGAAGGAGGAAGTTTTAAATCGCGAACTTTGGGAAGCGCTCGCACTCGTCGTCGCCGACCTCCAAATGAGCGGATGTGAAATTGTGTGGAACCACACCCCGGGACATGCAGGTATCGCGGGGAACGATCGAGCAGACGATATTGCAACCATGTGCGCAGACGGAGAGAAGGTCAAGCTCTATGACGGTGCTCGCGAAGCGTACGAGGTTGACCTCATTCCCCACAAAGGTGACCCAAAACTTCTTGCATTGAAAAAAACAAAATCAAAGACAAATTCAAAAGTTAAGGCATATTCATATTTAAGTTTAGTAGGTGGGCGCCTCATGAAACATGGGACGTGGGCCGAGTGTGAAGCGCGCGTGAAGGGAGTGCGTGGTACGAAGTTTAAAAAATCCACGAGCCATGAAGACGAACGCGCAATTATAAAAGCGTGGGGCGCATGAGAAAGGACTAATGTCAGAAAAATATTTTTTTGGTTTCATAATAAGTTTTGTCATTGGAGTCGGCTTTGAAAGCATTTTTAATTTTGGAGTCTCTTTTGGTGTATTTCTAGTGGTTCTTTCCGTGCTTTCATTGGTTGCCGCTTCAGTGAGGATGGGTGCCTTTCGGAGTTTGCTTGTTTCATTGGTTCCTGTAATCCTCTTTGGGTCCGCTCTTGGTGTATTGCGCGTTGATGTTTCAGAGAACCTGAGTAACCGAGCAGCGCTCGATAGTTATGTCGGAAAGACACTTGAGTTTGAAGGAGTTATTGTTGGTGAGCCGGATGTCCGAGAGGCATATACCAACGTTGTCCTTAAGGCAGAGAGCGTCCTTTATGAAAACGACAAACATATTCTTGATAAGCCAGTCAAGATTCTAGTGCGTGTTCCGGAATATCCTACACTTCATTATGGGGACGAAATTGTCATGAAGGGAAAGGTTACGCACGTGAGAAATTTTGAACCAAAAGAAGGAGAAAAAGATTTTAATTACCGTGCGTATCTTGCGAAGGATAATATTTATTACCAGATATATTTTCCTCAAACATCGGTGATAAAAAATGGGGAAGGAAACCTTGTTCTTGAAAAATTATTTGCAGTCAAAGATGGAATGATTCGAAACATCGCGCGCACTATTCCCGAACCTGAGGCCGCTCTCGCGGGAGGAATCACGCTCGGTGCGAAGCAATCCTTGGGAGAAGAGTTATTGCAAAAATTTCGTGAAACAGGACTTGCGCATATCGTTGTGCTTTCCGGTTACAACATTGCGATTGTTGCGGGAGCGATTACGGCAGTTACGATGTACCTCCCTTTTGTATGGCGCATCATACTATCAGCGACAGGGATCGTTCTCTTTGCGATGATGGTGGGCGGAGGGGCAACTGTCGTTCGCGCGACAATTATGGCACTCATCATCATCCTCGCGAGAGTTGCGGGGCGCGAAGGCGATGCACTTCGCGCGCTCATGATCGCAGGAGGACTCATGATCTTCTGGAGTCCGATGATTCTCCTTTATGATATTGGGTTTCAGCTGAGCTTCACCGCGACGCTTGCGCTCATAATATTTTCTCCAGTCCTGGAAAAATATTTCATGTTTGTATCAAGCAGGATGTTTCGGGAAATTGTCGTGGCAACAGTGTCGACGCAAATATTCGTTCTTCCTCTTCTTCTGTATCATATGGGGAGCGCTTCGCTCATCGGGATTATCGCAAATATTTTTGTTCTTCCACTGGTCCCGCTTGCGATGCTCGCCGTATTTTTCGTGGGCACGCTCGCATGGATTCCTATCATCGGAAGCATGTTTGCATTCATCGCATACATCATCCTTGCATACATCATTCTTGCTGTGGAATTTTTTTCCAGCGTTCCATTCGCTTCGGTTGCGGGAGTAGCATTTTCACTTTGGATGCTCGTCTTCGCGTATGGGGTTTTTGGAGTTTATAGCATGAAAAAATTTCGAGCATCTCATCAAACCGCAGAAGAAAAAATTAAATACGATATATAATTACTTCTCAACTTCACGAATAATTTCAGGACTGTTGATGTAGCGATAGAAAAGATAGAGAACGATCAGAGCGATGACGATGAGCACGATCGCATATTTCCCAAAAAGCTCAGGAGCTTTTCCAAAAAAGTATCCTATTGAAATAAAAATGAACGACCAAATGATTGAGGCAACGAGGATGATTAATGCAAAAAGTCC
>JBBTZQ010000012.1:0-9509 GCA_038061275.1 Patescibacteria group bacterium
CGGGGTCGCGAGCACTTACGTAGATTGCGAGTACTCGAAGCAATATACTTAGTGACTTGTGATACACGATAAATTTGAATGCTCTAGCATTACCGTCTTTTGCCATTGTGGAGAGAAAAGATATTAATAATTCTCTCTAGGTTGACTTCGTACGCTCGTACGAATATACTGTGGGTATGGAAAGAGGTGATCAAAAGCAAAAGATACGGAGATTTTATGGCGCGCATAAGCGCTTGCCTTCGTATCGTGAGATGGAACGACTCCTCGGCTATGCCTCAAAGGGGGGCGTCTTGTATGCGGTCAATAAACTCGTTGATGAGCGTTTTCTTGCGCGCGATAAACGAAACATCGTACGAGGAGAATATTTTTCAAATCTCAGAGTCCTAGGATTGGTGGAAGCGGGATTTCCTACAACTGCCGAAGAAGATGTCTCGAATACGCTTTCTCTAGACGAACTCTTAATCGACAACAAAGAAGCGACGTACATGCTATCGGTCAAGGGAGACTCTATGAAAGACGCTGGGATACTTTCGGGAGACATGGTGCTCATCGATCGTACGGCGCATGCGAAGACGGGGAAGATTGTTGTTGCCGAGATAGACGGAGAGTACACGCTCAAATATTTGAGGAAAAACGGCAATCAATTTTTCCTTGAACCCGCGAACAAAGCCTACGAGCCTATCTACCCCAAAGAAGAGTTGCGCATTCAGGGAGTGGTCATCGCGGTTATTCGCAAATATTAATATGCTACCCCTTTCTCCAGTTGCACATTCGAGAGTCACCATGCATCTCGACGCGGATGCTTTCTTTGCATCTGTAGAAACAGCTAAAAACCCGATGCTTCGCGGGAAACCTGTCGTTACCGGTTCAGAGCGCGGAATCGCCTCGTCTATGTCCTACGAGGCAAAAGCACTCGGCATCACGCGAGCGACGCCAATTTTCCAGATCAGGAGATTTTTTCCACAGGTTGTCGTCGTGAGCTCGGACTACGAGGCGTATGCTCTATATTCAAAACGCATGTTTGAGATTGTGCGGAGATATGCGAATGTCATCGAGGAATACAGTATCGATGAATGTTTCGCAGACATCACAGGACTTCCTGAGTTTGATAAAGTATCGCACGAAGAATTTTTGAAAAAAATTCAGTTCGATATACAGCGCGAATTGAATATTTCAGTATCGCTCGGGTCTGCTCCGACGAAAGTTCTCGCAAAGATTGCTTCAACATGGAACAAGCCTCATGGCGTGGCGGTAATCACAAAAGAAACATCGCATGAGTATTTAATAAAAACACTCATTGGTCGCGTGTGGGGAATAGGGAAGAGTTCCGAAAAACTTTTGTTGTCGAGGAGAATCAAGACCGCGTATGACCTCGCGCTAGAGGACGAGAAACACATCCGAGTGTTCGCACACAAACCCTTAATCGATATTTGGCATGAGCTGAACGGACGACGGATAATGGAGATAGGGCAAGAAGATGAGAAAGGCAAACCAAAATCTATTTCGAAGACATTGACCTTTAGTCCTTCTAAAACTGAACACGAGAGTCTTTTGATGGAACTCTCGCGCAATGTTGAAAATGCATGCATCAAAGCGCGGCGGTACGATGTGGCGCCAACGCTTGTCACTTGGTTTTTAAAAACAAGTGATTTTAAGTTTGAAGTTCACAAGATAAAATTTGGAGAACCATGCAACACTCCCAGTGTGATCATGGGAAAGATCAGGGAACAGTTTAAAACTTTGAAGACAGGAGGGGCGCACTATCGCACAACAGGGGTGACTTTTTCCAATCTTTGCGAAGGGGGATCAAACAAACGCGATTTGTTTGGGAGTTATGAAGATACGGAAGCACAAGACCAAGTTTTTAAATCTGTAGATGCCATCGGAAAAAAATACGGACGGCACACCGTGAGACTTGCTTCTAGTTTGAATGCGGTCGCAGACCGTAAAGAAATTTATGAAATTTTGCGTACCCAGTCGGCATTTCTGGACACAATCAAGAAAACTGGTAAGGAATTTTACATTCCGTATTTAGGCGAGGTAAGTTAATTTTTTTTGTGCCACCCGCAAAATGTTCGTCTTTTATTTTTTCGTTTTTTAATGTATGATGGCGAAATGTTAGAAATGATACTTATTGTTTTGGGCCTTGTCGTGTTTGAGGTTGTTATGAGCATCGACAATGCCGTCATCAACGCCGATGTGATCTCGACGATGAAAAGCGCGCGTGCACGAAGGTTTTTCCTTACGTGGGGAATATTTTTTGCGGTCTTCGTCGTGCGCGGTATTCTGCCTGCGCTTATCGTATTTTTTGCAAATCCTTCGGTTGGTATCTTCGGCGCCTTCACTTCAACATGGTCAAATGATCCATCTGTTTTGCACGCTATCGAAGCGGCAACGCCTGTCATCATGATGGCGGGAGGAATGTTCCTCCTTCTATTGTGGCTTCATTGGCTTTTTATCGAAAACCGAAAATTTGGATTCGCTTTCGAAGAACCAGTCAAAAAATACGGAGGAGTTTGGTTCTATGCGCTCGCGGCACTCCTTCTTGTAGGCACGCTTATTGCGATTAACGAAACCGTGACCATAGGAGCAATGCACTTGGCGCTTGCGGCCGCGGTTGGCTTCAGTGTATTCTTCATCACGCAGGGATTCAAAGAAAATGCGGAGGAGATAGAGAAACGCCTCATGGCTTCGGGAGAAGAAAGCGCGATGTCAGACTGGGCGAAGGTTGCGTTCCTTGAGGTCATCGACATGACTTTTAGTATCGATGGAGTTATTGGCGCATTTGCGTTCACCACAATCGTTCCGCTCATTCTTATTGGAAATGGTATCGGCGCGATTGTTATCCGCCAGCTCACGGTGCACGGAGTAGACCGCATTCGTTCGTATTCATATTTGAAGAACGGCGCGATGTATTCGATAGGATTCCTCGGTGTCGTGATGATGCTTCATGCGTTTCATGTAGATGTGGCAGTATGGGTATCGCCGATAGTGACATTTGCCGCTGTTGGTTACTTCTTCTGGAGATCAGTAAAGGAGAATAGAGAGAAGGCGAGCTAAACCATATTTTCAGTGAGATGTTTTTGTGATATTCTTGTATGAGAAGCTTTTTTCCCCAACACTTCTTAATACGGAGGGTCTGTGAAAACAAATCGAAATGCTGACTTCAAAGAAAGTAATAAACTGCTATTGGTATTGATTGCCGTTATCTTTTGCACAATAATTGGTATCATAATTACAGGCTTCTATTACGGAGGAGCTCAATATGCCATGACAAAAAGCCCCTTTAAATTCTAAAAAGGGATTCAATTACGAAATTACGAAGAGCGTTGAAGTTTTGATTATTCATCAAAACTTCAACGCTCTTTTTCTTTTACCCATTTTCTGATAGAATGCTTGCACTTATGAAAGAAGAAGGGCTTCACATCTCGCTTGCCGCTGACAAGCTAGGAACATTCCTCAGCATCCCCATAACCAATACGCTCATTATGAGTTTTGTGGTTTTTCTATTTCTTTGCATTTTTGCGTACTTTGCACGTCGCTCGCTCGTGCTCATTCCAGGTCGCATGCAGATGATTCTTGAAATTCTGTTTATCGGCGTGCTCGACTATATGACGCAAACTCTCGAGGATGAAAAACTCGCTAGAAAATTGTTTCCACTCATTGTTACGATATTCTTGTTTATTTTCATCGGGAATATGCTGGCATTTATTCCGGGTATTGGGAGTATTGGCGTTTATAATGACGCAGGAGAGTTCACCGCGCTCTTCCGTTCGATGAATACCGACCTGAACGTGACGCTCGCGCTCGCCATCATATCATTTTTGGTTATTGAAATATTGGGTGTTGCGACCATAGGCTTCTTGAAATATAGCAAGAAATTTGTTAATCTAAGCTCGGTTTTGGGATTCCTCGTCGGGATCATAGAACTCTTCTCCGAAGTAGCGCGTTTGATATCATTTTCATTCCGTCTCTTCGGGAATATTTTTGCGGGCTGGGTGCTTATCCTCGTCATTGAGTACTTTGTAGCGCTTGTCGTGCCCGTGCCCATGCTTGCCTTCGAGGTCTTCATCGGCTTCATGCAGGCAGTGATCTTCGCACTCCTGACGCTCTTCTTTATAAAGATTGCAGTCACGGAGCCACAGCATTAATAGTTAATAATACATTTTAGTTTTTCGGGGATGACGACCTTACGAAAACTGAAAACAACAATATATGGAAATTGAATCAGCAAAAATCATCGGCATGGCACTTGTGGTTGGGCTCGGTGTTATCGGTCCCGGCATCGGCATCGGCATTATCGTTGCGCGCGCTATCGAAGCTATTGGACGAAATCCAGAGGCTGCAGGAAAGGTATACGCAACAATGTTCATCGGTATTGCATTTACCGAAGCACTCGCTATCTTCGCGCTTGTCGTTGGTTTCATTTTGAAATTCGCTTAACCTGCATTTCGAGAACGCACCTATTATGGATCAAATCTTAATCGTATTCGGGATCAACTGGAAACTTTTGCTCATCCAAGGAATAAACTTTGGGTTGCTTTTGCTTATCCTCTGGCATTTCCTTTACAAACCCGTGATTAAGATGGTCGACGTGCGTCGTGAGAGAATCGCGCAGGGTATACGCGACGCGGAGCAGTCTGAGCGTGAGCTTGGCGAAGCTGAGGCACAAAAGGCACGCATCCTTCGGGAAGCTACTTTGAAAGGGGATGCTCTCATTGAAGCTGCAAAGAAGCATGCTGAGGCAGAAGAGCACGCAATCATCAAGGAAGCACATCGGAAGGCGACGCATTTGCTGAATGAATCGGAGCGTCGCATGGCGCGCGAGCATGAGGAGATGTTGCAAAGCGCTGAGCGCGAAGTCGCGCGCATGGCAGTTCTCGCTGCGGAAAAGATTCTCCGAAAAGCATAATATGAAAGCATCATGGTATGCAGAGGCGCTTTACCGAGCTCTTTTAGAAGACAAGAAAGCAAACACAAAAAAAGAAGCCGAGGATGCGACTTCTAGATTTTTAGAAATCGTCCGTGCACGCGGAGACGCAAAACTTTTAAAACACATTCCCGACGAACTTGCGAAGGTCATCGCGCGCGAAGAACGCGACAAAGAAATGATTCTCGTGACCGCGGACGCAAAGAGTGAACCCAAATGGTCGCATGCCTATGACCACTATGAAAAAGAAGGAATGATTCCCAAGGATACAAAAAAACGAAGTATCATCGACGAGACAATCATCGGGGGATTCCAAATTCGAAACAAAAAACTTTTGATTGACGGAAGCTACAAAAAATCTCTCACCGAACTCTATAAAAATATTATTAACAAAAACCACACTATATGAACACGATTTTAATTGAAAAAATAAAGCGCGAAATAGAATCGCTCGAACCTACGACAAACATAGAGCGCATCGGCACAGTCGTGAAAGTTGGTGATGGTGTGGCGGAAATCGAAGGACTCGAAGAAGCAAGTATGGCTGAGATGGTCATTTTTGAAACTGGAGAAGGAAAGAGTCTAAAAGGCGCGCTTGCTGAGGAGCCAGTCGTCGGGTTCGTACTCAATCTCGAAGAGGATTTTGTAAAGACGGTGATCCTCTCCGGCGCAGAGCGTATTCGAGAGGGGATGACCGTTCGCGCAACAGGTAAGTCACTTTCGATCTCTGTTTCAACAGGTATGATTGGCCGTGTATTGAACGCTCTCGGCGAACCGATAGACGGCAAAGGTCCAATAAAAGAGGAAGCACGCCTTCCAATTGAACGCATCGCCTTCGGAGTAATGGATCGTTCAGGTGTTGATACACCACTTCACACAGGTATCAAAGCAATCGACACGATGATTCCTATCGGTCGTGGACAACGTGAACTCATTATCGGCGACCGCGGTACAGGGAAGACTGCTATAGCACTCGATACCATTTTAAACCAGATTCATGAGAAGGAAGAAACGCGTCCAATCTGTATTTATGTTGCAATTGGTCAGAAGGACTCAAAGGTTGCGCGTATCGTCGGCGAGCTCGAAGAGCGTGGGGCATTATCGTACTCGATTGTAATCGTTGCTGGAGCTTCGGACCCAGCCGCGATGCAGTACCTCGCGCCGTTCACAGGAGCAACGATTGGAGAATTTTTCATGTTGAAAGGACAGGACGCGCTCGTCGTATACGACGACCTCTCTAAGCACGCAGTCGCGTACCGTCAGATGTCTCTTCTCCTTCGTCGTCCACCAGGACGCGAGGCATATCCTGGAGATATTTTCTACCTTCACTCACGTTTGCTTGAGCGCTCGGCGAAACTCTCACAGAAGCTCGGTGGAGGGTCGCTCACAGCACTCCCAATCATTGAGACTCAACAAGGTGACGTGTCAGCGTATATTCCAACAAACGTGATCTCAATCACCGACGGGCAGATTTATCTTGATACGAACCTCTTCAACAAAGACATGCGACCTGCAATCGACGTGGGTCTTTCGGTTTCCCGTGTTGGCTCAGCTGCACAAACAAAAGCGATGAAGAAAGTAGCAGGCAAAATTCGCCTCGACCTAGCTCAATTTCGAGAGCTTGAATCATTCATGCAATTTACGAGTGACCTCGATAAAGAGACTAAAGACCGTATTGAAAAAGGGCGACGTCTTTCACAGCTTCTCACACAGCCTAATGGAGCACCGCTCCCGTTTGAGCGCGAAGTGATCTCGATCTATGTCGGCGTCAATAAATTTGTCGACCACGTAAAAGTCGAGGACATTCATTTCTTTGAGAAAAAACTTATGGAGTACCTGAGTCACCATGCGTCGGATATTTTTGACGCGATACGAAACGAGCGCGCAATCTCGGAAGCTACCGAAGCGAAACTCAAAGATGCGCTTGCGACATTTCGGTCGGCGCACCCAGAGTTTTACCTCGCATAGTAGTCACTCAACGATAAAAAAGAAGCCATGCCATCACTCCGCACCATAAAAAGCAAGATTCGTTCAGTCACGAAAACCCACCAGGTCACAAAGGCCATGGAGGCTGTTTCTGCTGCAAAGATGCGCAAGGCGCAGGTAGCCGCTCTTGTCGCGCGCCCATACGCCGAGACCGCATTCAAGATCCTTGCACGCATTTCAAACTCGATTGACCTCTCACAGCATCCTTTGATGCAAAAGAAGGGCGGAGAGGGAAAGAATACACGCGTGCTTCTCGTCGTGATCTCGAGCGACCGAGGTCTTGCGGGAGGGTTGAACAGTTCGCTTTTTAAACACGCCCAGCGTGAGCTGAAGAAGCGCGGAATATTGGAAGAAAATACAGGCATCGTCGCGATAGGACGAAAAGGGGAAGATTATTTCACGCACCGCGGATACATCATTGAAGAAAAAATTGTATCGTTCGGCGACAAGAGCATCACGAGCAATTTCAGTGACGTGGTGCGACTCGTGACCGATCTCTTCATGCGCGATGTGTACGATGAATGCGCTGTCGTGTATACGAACTTCCTCTCAACGTTCGAGCAGAAGCCCGCAATGCGCGCGCTTCTCCCACTCTCAATCGACGCTTTCCGTGAGATGATTGAGGGTATTCCGCCAGTGCGTGGAAAATTTGCCGAAGGGGATATGCATGCGAAACTCGATAAAAATATCGCGCACGCGAGTGACTATTTATTTGAGCCAAGCGCCGAGGCGGTCTTTGATACGCTTATCCCGCGCCTTCTTGCTATTGAGCTTCATCACGCATTCCTCGAGAGCAAAGCATCCGAGCATTCGGCACGCATGGTCGCGATGCGGAACGCCTCGGATAAGGCGGAGGAAGTCGAATTTTCCCTTACGCGCGAATATAACAAAGCGCGCCAATCGGCAATCACGCGAGAAATGAGCGAGATTATCGGGGGGATTGAAGCGATGAAATAGAAGATTGCTTAACCAGAAAAACCATAGTATCATATCAACATGAGAATTTGTTCTAAATGTAAGAAAAGAGAAGGCGGTTGGTGGGACCATTTGTGTCAATACTGCAGAAATATGCCAAAATCCGAGAAGGAAGCACTTGAGTATGAAAGAATAAATGGCGCCAAAGATATCATTTATCCTGAACAAAATAAACCATCATCATTGGTTGATGTTGAAGAGAAAAGGTATAACAAAAACACTATGAATAAATTACTATTAAAGTATAAGTTTGTATTACTAATTCTTATAGCGTTGTTTTTGGTGTTCTTCTATTTAAGAATGGGGTGCAACAACATGGTCAATTTCTATCCAGCCGTTATTAGTAAAAGTGAGTGGGGAACAAACACAACAGAATTTTACTATTATGGTGGAGAAAAATTCAAAGCAAAAAGTGAAGGAGTATCTTTTTGTGTAAATAATAGACTTGGTTTTTAAAGATAAGGGAATATGGGAGGAAATAGGGAAATAGGGGTCAGGAAATAGGGGTCAGGTACCTTTATTTTACGGGAAATAGGGGTCAGGTACCTTTATTTTACGATGCGAGGATGTAGCGATTATGATTCTTTAGGGAATTGCGTAGTGTAATTAGTGCTTGACACTGTGCGCACAGTGTATATACTAGATATATTATGAATACAACAGTTAATGTGCGGCTTGATAAAAAGATAAAGGCGGAGGCGAGCAAGACTCTTGCGGGACTTGGTTTGGATATGTCTACCGCGGTCAAAATGTTTCTCTATCAGGTGGTGGCCGATCAAGGGATTCCTTTTACCCCAACAAAGAACCCTGCTGCCATTCGGGCACGCTGGGATGCGCAGGTGGCGGAGGCACTTAAGGGACCTGGGTACAAGACTGCAAAGGAAGCCCTTCGTGGACTATAATATCGCCACATGTATTTGATCCAGCGTTCAAAAGATTTTGAAAGATCTTTTTCAAAAATAAAGAAATCCGGGATTAAGAAAAAAGTTCTTGATGATATAGCGTTTGTCATCAATGTGCTTTCGCGCGGGGAAATATTGGACACAAAATATCGTGACCATAAACTGCAAGGAGATTATTCGGGATATCGGGAATGTCATATACAGGCAGACCTGCTCCTCATTTATCAGGTACGCGAAAAAGTACTCATCCTCGTGCTTATGGATATTGGAACGCACTCCTATTTGTTTGACTAAGGATAGTCGTCCCACTGTTTACTCGCTTGGTTTTTAGGGTAAAAAGTGATAGAGTTTCAGCATTATGTTCGGCAGAGGGCTCTTTTGGGAGCGTTGTAGTATTATCAAGAATTTTCAAACATTATGAACACAGGAACAATCAAGCAGATCGTAGGGCCAGTCGTGGACGTGTATTTCGAGAAGGACATTCCCGAAGTGCAGCACGCGCTCCAAGTTGAGTGGACAGACGAGAAAGGGGAAAAGAGGAAACTCACCCTTGAAGTGATGCAGCACCTTGGTCTCGGCCGTGTTCGCGCAATCGCGCTTGATTCGACCGACGGCCTCCGTCGCAATGTGTCCGTGAAAAACACGGGCGCTCCTGTTCAGGTTCCTGTTGGTGAAGCGGTGCTCGGCCGCCTCTTCAATGTTCTCGGCGAGCCTAT
>JBBTZQ010000013.1:0-1109 GCA_038061275.1 Patescibacteria group bacterium
ATGTAGAAGTTACGGACATATGGGAAAGAATGTCCTTAGAAACCAGATACCCCATTGGGGTTTGATTATTTAATGACTTATGGGGTCTAACCTGATTGTAGTATATCAAATAGTCCATGAGCTTTTGATTAAGTACTTCAGCATCCATAAAGTACTCCAAGTTATTATCCACAAACTCCTCCTGAATAGTCCTATTAAATCTTTCTATGAAAGCGTTAGACTTAGGTGTTCTAGGGTACGAAAAGAAATGAGTAATCTTGCTTTTAAGGAGGTGGTCATCAAAGTCTCCTAAAAACTCCAAACCATTATCTGTCTTAATTGCTTTAATGCTAAATGGAGCTATAACCTCAAGTTTCTTAAAGAAATCTAAAGATATCCGACTATTTAAGGTTGAATATGCAAAGGCAAAGGTAAATCTTGAGAAGAGATCTATTGCTGTTAGAATGTATTTTCTTGTATTTAAATCATATCTAACTACTGTATCCATCTGTACTAAATCACCGCAAGATTTTACGCTATGATCTTTAGGTAACCTTTGTCTTATGAACTTGGGGTAAGGTTTTCTATTTGGGTCGTGGTAGGGTTTACCTAACTTCTTAAAGGTTAAATTGTTTCTCTTAATTATCTTTCCAATCAGGGACTCTGAGATCTTAGGTAAATGTTCTTTACTACAATACATATCCAAAAGAGGTTTGATCTTCTCCTTACCAAGTCTGTAATTTAGTTCTCTTAAGTTTCTAATAAAGCTTAAGATTTCAGAATCTATACACATTCTTCTTGTGTTTTTCGGCTTTGTTGATTTAGGGATTAGATAAGTAATATCCTGGTTATGGTCTTTAAGTGTTTTTCTCCACCTATATATACTGGTTTTGGATACGCTAAAGGCATCAATTGTAGCTTCAAGTCCGTGTTTTTCAAGAAAGGTAATTGTTTTTAATCGTTTTTGTACTACATTATTAGTTTGGGTTATGGATAGGTCATGCTTAAACTTCATGTATCTACCATAGCCCACTATCCCCTTACCAATAAACCTTATTCTACTTCTTCTTTGATATCCATTACCAAACAACTATCATTTCATTTTTCCCATATGTATCGTAACTTATTCA
>JBBTZQ010000014.1:0-19387 GCA_038061275.1 Patescibacteria group bacterium
AGGGCAATTAGCTCAGCTGGTTAGAGCGTTACATTGACATTGTAAAGGTCGGAGGTTCGAGTCCCCCATTGCCCACAAAATATGCCCTCAAAAGAGACTATCTTGATCCTCGACAATATACGAAGCGTCATGAACGTGGGTTCTATGTTCCGTACCGCAAACGCTCTTGGCATGAGCAAAATATATTTGTGTGGAATTACCCCTACTCCGTTCGACAACTACGGACGCGAGCGCAAGGATTTTCTGAAGGTGTCTCTAGGAGCTGAAAAAACAGTACCCTGGGAACATGTGCTCGACACCGTACTTCTCGTAAAAAAACTTCGCGCAGAAGGTTCGTATGTGATCGCTCTCGAGCAAGACACTCGCGCTGTGGATTATAAAAAAATAGACGTGACTGACAAAGAGAGCGTCGCATTTGTTCTCGGGGCTGAGGTTGAGGGTGTTTCCAAAGACGTACTCAATGAGTCTTCTGTAATCGCGGAGATACCAATGCTCGGAACTAAAGAATCTTTAAATGTCACAATTGCCATGGGTATCGCAACCTATCGAATTCTAGGCGTATAATTATGGTATAATTGCCGTACGTTTGCATTATCAGTTTAATCAACTCATCATGTCTTCACTCATTACACTACTCGTCGTTCTCCTAGCTGTTTGGTTCGTCAGTTTCTTTGTTTTTCACATTGCGTGGTTCTTTATCAACATACTTTTTATCGTCGCCATCATCGTCGTTCTCGTGCGCATCATTCAAGGGAAGAACCCCTTTAAATAACTTATGAAAAAAGGAGAAGATTATATTGGAGTTACTGTTTCATATTTATGCCATGATGGAAAAGGAAATTTTCTATTTAACAAGCGCTCTGTAAATTGTCGCGACGAACATGAGAAATGGGATGCAGGAGGTGGCGGTATGGAAATAGGAGAAACTGTAGAAGAAACCTTGCGCAAGGAAATTGCAGAGGAATATTGTACCGATGTTTTGGAATTCACACCAGTAGGATACCGAGACATACACCGAGAGCACCACAATAAAAAGACTCATTGGATTTCACTCGATTTTATTGTCCTTATCGATAGAGAAAAAGTCAAAAATGGGGAGCCTCATAAATTTGATGAAATCGGCTGGTTTACGTTGGATAATTTACCTTCTCCACTTCACTCACAATTCCCAGAATTCTTAAAACGATACAAAGACAGAATTTAATTTTTCTGATATAGTCGCACCATGCGTATCCTAGCCATCGAATCAAGTTGCGACGAAACCGGTATTGCCATTTTGAAAACCGATGGTATTTTTGACGGCACGTCTCCGACTTCTGAAATAACAGTCCTCGCTGATGTGCTTATGTCACAAGCAAGCCTTCACGCAGAATATGGAGGTGTCTTTCCCGCTGTCGCAAGGCGCGAACACGCAAAAAATATGATGCCTCTCATGATGCAAGCACTCGCTGAGGCAGGACTATCCAGAGAACTACCTACTCCGAGAATCTTGAGTGAGATTGAAGAAGAGACGCTCGTGAAAGTTCTCATAAAAGAACCTGAGCTTTTTGTTCAATTTAAAAAAATGCTCCTTGCAATTGAGATACCTAATATTGATGCTATCGCAGTCACATCAGGCCCTGGGCTTGAACCAGCACTCTGGGTTGGTATCAATACAGCGCAGGCACTCAGCTCACTCTGGAGTATTCCTGTTATTCCTGTGAATCATATGGAAGGTCATATCATGGCTTCTCTTCTTTTCTCTAAGCCAGAAAAAAACGGTAAAAAAATCCTTGGGCTTTCACTACCAGAGTACCCTTCCCTCGCTCTTCTCATCTCTGGAGGGCACACAGAGCTCGTCCTCGTGAAAGATCCTGGAACCTATGAAATACTGGGTCAAACCCGCGACGACGCCGTGGGCGAGGCCTTTGACAAGGTCGCGCGCATGCTCGGACTCTCATATCCTGGAGGGCCAGAAATATCAAAACTTGCCGAGACAGTCGCGCCGAATACGCCCCCCCTCTACCCGCTTCCACGGCCTATGCTTAAATCAGGAGACTATGATTTTTCGTTTGCAGGGCTCAAGACCGCAGTACTGTACACTATAAAAAAAATCCCTGAGCTAACAGAAGAAATCAAGGCGTCGATTGCAAAAGAGTTTGAAGATTCAGCGACCGAGATTCTCGTCGCGAAGACTCGTGCCGCCGCAGAGGAGTATGGTGTTCATGGAATAATCCTCGGAGGAGGCGTCACTGCAAACAAAAAAATTCGAGGAGCATTTAAAAAACTTGTGGAAGAACAATTCCCTGGCACCGCGCTGTTTATCCCAGACCATCACCTATCCACCGACAACGGTCTCATGATCGGCGTCGTTGGGCTTATGCGTTCAAGTAAGACCGAACAAACCATCCGCGCAGACGGAACGATGCGTCTCGCCGTATCCACTAGACCGACGATTGCAGAACTTAGAAAAAAGAAACAAGAATAAAATTAAACCGCCAGAAACTTCTCTGGCGGTTTATGTTATAGCGAAAAGGGTACGTTAAGACGCTTGAGGAATCTGCCTTCTCCAACAGACGGTGCATCTGTTGCTTGCGGGTAGCTACGCTTACATCTATCGCACTCTGGATTTCTGTATATGAATTTTCCTTGGTAACACCCACACGCTTCTTTAACTACCTTTCCACCACACTGACATTTATTGTCTACGAGCGGAGCATAACTTTTCCGTTTCTTTTTTGCTTTCAAGATCGTTCTCCTTTTAATGTTCGTTCCGAGTAAAACATATCACATTTTTTTATAATTATAAAATCACTTCATCTAACTGGATAACTATGATAAAATCAGCCTACTATGGCTGAAATTCCTGAAAAATTGAACAAACCCTACGAGCCGGCTTTGACCGAAGGACGTATATACAAGCTATGGGAAGATAGCGGGTTTTTTAACCCTGACAATCTCCCTACTCGCCACAAAGAACCTTTCACAATCATTATGCCACCGCCGAATGCTAACGGTCGTCTACACGCAGGACATGCTCTTACGATTGCTCTTGAAGATATCCTGACGCGATATCAGCGCATGCAAGGCAAGCGTGCCCTTTGGGTACCTGGAGCAGATCATGCTGGATTTGAAACGCAGGTTGTCTATGAAAAGAAGCTAGAAAAAGAAGGGCGCTCTCGCTTCAAGATGGATCGCAAAGAACTCTATGATGAGATCATGGCGTTTACCCTTGAAAGCAAGAAACATATGGAGGCCGATGTGAAGGCTCTCGGCGCGTCATGCGATTGGTCGCGTGAAAAATTTACGCTTGACCCTAATGTTGTATCTGAAGTTCAAGAAACATTCCGCAAACTTTACCGTGACAACCTCGTCTACCGCGGGTACCGCACCGTGAACTGGTGCACGAAACATCAAACATCACTCTCTGATGTTGAGACCGAGACCGTCGAAAAAAATGACAAACTCTATTACATAAAGTACGGGCCATTCGTCGTTGCAACCGTGCGTCCTGAAACTATCTTCGGTGATGTGGCTATCGCTGTAAATCCAACCGACGAGAGATATAAATCTTTTATCGGGCAAACAGTTTCCGTACAGCACCCTGAAGGAGCACTTCCATTGCTCGTCATAGGTGACGCAGAAGTTGACCCTCTTTTCGGAACAGGCGCTCTCAAAATAACACCGTCTCACGACCACAACGACTTCCGTATGTCTGAGACACACAAGCTACCGCGTGTAGAGGTCATTGATCAATTCGGCAAACTAAATGAAAAAGCTGGCAAATATGCAGGAATGAAAATTGCAGAGGCACGCACAAAAGTTGTCGAGGACCTTCAAGCTCTTGGCCTCATTGAAAAAATAGAAGACTACGCACACGCTGTGCCAACGTGTTACAAATGCAACACAACCATTGAGCCCCGCGTTATGCCACAATGGTTTGTAAAAATGGCGCCCCTCGCAAAGCTCGCTGCAGACAGCGTGCGAGAAGGAAAAATAAAATTCATACCCGACAATTTTGAAAAAATATTTTTGTACTGGATGGACAATACGATTGACTGGAACATCTCGCGTCAGATTGTATGGGGCATTCAAATTCCAGCACTCATTTGCAAGAGCTGTAATCTAGGAGCACTTGATACGGAACACAAAGAAGGCACTCCTTGCCCTACCTGTGGTGCGCCCTTAGCGATTGAGACCGATACATTCGATACATGGTTCTCTTCTGGACAATGGCCTCTCTTAGCCTTGGGGTACCCGGAAAAATCAGACTTAAGTTTCTATCCCACCGACGTTATGGAGACAGGGCGCGACCTTATCTTTAAATGGATTCCTCGCATGGTAATTTTTGGACTCTACCTAACAGGTAAGGTTCCTTTCCGTACAGTGTACCTTCACGGTATGGTTAATGACAAACACGGAAAGAAAATGTCGAAGAGCAAAGGCAACGTTGTCTCCCCTATTGATTTGACCGATAAATTCGGCGCTGACGCACTGCGCATGGGCCTCGTCATCGGTAGCACGCCAGGGAACGACCTCTCTCTCGTCGAAGACAAGATAAAAGGATATAAACACTTCTGCAATAAAATGTGGAATGCGTCACGTTTTGTACTTTCAAATATTGGCGACACTACGCTTGATACGCCACGTCCAAAACTTTCTCCACGTGATGAAGAAATATTGAAAGAGCTTGGTGCGGCAATAAAGAGTGTGACGCTTCACATGGACAACTTTCGTTTCCATCTTGCAGGGGAGGAACTGTATCATTATTTCTGGCATACCTTCGCAGATATCATCATCGAGGAAATGAAGACTCGTATTCAAGGCGAGGACGAGGATTCGAAGCGCTCTACTGAATGGCTTCTTCTCAACATCCTTTCAACGACGACAAAAATGCTTCATCCCTTCACGCCGTTTATTACAGAGGAAATCTGGAGTACGCTTCCAAAAACTACATCTAGTCTTCTTATCATAGAACCATGGCCGAAACAGCTATAAATATTACTCCCTATGCAATAGCTTTTTTAGGCGGTGTGCTCCCCGCTCTTGTGTGGCTTTGGTTTTGGCATCGACAAGACAATGCATGTCCTGAACCCCGTGGTCTTGTTTTACTTTCTTTTATCGCAGGAATGGCAGTTGTCTATTTTGTTTTGCCGGTTCAGCACCTAATCTTATCTTTGATTCCTTGGATATCTGTACAATTCCAAAACATCGCCACTTTATTGTCCTTTACCACCCCCTCAGAAGAAATGACAAAATTGATACTTTGGTCGTTTACTGAAGAATTCGCAAAATATGCGACCATATTTCTTATAGCATTCCAAAGTAAATATTTTGATGAACCTATTGATGCGATTATTTACCTTATCACCGTTGCGCTCGGATTTGCTGCGATGGAAAATGCACTTTATCTTTTCAAAGATCTTACTGATAGCGGTTTAGCCCAAACACTTTTAGATGGAAATCTTCGCTTCATTGGAGCGACAATCCTCCATACCGTTTCATCAGCAGTTGTCGGCATCGCAGTTGCGGCTTCGTTCTATTATTCTAAATCACTCAAGGTGCTCGTAATTACCATTGGCCTTATTATCGCAACTCTCTTGCATACATACTTTAATTTCTCTATAATGGAAGCACAGGGCGTGCCTGATATGTTTGTTACGTTCGCTCAGTTTTGGGTCGCAATCATTATCATCATTATTTTGATTCGAACAATCAAAGGAATCAACGACCATAAAGACACCTGTACTACTATATGAAACAATCTTTTTTTGAACGAATTACGGGAACCATTTCTCTCAAGGGGCGTGGAGCTGATTATGAAGAAGAAATCATTCCAGAAATAAGAAATGATTCTTCTGGATCATGGGAAACTAGCGAACCTACTGAAGGTGAGCTAACAGTAGATGTGTATCAAACAAATGACCTTGTTGTTATACAAACAATGGTTGCAGGCGTACCATCGGAAAATCTTAGTGTTTCAGTGACACGCGACATGGTGACTATCAAGGGAAAGCGTGAAGCTCCTAAAGACATTTCTCCAGAAAACTACTTTTATCAAGAGCTTTTTTGGGGATCGTTTTCTCGTACGATTCTCCTTCCTGCAGAGATAGAAGCCGATGATGTTGAGGCAATAGAGAAACATGGGCTCCTCACAATTAAACTTCCCAAAATAGACAAAGGAAAGATTCAAAATGTGAAGATTAGGTCACTATAAAATACCATAACAAAAAATCACGAAGTGTAAATTCATTACCAAATCCATCTCTTTTAAGATTAAGTTGCTCAGTTTTATTATTGGTTATTTTGTATATAGACATAGGTTACTTGTTCGCAATTATATACCAATAACAAACATCTGTCTTTCTAAAGTTGTTAAACGTATTTAATAGGATTTTGACTTCCCTGTTTCCAGAATTTAGAAACAGATGTGTGAATATACATATCTCGAACAGAATTAGATGCGACCTTACCTTCAAAATACAATCTTCCTTTTTCTTCTGATTGATTCCATGATGTAACCTCAAATACTTCACGTATGATTCCACGATAGACTGCACATACTGTACCAATCTTCTTTGCACGCTCTCCTATTTTCCAATTGCCACGCGTTGCTTCATACATTTCTTCAACTGACATTTCTGGATAATATTTCTTGTTGATATTAATAAGTACTACTGGTTCAGTGAAAACTGCATCAACTGGCTCGTATTCAATTTTTAAATCAGAGAGTCGTTTGATTCCTCTTAAGGCAGAGTCATGACCTGCTACTAGGTTGGTGAGATTCTTAATTCCCAACAAATCAATTACTGCACACTCAATTTCAAATGCTTCTATTTCTGAGAGACCATGACGAAGTATTTTTAAATCAACTTCTTTTCCAGATGCATGTATTTCTCTAATTGTTTTTATCTTATCAGTTTCTTTTGTTTTTTCTTCAACAGCACCAAGTAAGTGGTGATTAATCCTATTTCCACATCCTTTACCTACATAAAAAACACTTTTAGTACTTTCTTTTATTCGTGGATCCAAAAGGAGATATACATAATATCCAAGTTTATCAATTGTTGTATCAGAAAGTTTGTACTGACTAAGGTCTTTTTTAGCTGATCGTTTCATTAAAACTAAGAGTACTTAAAATTATTCCATAAAGCAAGTAATTAATACAAAAAGAGTAATTCAACGAGTTACTCTTTTTGTATTAATTACTTTGAAGGGCTTTCGACCTGTCTCGGGACTGAACCATATTCATCTGTTTTTGGAGGGTCTTTGTCTTATAACAAGGCACCCCCCCGGCACCATAACAAAAATCCGCAACTTAAGTTGCGGATTTTTGCTATGGTGCCGGGGGGCAGATTCGAACCGCCGACCCCTCGCTCTTCAGGCGAATGCTCTAACCAACTGAGCTACCCCGGCATATATTTTCAGCAAAAGTATATTTACTTTCACATCTCCTACCTCCCCATCAAATTTTTCAAAGTATTCACGTCAGTAGGAACAGTACCAGCTACATTCTCAAACTTCTGAATAATCTCCACAGAAGTCTGCATCGTCTTCATATACTTTTTAATTGTAGGCTGAAAGTAGTAGTAAACACCAAAGACCGACCCAAGGATAATTGCCCAATACAGAAGCCTAAAGAATGAGCTGAAACGTTGCGAGCGACGCATTGAATGCAACATTTTGTTGTTTTCACGCGTAAGCTCTAGAACTTCATCTAACTTTCTTGAATCGGTATCCATCGAAGTAATATACCAGATTTATGCCAAAAATCAATGTTAGCGTTAGATATAAAAAAGGCCTAGTTTTTAAGCTAGGCCCCGGATATTTATTGACTCGCTAAATGTCAGGCGAGCGGTGAAAGATATCCTTCGGGCAACGCGACACGAAGCAGCGTAATGCCTACTGCTAATTCGCAAAGGTAGTGGACAGTTCCATCTGAGGTTCTTTTTATTGCAATGACCTCTAGGATTATGTCTCCTTTGTTTCTGAAACCGAGCAGAAGCCTGTGGAATTTTTTGTGGCTTTCTTCCGCTGAAGCCTTCAGCTTAGAAATGCTTACCAACATATTGGTCCGCGGTTTTTCGGCAAAGCCTTTGAATTTGCTCTTCCAACCTTTTCCTTTTGTACTCACGATACTTCCCCTTCTCTGTAAAGTTCAAAAAACTAAATCTGGGAATTAATACTATCCCGAAACTATTTTACCATTAAGGTTAGATATGTCAAATGAGATATCCACAGGTCTTTTTAAATCCCGCTTGGTACTTTCCGGCGGGAACGCCTCTCCCGTTGGTCGAGACCATCCATTTTAAAGGAGCGTAGCGACTATTAAAATGGTGGGCCTACGGTTCGATTCCCGCCGAGGGCACAAAAAATACCCTTGCGGGTATTTTTTGTGCCCTCGGCGCTCTCTGTCACGAGTTACTAATTCGCTACGCTCATAAGTACTCGCGACCCCGCCTCGCTGTCGCAGAGCGACATGCTCCGGCTTTCGATTCCCGCATGCAAGACAAGCAGTTGGCTTACTCTCGGGCACACGCAAAACAAAGACCTCGTGAGAGGTCTTTGTTTTGCGTGGGCCCTCGGCGGGAATCGAACCTACATCTAATCCTTAGGACGGATCTGTTCTATCCATTGAACTACGAGGGCTAGCTTAAAGGGAGCTCTGAGCTCCCTTCTTATTTTTTTATTTTAATTGATACTATGCAATCTCAAGGAGTCGTGTGAGTCGAGGTTTGTCAAAACCAACCGTCATTTCATCGCCAATATAAATAACTGGTACCCCCATCTGTCCGCTCTTTTCAACCATCTCTTTTCTTTTCTCAAGGTCAGTCGAGACATTGTATTCAGTGAAGGGAACATTGTTTGCTGCAAAAAATTCTTTTGCCATTTTACAATATCCACATGAAGGCGTTGTATAGATTGTTACTGTTTTCATATAATTAGTGATTAGAGTTAGTAAAAAGTGATATTGTATGAGAAATAATTGGTTCTGCAATATGGGCTTAATATCAGCATAACGACGGCGAGATCAACCTGAAAAGGTCATTAACTCCAATTGCCGTTCGTGCTATTTTACCATGTTTGAGGTGCTTGTGCTAGGGGTGAAGTGGTGCGGGTAGGGGGATCGGCCACGGGTTACTAAGCGTACTCAAGCGATTACGCCTTTCGTGCGCTAAGTACCCTCGACCCCACCTCGCTGTCGCAGAGCGACATGCTCCGGCTTTCGATTCCCCACGCAAGCCAAGCAGTTGGCTTGCTCTACCCGCACTACAAAAAAATCCCCAATTGGGGATTTTTTTATAGTGCGGGTAGGGGGAATCGAACTCCCGTTTACTGCTTGGGAAGCAGTCATCCTACCACTGAACGATACCCGCATATTTTATTCTTACATCCCCTACTCTTTTCCAAAAAAAGACTTGATACTATCCCAAAAGCTTTTTTCTTCTAGGGCTTCACCATTCTTGCTTTTTTTTGAATTTTCGTCAACAATCACCACAACCTCCTCACCGGGACGCGCCACCGCAAATTTTTGACGCACCTCTTCCTCTATTCCACGGTCTGTTTTTAGCCTCACAAGACTTGCCTCTAGCTCTTTTGAACGATTCTCCATCTCCGATAAAGTCCGTTCTGCTTCCCCGCTTTCAGCCTTTGCAATAATTGCTTTCTCATGAACTTTCCATGCTCCATGCGCAATAAGCACAGAAAAGACGAGAAGGACAGCAATGCTTGCCTTTGAATATATAATCTGGCGGAATTTTTTACGCTCTTGAAATGGTATCATTTCTCTTGTAGTATACTCAGGTAACCGAGGGAAAAGCAAGCAACCTAATATATAAGATTTATCATATGTACAACGAAAAATACAAAAAACTCTGGAAGACTCTAGGAATCGCCGTTGGAATACTGGTTACGGTCAGTATGGTTCTTCTCTACGCTGCTCCAGGTCTCTATAGTTAAAAACTGGTAGATAAACGACAGAATACAAAGGACCGCCCTTGAGGGCGGTCCTTTGTATTCTGTCGTTTTTCTTTCCGCTTATTTCTCTCCTCCCCGCACCATTTTGAGAAATACCTCATGTGGAATATCAACCGTACCCTGCGCCTTCAGTTTTTTCTTCCCACGCTTTTGCTTCTCCCAAAGTTTCTTTTTGCGAGAAATGTCTCCTCCGTAAAGATATCCCGTCACATCTTTCTTCATTGCCGACAAAGAACGTGATGAGATGATGCGACCAAGTCCTACCCCTTGAATCTTGATCAAAAAAAGTTGTCGTGGAAGAATCCCCTGGAGCTTTTCCACCATCTCTTCTGCTTCATGTTCAATACGACGTCTTGAAACCACTTTGGAAAACGCGGGAACTACCGCTTCTGCGACAAGAATATCCAAACGAGCAACATCCGCTTCACGAAGTCCAATAATCTCATATGCGAGTGATGCAAATCCCGACGACGCACTCTTCAAATTATCAAAAAAATCACGCATGAGCTCACGGAGTGGCATCTCAAGTTCCACTGCAGTGCGGTTGTCTCCAAAGAGCTCGGTGTGTCCGATAACAGCCTCGTGCTCGTAGAGGAGCGTCATGATAGGACTCACGTACTCAGGTGGAGTAATAATTTTCACCTTGACCCATGGTTCAAATATCTTATTGGTATTTCCATAATCAGGGAAAAGGTGCGGAGAATAAATGGTTTCGAGTTTTCCGTTACGGAGCTCAACTTCGTAGGTGATGGAAGGTGTTGTGACAATAAGCTCAAGGTCGAATTCGCGACGCAAGCGCTCGCTTATAATCTCCATATGGAGCATGCCGAGGAAGCCACAACGATATCCACGCCCTAAAACGCCTGAAACTTCTTCTTCGAATGAAAGTGAGGAGTCCGACAAACGCAAAATTTCAAGCGCTTGTTTGAGGAGAATGAAATCATCCGCGCTTTCTGGGTACACCGATGCCCATACGACAGGTCGAGGTTTGAAATATCCGGGGAGCGCGGGCAATGGGTTTCGCTGTGAGAGGATAGTATCGCCCACCGATGCGATGCCGGGCTTTTTGATTCCCGTCAGGATGTATCCAATTTCTCCCGCGGAAATTGTTTCCATGTCCCTCATGTCGGGATGAAAGATGCCGACTCCAAGCGCTCCGAACTTTTCGCTTGCTTGAGAAAAAACGAGTGTATCATTTTTACTTGCCTCGCCATCAAGAACACGCACATACACGATGATGCCTTTATGGGTCGAATATCCAAAATCAAACACAAGTGCACGAAAACCTCCAGCCACACCAGTGTCCGAAATAGGCGCGGGGATTCTATCAATGACCGCGGCTAAAATCTCAAGTACTCCTTGCCCTGTCTTGCCCGATACTTCAAGAATCTCGCCTGCGTCAATACCAAGGAGAGTCGCGACTTCTTCTTTCACTTCTTCTGCGCGCGCTATCGGCGAGTCAATCTTGCTTACAGCGGGAATAATTACAAGCCCCGCTTCACGCGCCATGGCGAGCACAGAGAGGGTCTGCGCCTGCACACCTTGTGTCGCGTCAACAAGAAGTATCGCTCCCTCGACGGCCTTCATGGCGCGTGAGACCTCATATGAAAAATCGATGTGTCCTGGAGTGTCGATGAGATTCAAAACGTACTTGGCTCCTTCATGTGTGTGCTCCATGCGCACGGGTTGCATTTTGATGGTAATACCACGCTCGCGCTCAAGCTCCATGGAGTCGAGCACCTGCTCCTTCATTTTGCGTGCCTCGACCGTACCCGTAACCTCGAGCATGCGATCGGCGAGCGTAGACTTGCCGTGGTCAATGTGGGCAATGATAGAAAAATTGCGGATGAATTTGAGGTCCATAACTTCCCCACCTTAGCATTAAATCGTTGCTTTTTCTAGATGTCTCCTTAATTCATTCTTATATCTCCTCCCTGTCAGGCATGACCGCTCCTGCTTTCCAAAATTTGCGTTTAAGTGCTGTGCGTGTCTCTTTGATCTCTTCACTCCCTAAAAGTTCCAAAATAAGCCACCATGTGAGCATTCCAGCGACTCCCGCTACCAGACCCTGCGTGAAGATGCCCAAGAATGTGTTGAGATCGAGATACATGCCGAGGACCCCCAAAAATTCATACGCAACAAACCCCGCCATGAGCGACGCAAACAATCCTTGTGTAAACGTATTCTTTACGGGCGACAAAAATCGCCCAAAGCGCCTTCTGAAGAAATAGATGAGCAGTGCGACATTAAATACCATTCCAATCGAGTATGCAAGAGGAAGCATCAAAACTTCCGCACCGCGTACATCTTCAACACGAAGAAGAGACGAAATAAAATTCTGGAAAAACTGCGAGCTTCCGTACCAGTGCACGAGACCATAACCACTCACCACGATAAGCACTGCAGAAAGCAAGTTCGCAATGAGGGGAATTTTATTTTGTCCTGTAGCATAAAATCCTCGAATAAAGAGGAGACCGACTGACTGAGCGATAATCGACACTGAAAAAAGCGCTAGTGTTGCCGCGGTGAGAATTGTTGCAGTCCAATCGAACGATCCTGACCCAAGTATTGTTCTCACAATCTGCGCACGAAGCACAATAAAGAGCACTAAAATAGGGAGAGACCACAACACAATATGCCGTGTAGCAGATAATATTTGTGCGAGGAATTTTTCTATATCAGCGCCAGCAAAATGTTTTGAAAGTGTTGGAAAAGCTGCGGTCGCATAGCTCATGCCGATGATTGCAAGCGGGACCGACTGCAAGTTGAATGCAAAGTTGAACACCGTGACAGATCCCGCCTCCATTTGCATTGCGTAAATGATTAAAACAAAAAGTGCTATTTGATTCGCGACGAGCCCAATAGTGCGTGGAAAAGAAACGTATATTACCTCCCAAATATCTCGAAGTGACGGTGCGAGCGACAACGTAAGAGAAAATCCGTGCCTGTAACTCACGAAGAAATGTATGAAAAAATGAAAGAACGCGCCCAAAATAACACCCCATGCGAGTCCAACGATTCCGAATACTGGGTATAAGAAAATTGCGCCAAAAATAATTCCAATGTTGTACAAAACAGGCGCTAACGCAAATGCAATGAACTTATGCAACATCTGCGTAACACTACTGAGTAAGTTCGACAACCCAAGAAGAATCGGGCTTAGTATAAGGATACGCGTCATCATAATAAGGTCTGACTGAGCTTGTCCTTCTAGATGTGGAAAGAACGCTTGTACGAGTGCGGGCATCGCGATGAATATACCGACACAGACAATAACCAAAAATGTAAAAAACACTGTAAATGCGTCATTCAAAAATTTTTGAGCGCGTGCATCATTGTCTTTCGCATATCGTATGAGAATTGGAATCAAAACTACTGCAGACATGAACGATGCAACTCCCGCAAAAACAAGATCGGGAATACGAAATGCTGCATAGTAGGTGTCGAGGGTTTGCCCTGCGCCGAACGTATGCGCGAGCAGACGATCTCTAAAAAGTGCGAGAATCTGAGAAAAAATAGCGAAAAGAGCGAGGAGGAAGGCAGCTTCATGAAGGCCACTCCACTCACGATGCAATAACGAAAGCAGTTTTTTTACCATTACTAAAGAGTATACTCGGAAGATACACTCTATGCAAAAAAAGAAAAAGAAAAACCTCGGGGTGACCCGAGGTTTTTCATATACTTGTATCGATAAGCCGAATTCTGTACCCCAAGGGGTGACAATCATTTATCTAGGCGATACGTTACCGTATCGCTCAAGCGGCACTCCACGCTTGCGCATGGCACGGCCTTGCACCCAAGTAAGGATTTAGCCGTTTCACCTCCTGTGTTGCCACAAGAGCTCACCCACAAGGGGTGCTCTTCGCTTTCGCTCAGAGCGTCTCTGCTCGCACCTCTAAGATTGCTCTCGACGGGCGTTACCCGCTACCTTTCTCCTCATTTGCATGAGGGAGTGTTCGGACTTTCCTCCCCTACTTTCGCAGGAGCGACTGCCTGATACAGGCATGGATATTAAAGCATGCTTTAATACAAAATGTCAACATAAAAAACCCTTGTTTTGCAAGGGTTTTTTAATGGAATTTATTTAGCCTTTGCCTTTTTTGGCTTCTTAACTTCCTTGTGCGCATCTTTTCCTTTTGCCATAATATTAAATTAGAAAATTATTTTTTTATAAGCATTCGAGCCTTTTACTATTATAAAAAACAATTTTCTAATTGTAAAGTTATTTACTCATTTTTAGAACATCTCCCATATTAATATTGTAGTCTGAATAAAATCCTGCCCTCAACTCCACTACGTATCTTGCGGGCGATGCAGGATAAAAAACTTTGGGGTACGATTCTGGCATCGCGCGCTCCTCTACTCCCACGATTCTATATTTCTCATCAAGCCAAATGATATCGATAGGGTAAAGCATATCTTTCATAAAAAATCCATAATTCCCAGAACGTGGAAAAATAAATAACATGCCTTCGTGCTCCGAAAGAGGACTCGACCCTGAGAGTCCTTGCGCTCGAAGCGCCTCATTGTCAGCAATCTTGAGAACGAGCTCTTCGCCCCCCAAACTGCCGTGAATGCTTTTATTCTCACGACTAAAAACGCCGTAAAAAGTACCGCTTAAGAGAACTATCGCCAATAAAATATATGTCGCCTTGCGCACAGTTGGTTCTATAAATTTATGGCGCATATTATTCACCGAGATACGACACTAATCAAGACTATCGCCCACTCCTATCCTTGAAAAAATCATCCTCAAGTTGCTTGTTGTTTAAATCCTCGCGCCCATCATCCAATACCTTTGTCGCATCCTTTGCATATTCTTTTGCGTTTTCCATATCTCCTCCCACAAGAGCGGTCTTCGCTTTTAGGAGAAGTGTGTCAAATGTTGCGAGGATATTTTTAGTCTCTAAAGATCCTTCCGTGCCCTGAACTTTTGCAAGCGCAATGAACTGCTCGCGCGCACGTGTTGCGTTCTCAATATGCACTTCCGCAGACTTTTTATCCCCTATTTCTGAAGCGTTATTATCATCTTCTTCGTTTCCATCTTTCATTTCATCCTCGTCTATGTCCTCATCTTCCAATTCTCCATCCGTGCGAACAATATCCTTTTCTTCTTTTGTTCTCTTTATCTTTTCTTCAAGCTCATCTTTCAGCCCACTATCGCCCCGTTCCACAGCGTCCCTAAATTCTTCGTTGAGTTTCTTTTCTGTTTCCTTGAGGCTCTTGCGATATTCACGGTACGCCTGCTTGAGCATTTTATTTGAAAGCTCAATGTCTTCGTTGTTCTCCTCACGACCCTGGGCTTTGAGAATTTCTGAAGCCTTCTCTATATCATCATCAAAATCTTGTTTCGTGTTTTTGACTTCGTCTGACAACGCTCCTTTAGTTTTAAGAATAACCGCAATTTCAGATGCTCGCTCCTGTGCGTGCTCGAGTGCGAGCTTCGCTATTGATTCCTCTCTAAAAGTGATGAATTCATTCAACGCCTCGATCCACCTGTCAGCAAAATAGAAAAAATCGCCTGAAACAAGTCCTGGGTTTTTAAAAACGACTACGATAACCGGACTTGTGCTCGTTGTTGTGGCAGTCGTTTGCGCGTAAAGAGCCTGGGGAATAATGGCTAAAACAATAATAGCAAGTAATATTTTTTTCATGTGAATTTTATGATTATTTATTAAATAACATCAAGGTAAACTTGTTGCAAGTATACCATGTGCAGAAAATAAAGTGCAACAAAAAAACCCGCATTCACGCGGGTTTTTTTGTTAGGTCGATGGGCTGGTTAGCCCATGCGGCGATTGCCACGGTCACCACCTCGGTCACCACCAAAATCACGACGAGGAGCACGCTCCTCGAGAGGACGCGCTTCGTTCACGGTCAGTGAACGACCCTGGAAATCTTTTCCATTCCACTCCTCGACAGCCTTGTCAGCATCAGCATCATTTTCCATTTCAACGAAGCCGAAGCCTTTTGAGCGACCTGTCATCTTGTCGATGATGATCGTTGCTGAGAGAACTTTTCCATTCTCTCCAAAAGCTGCCTTGAGCTCATCTTCTGTGGTTGAATAAGGGATACCGCCTACATACAATTTCTTTGCCATATTTATATTATTGCTTAATTCTAGTGTAAGATGACCTTTTCTCTCGCCCTCTTACCTAGAATCAAGCAAGCACTGAGATGAAAACTTCTTACTTAAACAGTATACCAAATTGAGCGGAAAAGTCAATAGCACGAAAAAAGCCTTATCTTAAGGCTTTTTTCGTGCTATTGGAATTCTTAAGAAAAATATTGATTTCTATTTCTTTCCCATTTTTGCGCGTGCTGATTCGGACAATTTGATTTTTCTCAAACGTACAGACTTCGGCGTAATTTCCAAATATTCATCGCTGTTCATGAGCTCAAGTCCACGCTCAATCGTAACTTCGAATGGAGGAACCAAAGATATTGCCTCATCAGTTCCTGAAGCTCGCATGTTGGTAAGTTGCTTTCCTTTAGTAGGATTAACAGACATCTCATCACCCTTTGAAGTGTTTCCGATAATCATTCCCTCGTAAACTTCAGTACCAGCACCAACATATAAGACTCCGCGCTCTTGAAGATTCGCAAGTGAGAAGCCGAGAACCTTCCCTGTTGCCATCGAGATCATGGATCCTACTTCACGCTTCTTTATCTCTCCTGCATATGGACGAAAATCTACGAAACGACTCGAAAGAATTCCCTCTCCTTTTGTATCTACCATGAACTGTCCGCGATATCCGAGAAGTCCGCGTGTAGGAATATCATACGTGAGGCGCGTAATGCCGTTTTCTTCTTTCATGTTGGTCATCATACCCTTTCGTTTGTTTATCTTTTCAATAACAACACCCGATGCCTCTGTAGGAACGTCGATAATAAGCTCCTCGTATGGCTCTAGCTTCACACCATTCTCTTCTTTGATAATAACTTGAGGCTGTGACACTTGAAGCTCGAACCCTTCTCGACGCATATTCTCAAGGAGAATCGAGACATGAAGTTCTCCACGTCCAAATACTTTGAATGAGTCCATCTCTGAAAAATCAACACGAAGACCTACGTTCATCTCGAGCTCGCGTTCTAGTCTTTCGCGAATCTGTCTAATCGTAACGAATTTCCCCTCTTGTCCTGCAAAAGGTGAGTCGTTCACCACAAAGTTCAAAGAGATGGTCGGTTCGTCAATCTTGATAGCAGGAAGTGCAACTTGGTCTGCTGATACACAAATCGTTTCGCCAATATAAATATCTGAAAGGCCTGCGACCATGACGATATCTCCCGCAACTGCTTCGGCAACTTCCTTGCGAACCGTTCCTTCATAGGTGCAGAGTTTCGTGATGCGGCCAGTACGAGAAGCGCCTTCAGCCGTTTTGATCACGACATTTTCTCCTGCATGAATCGTGCCTTCATAGATGCGTCCAATAGCAAGGCGGCCAAGGAAGTTGTCGTACCCGAGGTTGAACGGTTGCATGCGAAGCGGAGCATTCACGTCTGCCTTTGCTGGGGGTACTTGTTCCAATACTACATCAAGAAGTGGGGTAAGATCCTTTGAATCTTCATCAAGGGTGCGCTTTGCGATACCTTGACGCCCGATAGCGTAGACCGTAGTGAAATCAAGTTGTTCTTCCGTAGCACCAAGCTCAAAGAAGAGTTCGAAGATTTCATCATGAGCTTCTTTTGGTCGTGCAGCAGGTTTATCAATTTTGTTCAATACCACGATTGGCTTGAGGCCGAGCTCAAGCGACTTTTTGAGAACAAAACGCGTCTGGGGCATCGGGCCTTCCTGAGCGTCGACAAGGAGAAGCACCGTATCAACAGCGCGGAGAACGCGCTCAACTTCAGAACCGAAGTCTGCGTGACCAGGAGTGTCTACGATGTTAATCTTTGTTCCTTTATAAAATATTGAGGTGTTTTTGGAATAAATCGTAATACCACGCTCTTGCTCAAGCGCATTTGAGTCCATGGACGTCCCCTCTTTCGTCATTCCTGTCTGACGCATGATAGCATCGGTCAAGGTTGTCTTGCCGTGGTCAACGTGAGCGATAATTGCAATATTTCTAATCTCCATAGTCAAATAATATAAGGTTTTTAAATAAAAGCGGCGGTTACCCTTGTATTAACTCCTCGGCTCGAAAATATAAAAGATTACTTTTGTATTTTGCTCGCTCTACGTCGTTAATAAAAAATCCGCTGTTTAGACAGCAGAAAGCCATTGGTAACAAGTATACCCCATAGGACGTCCTTTGTAAAGTTCCAACACGGACGTCGGGTTTCCTACATTATTAGATACTAGGTTATTGCAATGGTGCCGGTGTGTAGACCTGACATTCTCCCGACACAATCTTTTGATTGCCGTTTGAAATAGATATGCAGTATGGCATACCACTCACTTCGTCATACAGAGTGACACCTGTTCTCTTGTCTGGCGAGCCAACGGTGAGCTTCTCACTCAATAGTGATGTAAATATACCCGGTATACTTGAGGCCACACTTGAAACTGAGGCCCCCATATTTGAAGATAGTATACTCATTTTACTCTGAAGCATATCTACTTTCGCAACAAGTGCTTGAATACCAAGAAGCGCTATCCCGCTCGGGTCAATGGTAGAAATAGTACTGGTGCCACTTGTTCCTCCTGTGCCGAAGGTGGCATAGAAGTCTTGCGCGGTGGGACCGATGTGCGTTGTGGTAGCGGATTCATTTTTGTAATTCCACTGCATGATGGGGAGTGTTTGTATTTTCCCGAGGATGACCTGAGGATCAAGAGGCATAAAGTTCTCTTTGAGATTTCGGTCGGAAGCGTTGGTCCATACGCCACCCGTGGTGACGTAAGCACCAGAACCCATTTGGAGAGGCCCAAGGGTTGGGTTCGTCGTCCCGATGCCGACATAGCCGTTGTTTTTTAAGGTCAATACATTTCTGGCATTATAAACATCGGTGAAAACTAGATTACCGTTTGCTCCAGTCCCTTGCCCATCTATTTTCCACGCGGCTCCGGTATTTTCATAAAAAGATATTGTTCCAATTGAATTTGGACTTGTGCTAGTAAGTCGTATTTCTGAGTCTGTACCCGATGCCCCTAAAATATTTAATTTTGATCCTGGGTTCGTCGTCCCAATCCCCACATTTCCAGTATTGGTAATCACAAAATCAGAAGCTCCAGCATTTGCAAGTGTAATCTTCCCTGTCGTTTGAGAATATTCAAGATACTTATTTCCTAAATCCCATGCCAAACGGTGTATTGTGTTCGTGTCACCATCCATTCTGATTTCTTGTGTTGCCGACGGTGTACCTTCGTAAAGAGTAAGCTTCTTTGTGGGGCTCACTATTCCAATTCCCACATTTCCATTTTCTAGCACGGTGAAAAGTGTTGTTGAAGCAGAGTTTGAAAAGTTGATCAGTTGGTTTGTTCCCGTACCGG
>JBBTZQ010000015.1:0-29192 GCA_038061275.1 Patescibacteria group bacterium
GGCAAAACTTTCTGTATCATTAATTAATGATGCCACACCCATATAAACAGTGGAGCCTACCGCAACAGCGGCATTTCCCACGGCTTTTGCAATCGTGATACTCGTATTATATGTCCAGATGGTAGCGATTACTCCTGTTTTTACAGTTGTAGCAACTGTTTTTACTCCCACAGTAGCAACAGGGTCAGCAACAGAGAGGACTATTCCTTGCGTTTTGTGCACTAGGGAAAGTTCTGGTGAATCAATACACAAGATATCCTCGCGACGCTCGGTGTCTGATGACAATTTGTCCAAAGAGGACTGGATGTCTGCTACGATTTGCGGAGCACTATATTTTAAATATACCTCACTAAAACCATGACCTGCAAAATCATCGCTGGACTGCAACTCGATGTGTATATTCGGTGGCATTATCTTCTTGAAAGGCACACTCGCCACAAATGTTGAAATGACTTTGTCGGTATCGGAAGTCAGCCACTTCCCTCCGCCTGCAACGTGGTTTGCGGGAGTTGCAATACTGTATATGCCAATTGACTTAGCAGGTACCCCGCCGGCATTGTCGGCAACTGTATCATAAAAACTATTTGCATAAAAATTACCCTGAGAATGTGCAACAAGAAGAAGCTTTTGAGTTTTAACTTTCGCACTTGCATCATTCAACATTTCAATGAGGTCGTAGCCTTTCACGGTTTCATTTTCGAAAGTTTTTTGATACGCGGACATGAGGATATCGCCGATACCACCGATGTGGGATGGATTGAGGAGGTAATCTACGGTTAAAGGTTCCCCATTGTGCGTAGGAGGTAACTTGAGTGCAAGGGTCTTCTTATTTGCAACCGCTTCTTTTTCTCCAGTAAACACACCATTTATTGTAGTAATTGTGTATCCTTTTGTTGAGCAAGTGCTGTTGTTTGCTTGGGCAGAGACAAGAAGTGGTGATAATAAAATTGTTACAAAAACCACTCTGCATGTCATCAAAAAATACTTCATTTTAGTTTGGCAACACGGAAAGATTAATGTCACATTCCTTGTCTGCGTGATAACTTCCTAATTTTTTATAGAAATCCGAGCTCGCCTTTTTCCGTATATCGGTATTTAATTGTCTATCTTCAACAAAATTAATAAATATATCGATCCTTTCCATATCAGCATCACTTCTCGCAGATTCAGGACTTTCTCTTGGAACAAGGGTGTCGGCAACACAAGAGCCAGCCCTATCCTGCCCAATCACCACCTCAGTCACTGTTTCCTTATTCACTATCGGCTGTGTCACTTCCATCTGCATCGCCAGCGCATATTGCAAAAGCACCGCCCTCGTCTTTGCAGAGTCTGGATATTCTTTGAAGATTGCGAGTTCCACGTCATCGCGAATACCATTTCTGTTTGCATCAATACCTGCAACAGTTTTGTCAGCCTCAGCGCCTGGGTCTGGTGGCAGATTCTTTCCCATCACATCATCCATCGTGAGTTTCGTTGCGTGTATTTTCGCAACCTGCTCCTCTGTTTTCTGTTTCTGATACAAAAATGGCATCCGCGCAATAACCAATAAAATAAAGGCGGCGAATATCCCTATCGCCGTCCACTTCAAAATCTTGATTAGATTTTTCATAACTTTCCCCATTGTATCACGCGTGCACAACGTCGCCTGTGGATAACTCAAATAAGCTCCGCCCTTCGTAAAAACGAAGGGCGGAGCTTATTTGGTTACTAAGCTTTAAACGTGAGCCAGTCGTTCACGAAATCGTCGAAGTCTTTTACTGTGGTAAAGTATTCGGGACCTGCTTCGCGGTTGGTAATCTTTGTCTCGAGACGTGCAATTCCCTGATAATCAAGATAGCTTGAATGTTCATAGCTCCTCAAATAGGCTTGTGCTGCAAACCTATCTTTAATGCCTTCCTCTTTCCAGAGAGGATCGATAATCTTCACTGGATTCAGATGGATATACGCAAGAAGATACTTCAAATATTCATCAGTATCAGCATGTTTTGCCTTAAATCTGCTCTCGAACAGTGCGCCCGTACGCTTATTTTTATTATTAAAATACATTGAATATCCAGTGGACAACTTCATCATAAACTTCTGAATACCCCCTTCTGATCTCTCACGGATCAAAAAATGAAAATGATTCGGCATAAGACAATAAGCAATGATGTCTACTAAAGTTTCTCCACGGTCAATCTCAAAAATTTCTACGAAGCTCCGCCCTTCGCGAAAATGTTTGGATATATCTACAGGAGTGGCACTATTGCAGGCATACAGAAGAGCCTTGAAACGATTGTAGTCGTGGTGGTTTAGGAAAATAGTGCGCTTGTCAGTGCCACGGTTATAAATATGATAATATTCCCCAATCGATAAATCTATATTTCGTATCATATCGATATATTATACACCAAATAAAATAAATAAGCTCCGCCCTTCGTAAAAACGAAGGGCGGAGCTTATTTGGTGTACAAAAAGCCCCCGACTTTCTTACGAAAGCGGGGGCTTTTTGTTGAATTGAGATTTACCTCTTTTTCGTGAAGCGTCGCGTCTTAATGGACGATACGCGACACGATTCCGGCTGAATCGTATCCGATTGAGAAATTTTCTACAAATCAGGAGATTGACCTACGTGAGATTCGTCTCGTTTCTAGTAAACCGACTAGTTCGAACGTGTCTGGATGAGACCGCTTGAAGGCAAGCCTGCAACTCCGTAACCGTTCGTCCAGTCAACGTGACCAGCGGTTGATGTTGTTGTTGCGTTAGGTGACCATACAAGTGTGTTTCCTCCGTTAGCTGTGATACCAGTTGACGTACCCATGAGTGTTGAGAGTATAGGGTATGTTGAGTTGCCCAAGAGTGTCGTCGTGATCGACGAACCTGCGATTACACCAGAAACTGATCCACGAAGTTCGAAGTAGTACGTTGATCCTGCAGGAACATTAACTACTGAAGCAGGGTCAATCGTTACCTGAGCGCTCGTCAAAGCAGCAAGGTTTGCAGTCTGGATTTGACCAGATGTGAAACCTGAGATGCCTGCTGAATAACCAGAATCTGTGTAACCGAAGAGGTTAATGTTTGTTACACCAACACCTGTTGATGTAGCAACTGTGAATCCGAATTGGTCAAGACCAACTCCACCGTTTGCGTTTGCTGTTACTGAGAAGCGGATAAGCTTACCATCAGCAACACCTGTCGAGCTAAGTGTACCTAGCGCTAGGGTTGGGAACGACTTGAAGAGGCGAACGCCTGCTACTGAAGTCGAACCTGATGCGTTGATCGTTGTGCCCGAACCAACCCCTGTACCCTGCGTACCTCCTACGTCTGTACCTGCATTGTTGTCAATCGTAAGAAGAGCACCTTGAGTACCAGTCTGTCCTGAACCGATCTGAGCGAAGTCTACCTTTACGGTAAGGTCTTTGTCAGCATCCTTTGGAAGAACAACTACGGTAGACAACGTTGATGTTGCTACGCGGTTTGCTCCTGTGAATACTGCTGTACCTACCTGTGTACCAGCGTCCCAAATCGAAACCTGTACAAGGTCTGAAGGTGAGCTTGATGCTGTTACTGTACCGAGAGTAAGGCCGATACGAGCGAGGTTAACTGCCTCGTTCGTAGCGCGGAAGCGAATAACGTTTGCAATAACACCTGTCGAACCTGCAGCTGCAATCGAGTACGAAGGAGCCGAAGGTGCAGTTGAAACTACAAGTGAGCCAAGACCAATGGTCATGGTTGCACTTGCAACTCCAGAGTTTGTTGCTGTTGTTACCGAAGTACCTGACGTAACACCAGTTATCGTTGGAACAGCAGCTACTGTCCATGTGTATGTACCTGTTGCAGACGATGAAACATTACACTTGAGTGTAAGTGTCTTCACCGTGTTCTTAGCAACTGTGAGTGTCTGATCAAATGTGATCGTCTCTGTTGTTGCTACTGCTGGGTTGAACACATTTGAACCACTGTTGACTGGTGTTGCGCCATCAAAGAGCTGACATCCTGTCAAAGCGTTGTAAGTCGTAGCTGAAGACGTCTTTGTGAATGCGAGCGATGAGAAGCGAACATCTTCCCCTGACTGTGATGCGTCAAGCTGAATGTTTGCAAATGTTACGCCATTACCACCTGCAACAATAAACTGTGCTGCTGGTGATGTTGACATAGTGATTGCAAGAGTTGCAGCCTTGACCGTCATCGTGTTCATCGTAAATGCGCCGTTCGTAAGGGTAATTGTATTACCTGTTGTCTGGCCTGTTACGCTTGTCCAGTTTGATGAAGGTGTTGACGAAGCAGTAACGGTAACACCGTTAGATACCGTTGAAGGAATCTTACCCTTGAGGGTGTAGATATTCTTTCCAACTGGGTATGTAATGGTGTCAGTGAATGTTACTGTCTGTTCTGTTCCTGCTGTTGCTACACCGTCTACAGGACCTGCGACAACCGCACCGCTCGCATTGTAAAGCGAAACGCTTGTGAGAAGGTTTGTTGAAGCGGCACCTGAGCTGTAGTTAACACGGAATACGTGTGACTGAACCGAAATTGGCTCACCAGTAAGGTCTGTCTCGTAACCACCGAGAACCTGACTTGCGAGGTTAAGCGCAATGTTCTGTGCGGCTACTGACGTTGCCTTAGTGATTGAAGTCATTGAACCACCTGTTACGGTTACGGCGTTACCTTGAAGCGCAGGGGTTGCAGTGGTAATAGTACCACCAACAATGATTCCCTGTGCGTAGGTCTCGCCTGTAACGTAGAGGTCTGTGTTCTTCTGGATGTCGAAGTCAATCGTACGTCCAGATGAGTTTGAACCAGTGATGTCACCTGAGATCCAAATGTCCTTTGAAAGGCCTTTTGCGATCACGATACCTGAACCGAAGTTAGCTGTGTAGTATCTGTCGGTAGAAACAGCTTCGTATGCGGTGCCATCAACGTATATCTTTACGTTTGAAAGGTCACTTGCTGAAGCTGAACCAGCCTGATAGAAACGAGCTGATTTCAAACGAACATCTTCTTGTGAATCAGCAGTGATGCGGACAGCTGTAAACTTGTAACCGGTTGTACCGATTGCCTTGTTTGCAGTTGTGCCTGGATCATATGAAGACGTAGCGCCTGTTGCTAAACCAATCACAAGCGTATTGTTGGTTGTGTGTGAAGCACCAGTGATAGGAAGAGCGCCTGTTACAGTTGCTGAGGTATTAACCGCAACAACAGTAAGGGATGCAATCTGTCCAGAAGTACTCGTCATAGCACTCATGTTACCAGCTACTGTAAGGATCTTGGTTGTGCCAGCCTTTACGGTAAATGTGCCACCGATGGTAGCCTGGTGTGTTGAGCCAAGAGTCTTTGCAATATCGAACTGTGTGCCGTTCTCATCAATAAGAACGATGCCTGAGAAGTTCGAGTCTACTGCAGCACCCGTGCGCTCTACCGTAATACCATTAACTACAACATCCGAAGATCCTGCAGTAAGGGCGATTTTGGTGAACGGAACGCGTGATGAGTTCTTGATAGCTAGGCCATTAGCTGGCTGTACTGGTGATGAAACTGCAACACCTGCTCCTGTAGGAGTCGCTGAAGTTGTAGTTGAAGCATCACACTTCTGTCCAGTTGTTGAGCTGAAACCTGAAGTTGAAGTACAACCTGGAACGGTTGAAGTTGTCGTTGATGATGTTGTTGAACCCGACATAGCGTTAAGCTTTGCGCGAGTCGATGCACCAACGAAACCTGTTCCCGAGGTCAAACCTACTGGGGCAAGAATGTCAGAAGCGTATTTGTTCTGGAACTTGATGACTGCATTCTTGGTAGCATTACCGAAGTATGAAGTTTCGTTTCCTGGTGAACCTGCGCCTACTGATGATACCTGAGTATCAGCAGTCATGTTGAGAACAACCTGGAGATTTTTTACATCTACGCCGGTTGAACCCGTTTTGAGGTTAGTCGAGAAGGTGTAGGTAGCAGCCATTGCCGAAGCAACAAATGCGAATCCTGCAACCAAAGCAACAATTCCTGCAATTGATTTTTTTGTCATAATTGTTTGTAAATTGTCTAATGCCACGCGGTGAGTTTTATCCCACACGTGACGCGCACGTGTACGATGAGCAGTTAAACACCATCTCTAAAAAATCAATTCGCATGTCATCGGTAAATTTCTGCTACGACTTTGAGAAAAATCTTCCGCATATATCTATATGCTTCATATTTTTCTCTTTGTCTCACTAGAAATTTAACTCGATGCTCTGCGAAGCATTTTGTTATAGCTGGTGTTAATTAATAATGTTGATCATCGCTCACGTGATTTTCTCCGCTATGCATGTAGCGAATTCTTGCGAACTCGTTTCTTGCATGACGGTGTAGTAGATACCATTCCTAAAAAATCAGTTCGCATGTCATCGGTAAATTTCTGCTACGACTTTGAGAAAAATCTTCAGCATATATTTATATGCCTAATATTTTTCTCTTCATCTCGCTAGAAATTTACCCGATGCTCTGCGAAGCATTTTATTAGAGATGGTATAGATTTCTATTCTGTAAATTTCAGTCATTCGGAAGTGCCTCGACCACAAGGGTCGAAGGTCTATTGAGAACCTGAAAGCATACCTTTATTTTTAGACATGCTTTCTATGAAGTGCGTCGATAGCATCGAGCTATTTGCATAGTTCGATTTTTTCGACTCACAGATTTTCAATGACCTTCTTCTCCCTGTTTGCATTCTATCCGTTTGACGGGAGCGTTCTTGCGAATTAGATATTGAATGAACAATATCCGTATGCCTAAATTCGGTGCGTAGATTGCTCTACTCACAGAACTTAAATACATTATATATTTTGCAAGCGAACTTGCAAAGCATGGGTGTGGATAACTCGGTGGAAAGCCCTTTAAAAAGCTCTCCTCAGAAGGTATGCCACACTCGAAAAGTATAGCATAAATGAGTTGGGAAATCAAGAAAGAAAATCTGGAGCGTGGGGATTCCCCGACCGGTCTTTCAGGGGCAGTCCAAGTCCGGTCGGGGAATTCTCGAGAGTGCCCTAGGTCAGACCTTTGTGCTACGCGAGAGCATAACGGGACCAACGACGTTCTCCGGATTTCTTTAGGACACCGGCTTCAACGAAGCCTACCAATTCACGCTGAATCGTCTTCTCTGAAAGTTCTGGGAAATAAGTTGCAATGTCCTTTATGGTAACTTCTCGTTTGTCCTTTACGAGTTTCAAAATACGTGCGTGGCGAGACTCTCTTGCGATATCGGTGGTTGTGCGGGAGGGATGCATAAAGGTCGGGTCTTCGCGAGTACGCGCAAGGCCCGACCTTGGTTCTAAGACGGAGGGTGTGTGGATGTGTCCTTTTGTATTTCTATCGGACATTGGCACTTCGATGTGTCCGATAGAATGTCCCTTAGGAATTTGGGCGAGCTCGGATACTCTGGATTGCTTCGCTTCGCTCGCAAAGACAGAAATATTCTTAGCAAAGACAGGCGCGGGAGTATTAAAAAAATTGTCGCCAAGAATTGTGTCGGAGCGGGACTCGCGAGAAGAACGTCTAATTTCAATTTTGCTGTGGAGTAAGTTGTATTCTCGTTTTAATATTGTAAAGTTCATTTCAGACATAAGTCCTGAAATAAATGCGAGTTCTAAAAGTGAAAGTGTTTCAATAATGTTTGCGTTTAAATTCTCAAAAATAGTTGTTTCTGTTGTCGTGCTCCCATATCGGACATAAGATGCTTCTCGAACAAGGACGAGCGATAATGTCCTTAATCTATTTTTCAGTGGTTCTATGTCCGATAGAAAACTTGTTACGAGATAGAGCGCGGTCGCAAGCCGATCTGATTTCTTGCTGACAGAAACACCAAAAGACTCTCCCGACGTTCGCCCTCCCTCAATACCTGTAGAGCTTTTTTGGATGTCTTTTTTAGTGTCCATGATTAATTGATTGATGTCCTTTAACTGTCTTTTATACTGAACGTATTCTGTGTCTTTTATCTTTTCTTTATTCCGTCCAGTATATAACGGACATTCATATGAAGTCAATGTTTCCTAGTGTCTTTGAGGGATTTAATTCTCCCCCACCCTTTCAAGCGCAGTCCAAAGGTGGGGGAGAATTAAATCCTAGGCAGTCCAAGGGTGGGGGAGAAATTATTTCTGTCTTTAGTATTTTTCTGATAGAATATACATATTATTCCCATGGCAAAGAAAGAATTACAGGAGCGTAAGAGTTCAGATATAAAAAGAGTTAAGAAGAATGAACGAGCATCTCGTAAGGATGTCACTTCCGATCACACTTTTTCTTTGTTTGGCGGACTGTCTGACAAAACACGCCACAGCGTGATTGCGATACTTTTTTTCGTCATCGGTATCTTTCTTGCTCTTGCTCCTCTCGGCAAAGAATATGCGGGACTGGTGGGCGGAGGTGTGTACGACGGATTCAGATATCTTCTCGGTGTAGGATATTTTATCCTCCCTGTCCTCCTTTTTTTGCTTGGTATTTCTTTCCTACGCGATTCACGTCCGAACCTCGCGATCACTGCGAGCCTCGGCGCTATTCTATTTCTTTTTTCATCGCTCGGACTCATTAATCTTTTTTCAGGCAACAATGTGGGTGGCATCATTGGCTGGATGATATCCACTCCCCTTGTCTTTCTTTTTGAAAGCTACGTTGCGACAATCTTTCTTGTCGCCTTTTTAGTGATTTCGTTTCTCGTAATGTTCAATACGCATCCGAAATTTGGCGCCCTTCTCTTCTGGAGAAAGAAGAGCGGTGAAGAAGCATTTGACGATGAGGTTGATGATGTGGATATCAAAGTGGCTGAACTCGACAACAAAGAGAGTGTATCAAAAGAAAAAATTCCATCCGAGAAAAAACCTATCCTCAATGATGTCGTTGCAAAAATAAAAGAAAAGAAGGATGAGATGCTCGGAGACGAAATGTCGCTCGGAAAAAATTTTGGCGATTACGTTCCTCCACCATTGTCATACCTCGAAGCTGACCGTGGCAAGCCTGGCGTCGGTGACATCAAAGCAAATGCGCAGATTATCAAACGCACCCTCGGGCAGTACAGCATCACTGTTGAGATGGATGAAGTATCTATCGGTCCGTCGGTCACGCGTTATGCATTGAAGCCTGCTGAGGGAGTGAAACTCTCCCGCATCGTCGGACTTCAAAGCGAACTCTCCTATGCGCTTGCCGCTCACCCTCTCCGCATCGAGGCTCCGATTCCAGGACAATCGCTCGTCGGTATCGAGGTTCCTAACTCTATCAAAACTGTCGTCGGCATGCGTACACTCTTTTCGTCTGAGGAATATCAAAATTCTCCAAAACATCTTCTCCTTGGTCTCGGGCGTGGCGTATCGGGCAAGCTCTATTTTGCGGACCTCGGCAAGATGCCTCACGTCTTGATTGCAGGCGCGACCGGTTCCGGAAAATCCGTCACAATTCACGCTATCGTAAACTCTCTCCTCTATAGGAACGGGCCGGGAAATTTGCGATTCATCATGATCGACCCAAAACGCGTTGAACTCACTCTCTACAATAAGATTCCTCACCTATTGACGCCCGTCATCACGGAAGCAAAGAAAGCTATCCTCGCGCTCAAGTGGGCAGGAAAAGAAATGGACCGACGATATAATGTACTTGAATCACATTCTGTCCGCGATATTTCGTCATACCACAAATCCATCTACGAACCTGCACTCAAGGCTGCGCAAAAAAACAAAAAGGTTGCCGATACAGAGACCCCCGAAGACATGCCTGAGAAGATGCCGTATATCGTGATCATCATCGACGAGCTCGCCGATATCATGCAGGCATATCCGCGCGAGCTTGAGAGCGCTATCGTGCGTCTCGCTCAAATGAGCCGTGCCGTCGGTATTCACCTTATCTTGAGTACTCAACGTCCGTCAGTCAATGTCATTACGGGACTCATCAAGGCTAACATTCCAGCCCGTATCGCCCTTCAAGTGTCTTCTCAAATCGACTCACGCACTATCCTCGATGCATCAGGCGCAGAAAAGCTCCTCGGCGCAGGGGACATGCTCTATATATCAGGCGAGATGTCGAAGCCTGTGCGTATTCAATCAGCATTTATGTCGGAGGGTGAAGTGAAGGCCGTGGTGAAGTACCTTACCGCGCTCGGTACCGACCAAGTTCCTGACGAGATTAACTTTTCGACTGGTTCCGTAAGTACGGACCGTGACTCCCTCTTCGAATCCTCGTTTGAAGATGGAGGTGACGGCGATAGCGATGACGAACTCTATGAAGACGCGCGCGCTATTGTCATCGAAGCAGGAAAAGCTTCAACTTCTTACCTACAGAGACGTCTTAAGGTCGGGTATGCGCGCGCGGCGCGACTCATGGACATGCTTGAAGAACGAAGTGTCATCGGCCCCGGTGACGGCGCAAAACCTCGCACAGTCCTCGTGAAAGCGGGCGACGAAACGGGAGGGCTGGTGTAACCTTGAAAGCGCTTTTTCATTTCATCTCCCTACCCTCTTTATATGGAATCAAGAAAAATAATAAAACTAGCACTCTCAGCGCTCGGCATCAGTATTATCATCGGTTATTCGTATTTTGTGCTCGAGGATTTTATTCGTGGCCCGCGCATTGAGATTACTTCGCCCGAAACCGGATTCTCTACAACAACTCCCCTCATCGTTATTTCGGGACGTGCTATTCACACAAGCGTCTTCACTCTGAATGATGCGAGCACGACGCTTGACCTTAAGGGCAACTTTTCAGAATCATTGCTCCTTGCGGACAGGTATAATATAATAAATCTCAAAGCCGAGGACCGTTATCATCGTGTCGTGGAAAAGCGGATTGAAATTGTATTCTTGCCGACAATGGGACCGAAACAAAAAATAGGAACTAGTACTCCCCAAGTAGAATCTTCAAGCGACATGAGCGCAACAACATCCAGTGCAGAGACATTACCATAATACATAATTACCATGGCATTAAAAAAAACAGTAAAGGAACCAAAAACAAGCGGGGCAAACATCGAAGATACCATTAAGGCGATACAAGCAAAATTCGGAGAAGGCTCGATCATGAAGCTTGGCGACAAGCCTAAGGTCGGCATTGATGCAATTCCTACGGGTTCGATAGGTCTTGATTATGCGCTCGGCGTCGGTGGGCTTCCCCGTGGACGTATCGTCGAAATCTTTGGACCAGAGTCATCGGGTAAAACCACCCTCACCCTTCATGTTGTCGCGGAAGCACAAAAGAAAGGGGGTATTTGTGCATTCATTGATGCGGAACATGCGATGGATCCTGATTACGCCCGCAAGCTCGGCGTGAATATTGACGAACTCCTCATTTCTCAACCCGACACAGGAGAACAGGCATTAGAAATCTGCGAAAGTCTCGTGCGTTCTGGGAAAATTGATGTCATCGTCATCGACTCGGTCGCGGCACTTACGCCCAAAGACGAGATCGAGGGTGACATGGGCGCACACCATGTCGGCAAACAGGCACGCCTCATGTCTCAGGCTCTCCGCAAGCTCACCTCTATCGTCGACAAATCTAAAACGATCGTCATCTTCATCAACCAGATTCGTATGCAAATCGGCGTCATGTTTGGCAATCCCGAAACTACACCCGGAGGCAAGGCGCTCAAATTCTATACATCTGTTCGTCTCGATATCCGTCGTATCGCGCAGATAAAGAAAGGTGATGAGGTTGTGGGAAGTCGCACGCGGGTGAAGGTCGTGAAGAATAAAGTTGCGGCACCATTCAAGCAAGCTGAGTTCGACCTCATGCACGGACACGGCATTTCACAAGAAGGCGAAATGCTCACCCTTGGTGAAAAGTTTGAAATTCTTCAAAAGTCGGGTTCGTCGTACTCATATGGCGACACAAAGATCGGCCGTGGGTATGACTCCGCATGCACCTTTCTCGCCGACAAGGAGAACAAAGCGGTTCGCGGAGCTATCCTCAAAGACATCCGGGCAAAACTAAAGGAGATTGAGTAATCACCCGTAATAATGGGGCGCGTCACGTCCTCGACTTTTCGTAGTTTTTAGAGTAGGATAATATTCATTATGCTTGATTATAATGAAATTACCGTCAAAAAGTTCATCGTTTTTCAAGGAGAGCCCTACGAAGTAGTGGCTTCCCATGTTTCTCGCAAGCAGGCGCGAAAGCCATGTAATCAGACCAAGCTCCGTCATCTCGTGACTGGTCGTATCGTCGAACAGCCCTTTCATATGTCAGAAAAGGTTCACGAAGCTGATATCGAAACAAAGGCAATTAAGTATCTTTATTCCGCTAAGGGTGAAATTTGGTTTTGCGACGCGAAAGACCCTTCAGATCGATTTACTTTAAAAAGTTCTATCCTTGAGGGCAAGGAAGGGTTCCTTAAGCCAAATACCATTGTCGACGCGCTTGTCTTCGATGATAAGATCATCGGCGCTCGCATGCCTATCAAAGTCGACCTTCTCGTCAAAGAGGCAGCTCCAGCTGTTCGCGGAAATACTGTTTCTGGAGGAACCAAGCAAGTGGTTCTTGAGACTGGTGCGACCGTCATGACACCATTGTTCATCAACGAAGGTGACCTTATTCGCGTTAACACTGAAACGGGCGAATATACTGAGCGAGTCGATAAGAAATAGAAACTTTTGAGCAAACAGGGCACAAAATACAAAGGACCGCCCTAGTGGCGGTCCTTTGTATTTTGTCCTTTTTATCTGCTGTGTTTCTATTTCGCTACGAACGGGAGAAGTGCCATAAAACGCGCGCGTTTTACTGCGGACGCAAGCTGACGCTGGTGTTTTGCGCAGATTCCTGTGCGCTTTCCTGCAATCATACGAGCATGCGGAGTCAAGAATTTCTTCAAGATCTCAGTATCCTTGTAGTCAATCAGCTTCACATTGTTTGCCGAAAAATAGCATTGTTGTGTATTGTTTTTCATAATAGTTTTATTGGTGATTAAAATGGAATATCGTCAGGACTAATGTCTTCCTCTGGATACTCGATAGTTTCGAGCTGTTCTTGCGCGGATGATTGCGTTGAACTCTTATTGTTTGCGGGTTTTGCGCTTGAGCCATACTCACCTCCCGCTGATGTTCCTGTACTCCTCGGACCAAACTGCATTGTGTCTCCAATAACCTCCGTGCGGTACTTTTTACCAGCTCCCGATGGGTCGTCCCAACTTCGTGTTTGCATGCGTCCTTCAATGAAGACCGACGAGCCTTTCTTGAGATACTGAGCCGCAAGCTCGGCAAGTTTTCCAAAAAGCACAATATTGTGATAATCAGCCGTCTCTTGACGTGTTCCAGTTTTATCTTTCCATACACGGTTCGTGGCAAGACTAAAGCTCGTAACCTTAATACCCGACGGAAGAGCCTTGAGCTCTGGGTCGCGCGTCAGATTCCCATACACCATTGCTTTATTGATATACATATGATTATGATACCAGCTTCCCAATAACCTTGTCCAGCTCTTCATCAGTGGTAACTTCAGGCTCACTTGATGCTGCCTTTAAAGCGGGTGCAATCTCTCCTGCCACAACTACTTCTTCTGGTGCTATATTTTCTTCACGATTCTTTGCGTTTGATGAAGGAAATTTCTTTGAGAGGTATGTGCTCTCGCGGAGAGTTTTAACGATAATGTAACGGAGAACGTTCTCGTTATTCTTGAGACCTTCTTCGATTACTGCAATTCCTTCTGGCGATCCTTCAAATTTAATCCACCCAAAATACGCTTCGTCGAAACGTTTATTTTTATGTTCGACGGTTTTAATAACCTGATACGCGAGGTCGATGAATACGGGAAGCTCCTCAGAAATAACTTCTTTGGAATTCTTCTCGATCATACCACGCACGGCGCCCGAGATTCCTGGGATCTGCTCCTCAGAAACCGTCGGTACAAGATGGTAGCCTAGCTCATAAACGCGAGGCTCCGTGTGTTCTTTATGATTCATATTTTCAATGGGGCGAACCCCTTAACCTAGTAATGAAGTGTATCCTAACAGAAAAAACCATCTTAGTCAAAAAGGGCAACTTCTTTAAATGCTGATGCGGAACGTACGCAATGCATTCTGAACAAGCGCTTCCCTTACCGTTTCGAAATCTTCGTTTCGAATTTCGGCAATCTTTTTTACCACTTCTTCAACAAAAATGGGTTCATTGCGTTTCCCACGATGAGGTACGGGCGTAACATACGGACAATCCGTCTCTGACATGATACGTTCAAGCGGTGAGAGTCGAATCACTTCGTCGTATTCATGCGTAAAAGTAATGACGCCCGTAAACGAAATCTTAAAATCAAGGGCGAAGTACTCTCGAGCGATCGCGATCGTCTGTGAAAAAAAATGAATGTTTCCGCGAAGGAGGTCACCACATTTTTCTTTTCGCACTGAAAGTATTGTGAGGATATCCCGATGAGCATCCGCAAGCGCCTTGTCACTGTCGCGACAATGTATCATGAGCGGAAGGTCGTGACTGATTGCAAAATCAATTTGTTGTTCAAAAAGTTCTCGTTGACGATTTTTTTCAAACGCAATATCGGACACTTCCTTGAGACGAGAATAATCCAAACCACATTCCCCAATTGCAACAATGTTTTTGCCTTTTATAAGTTCTTCAAAAAATTCTTTAACAAATCGCTCGTTCCGATCATCTATCGGATGCACACCAATCGACGCGTAAACGCCCGTGTCGGCAAGCGTCGCCATTGCCACCGCACTTTGTGAAGTTTTGTGGTCAGTTCCCACCTGTATCGACCACACGAGGTGCTCCTTCGTGCGAAGAAGAACCGACTCCCTGTCGCCATCGTACTGAGAATCATTCACGTGGGCGTGTATGTCGAAGAATTTTGGAACCATATTAAAAATTTCGCATTATTATACTGAAAAATTATTTGCGCATAAAGAGAGGCTCCATTGGTGTTTTGACATCAAATACCATTCCTCGCTGTTCTTCATCCAGAACTGGCGTGCCGATCAATGCTCTTATTTTTTGCGCCGTTTCGGGCATTATGGGTGTTATCATTTTGATGATTTCATCTAATCCATACAATAGTCCCCATATAATCTGTTCTGTCTTTTCTCTGTCGGTCTTCACAAGCTTGAACGGTTCATAATCAGTAATAAATTGATCAAGGTGTGAAATGAATTCCCAAATGACGTCTGATGCTTTGTTGATCTCATGTGCATGCATGTGCGCATGATAGCGAGGGAGAATGTCATTCGTTGCAACATACGGAATATTAAGCCCTTCAAGATCGCCTACTTCAGCGATTGCACTGATATGCGTACGGAGCGGTGGAACGCTTGAAGCCTTGCCAATCAGGTGCCCATCAAAATATTGTTCTGCCATTTTAAGCGTACGCGAAACAAGGTTACCAAGTCCATTTGCAAGATTCGCATTATAAACCTCTTTGAATTTCTCGCGTGTAAGATCCCAATCCTCAGTTGGTTTCACTTCGCGCGCAAGATAGGAACGAAGCGCATCAACGCCGTATTCATCAATAAATTCTTTTGGGTCGAGAACATTGCCAAGTGATTTTGACATTTTTTTTCCACCTGAATTTACAAAACCATGAACAAGGAGTTCTTTCGGAAGCGGAAGCTTCGCAGAAAGAAGGAGCGCTGGCCAAAGAAGACCGTGGAATCGAATGATATCTTTGCCCATTACTTGAACGTCCGCAGGCCAAAAAGTACTGAAGTCAGTATCGTTATTGCTTCCGTATCCAAGCGCCGAAATATAGTTCGAAAGTGCGTCGCACCATACATACATGAGTTGTTCAGGATCGTTTGGGACGGGAATTCCCCACGAAACATCTCTTCTGGGGCGCGAAATACTCACGTCAGATAAGGTTGCCTCTCTCCCCTCTTCAAGAAAAAAAGAAAGTAGCTCATTCGCTTTATTCTCAGGAGTTATTTTGAGCAATTTATCTTCAAGGAGACGTCTGAGCTCGGTCGAATATTTGGAAAGTTTGAAAAAATAATTTTCCTCGGAGATAGTTTCTGGCTTCGCATCATGTAGCGGGCACTTGCCATCTACAAGTTCCTTCTCAGTGATAAATGCCTCGCACCCTACGCAATAGAGCCCGTTGTATGTAGACTTATAAATGTCTCCAGCGTCCACAAGCGCTTGCCAAAGTTTCATCGCACCAGGCCAGTGACGTTCTTGGTCGCTCGTGCGAATAAAATAATCGTTTGAAATATTAAGCTTCTCCATGAGGTCTTTAAACAAAAAGACTTTATCATCGACAAATATTTGAGGATCAAGGTCTTCTTTTTTTGCGGCTCTGACAATCTTGTCGCCGTGTTCGTCCGAACCCGTAAGAAAAAAAGTTTTTTCTCCTATCTCACGATGATAGCGTGCCAAAATATCCGCCAAGACCAGCGTATACGTGTGCCCCATATGAAGCTCTCCGTTAGCATAAAATATCGGCGTTGTGATGTAGAATTTTTTTTGTTCCATATTATATTAAACAACACTACACATTTCCGTTTTTCTGCACTCTCTTTTTCTCAATATCATCAACAAATTCCATGATTGCAGCGGCGACGGGAACTGAAATAAGTATTCCCAAAAATCCCGCGAGCTCGAACCCGACAATGAGGGCAAGGATGACAAGAATCGGTGGCACACCAACGACTTTTCGTACGACGAGTGGGTAAATAAGGTTACTTTCAAACTGTTGAACGAGGAGATAGAACCCAGCGATAATAAGGGCAAGTGTCATACCGCCCGCTCCAAACGCTATGAACACGCCGGGGATTGCTGCGATAATAGGTCCAAACACAGGAATAATTTCCATCACGCCCGCAAGGAGCGCCAAAACGAGCGCGTAAGGGATACCGAAAATAGTGAGCCCTAGATAGACGAGTACGAAGATGAGTACTCCAAGAAGAAGCTGTCCTTGCATCCATTTGCCTATTTTCTCTCTTGAACGGTTCCAAAGATCGATAGCGTATTCCTCTTTGCTTGAAGGGATAACAATCCTCAAAAAATTTTCTATTCCACGTTCCTGCATAGCAAAGTAAAACGACAAAACAACAATGAGAATGAAACTGAAAATTCCGCCAAATATCGCGCCTGCTGTGCCGAGTATTCCTTGTGATCCATCCGTAAAATTATTGAGCGCAGTATAAATATCACGAATTGAAGCTCCGCTTTTCACCTCTTCGACCAATGTCTCTCCCGCCTTAAGCACGCTTCCTTCCCCCACAAGACTCTTCACACTAAGCTCCTTTGCCACGCTTGGAATCTGCTGTGAAAATTGAACGAGTTCGTTCACAAGCGGAGGCACGAATGCGTAGAACATGCCTACAATCAAACTTGCAAGAGCAATATAAACCGAGAGCACCGCGGGGATGCGATGAATGCGATATTTGCCGAGCCATTTTACCGCCGGCTCAATTGAGGAGGCAAGCACAACAGCGGTGATGATGACCAACACAAGGTCGTGCAGTGTCCAAAGCACCCAAAAGCCGGCGAGAATGAGGAGCGCGCGGACAAAAGTGCCGGTACTAACAGAGATTATTGTTCTATTTTCAGGGCTTTTCATATCATCATAGTACACTTTCTGAGCCCGATTGGCAAAAATCCTACACTAACTTAAGTAGACCCTTAAGCTTCTCCTCGTCCTTGCGCGGACCAATGAGCGCGAGGTTGAGATTTTTTTCTACAAAAATTTTACGCGCCATCATGCGCACATCTTCTGCAGTTATCGCGCGCACTCGTTTCTCTTTTTCCTCTGGTGTGCGCAAGTCACGACGCATGATCTCCTGTATGCCATAGTACTCCGCAAGGTCATCCGAAGACTCAAGCCCGAGGTACATCATACCGATGAGGTGTTCTTTGACTTTTGTGAGCTCTTCTTCTGATACGAGGTCGTGTTTTAAAATTTCCAACTCGTGCATGACCGCCTTAATCACTTCGTCGAGTCGGTCGTTCGCCACACCTGCGGAAATGGCAAAGTACCCTGTGTCGCTTGATGCACTATTTCCCGCATGCACATAATACCCCACCCCCATTTCGTCGCGGAGTTTTCTAAAGAGACGCGAAGACATACCACTTCCGAGGATTCCGCCGAGCACGGTAAGTATTGAGTTTTTCTCATCATAAACGGGAAATGAACGCACTCCTAGAATAAAGTGCGTCTGGTCGGTCTGTTTAAACTCTATCGCAACTTGTGGGCTTGTTTGCGAAACACTCGTTTTCTTTTTTCCTTTTTTCTTACTCTCCGAGATATCCTTGAATTTTTTTATAACTTCTTTGAATGAATCCTGTGAGTCTATGTTGCCTGCAATAATTACAGTCGTCGCTTCTGCAACGTAGTGTGCTTTGCGATATTCGACAAAATCTTTGCGTGTCATCGCGCGGACGACATCACGCTCTCCCATTACAGACCATCCAGCGCCTTGGTCGCCGTAGAGAAGCTTCATCCACACTTCGTGAATCTTTTGCATAGGACGGTCGTCATACATATTTATTTCATCTACGATTACACCCTTCTCTTTTTCTATTTCCTCTTGCTTGAGAAGCGGATTTAAATAAAGGTCTGCGAGAATGTCGAGAAGTTTTGGAAAATCAGCTGATTTTCCTTTTGCATAATAACCCGTGTACTCTTGTCCAGTGAAAGCATTGAATTCGCACCCAAGCCCATCAAGCTCTTTTGAAAGGTCGCTGGTATTCGGGCGATTTGTAGTGCCTTTGAAACACATGTGCTCAAGAAAATGAGAGATTCCGTTCTTCTCTTTCTTTTCGTATTTTGAACCAGTTTCGACAAGCACGAGAACTGTCACCGTGGGATTGTCCGCCATCGGTATCGTGATGACACGTAGTCCATTTGCCAATACTTTTTTCTTGAATTTCATAAAGTCAGTCTAGCACACCAAACACCCAAAAGAAAAACCGGCCTCGCGAGAGTGCCGGTTTATATAAATCTTATTGCCGTCAAATAATACCAGCCTCGACGAGACCGCTTGCTATGGTCATGGTCGTAAGAAAAGAAGCCGAGAATACTGCCCCTATTTCTTTATGACGAAACGCAAGTGCTATCGTCCACAAAAGAACAACTGTAAGTACTATTGGTATCATTGTCACGCTCATCATTCTTTCTCCCTTAATTGAGACTTGCGTAGTGAGCAGATGAGAGCAAAAAGACAGCTCCAAAAATTGCCCCAAAAGATGCTGTTACTTTTGAGTTCACAAAAATTTGCACTGCCCCGTAGGAAAAAAAGAATCCTAAAGCCAAATGAATTAACCATGGATTGTGCAACATGACACCCCCTTTTTTTAAGTTACAAGATGAATATTCCTAACTACACAATCGCACTTTTTATATGATTTGTCAAATCGCTAATCGCGATTCTTTTTTGCTCCCCAGTATCGCGGTCGCGAAGAGTTACTGTGTCTTTATGCTCAGGAGTTTCACCAAGCGTATCGAAGTCTATGACGATGCAAAACGGTGTACCAATCTCATCTTGTCTTCGATAACGTTTGCCGATGTTTCCGTTATCATCCCACATGATCTGTGGAATTTCTTTTTTTAGCGCTGTGTATACCTCGCGCGCTTTTGCAACAAGCTCGGGTTTATTCTTGAGGAGCGGTGATACAGCTGCTTTGATTGGCGCAACGCGAGGATGAAGTTTTAAATATGCGCGTGGTGCGTCCCCCATATTGTCCTCGGTGTATGCAGAAAGAAGCACGGCGATAATCGTGCGGTCGAGGCCAAACGAAGGTTCAATGACGTGCGGAACGAAACGTTCTGTTTTCTCCTCGTCAAAGTACGAGAGGTCAACCTTGCTTGCCTCTGCGTGGCGTTTCAAGTCAAAGTCTGTGCGATACGCAAGACCGTATAATTCTTTCTGTCCGAATGGATATTCAAATTCAAAATCAATTGTGCGCTTGGAATAATGCGCGCGGTCGCTTTCCCCTATTTCTACTTCATGCGTATGCGCATGGTCAATACCCACGAGGTCAATCCATGCATTCATTGCTTTGCGCCATTCTTCAAAAGCCTCTTTCCAGTCTGCTTCACGTACAAAATATTCAATCTCCATTTGCTCAAGTTCACGCACACGAAATATGAAATCGCGTGGCGTAATCTCATTTCTAAATGCCTTGCCCACCTGCGCCATACCAAATGGCATCTTTGGATGGAGCGAGTCGATTACATTTTTGAAATTGACGAACATTCCCTGTGCGGTCTCCGGGCGAAGATATGAGATTGCAGATGAATCCTCCATCGCACCCACGCGCGTCGAGAGCATCATGTTGAACTGGCGCTCGGGCCCAAGTGGGGCGTCGCACTCTGGGCATTTCGTGCGGTCAGCAAGTTGGTCGGCGCGGAAGCGTTTTTTGCATTTTGTGCACTCAACGAGAGGGTCCGAAAATCCCGCGACATGTCCAGTAGTCTCCCACACACGACCGTTCATTAGGATTGCAGCGTCCATGCCGTACATATCATCACGACTGTCGACAAACATTTTCCACCAAAGGTTCTTGATATTGTTTTTGAGTGCAACGCCAAATGGTCCGTAGTCGTATGTTCCCGCAAGTCCCCCATAAATCTCCGAGCCTTGATAGATAAAACCACGACGCTTTGCGAGCGAGACGAGCTTCTCCATGATGTCGGGCGGGTATATTTTCTTTTCTGTCATAAGGTTTGTAGTGTGTGGGCGAAATTTTCAGATAAAATTTCGCCCACACACTTGTATTCATTACTCTACCACAGCACCTTCCCCTTGAACAAATTTTGGGTCTGAACGAAGCACTGTTCGTATCGCTGACTGTTTCGAACCTACTGATGTCTTTGTAAAATCATCGGTTCCATAAATCACACTTTCTCGCGTCAAATCGGGATATTGACCAACCTGACTTAGACTTGGCAGAAGAGCAATTTGAAATGCGGCCTCTCGTGTCCCGCCTGCCGGCATCCTTCCAATGTTCCATACAACTTCTCCATTTTGCGCGTCATACGAAATATCTTCCCCTTGGGGAGAAATGATTCCAAGCCATTTAACATATACGGGAAGCGTGGTCCTCACACTTGCCCCCGATATGCTATTTGATGCATTTCGCGCAGTCCACACCACAGTGTAGGTCGTCTCTTTTTCTGCACGCGGAGGAAGTGGGCCACTATTCTTGAACGGTCCACTATAATAGAGACCGCGCACAGAAAGGCGTAGGTCTGTCTCAATTTTTACCTTTCGTGTCGCGAAGCTTGAGACTTCTTCTGGAACATTTGCTTCAGAAGTTCGTTTCGCGCGCGCTCTGACCTCAAGAACAATTTGTGGATTTTTTATTACGCGACTAACATCAACCCCAAGCATTACTGGTGAAAAATTGAAAGTAAGAATGCCTTTTGCCCCTGGTTCGACTATTGCTAGTTCAGGGGTTTCTTCTTTTCCCCAAACAACAGTATTATCAATTGATCGGTAAAATCCTCCCCCTGACGTATATATCGAACTTCTGTTGAGCGCCTCCCCCTTCAAGGTTACCTCGAAAACAACATCGTTAATTGCAGTAGGGTTATTATTCTTCCAAAGAACATCGACACGGACACTCTTCCCCGCCGCCATCACATACTCGGGAGTATTTTCTCCGTTCAAGACAAGATCGACTCCGATGAATGGCTTCATCATTGTGAAAGTCTCCATGGTGGTATTGTAAATAATTCCAAGAACGCGTTCATCTTTTGGATTTTCTCCACCAACTTCGATTCTTGTGAATTTTTCTTCCCCCTCTTGCCCTGAAACGCTACCCTTTACACGTATTGTTATTTTTTCTTCATGGGTAAGTTTTGGAATACCCCACACGTTATTGTTATACAAAGGAGCGGGCTCTGCGCTACCAAAAATAAACCCTGAGGGATACGTCACCCGAGCAAGTAGCTTCTCAAGGGGTTCCTTATTGTTTGTTTCAATAACTATATCAAACTCCATTTTCTGTCCAGAAGTTGCTTCTTTAAGCATGTTGAGTTTTACATTGATAGGCGAAGTTAGAATTTTAATCGTATGTTCGGTTGTTTTCTTGAGTGTCGCATTCGATCCTGAGAGCTGGTACTCGAGTGTCACAAGAATTTTTTTCTCTGTGTTTTCTTCTCCATACAAAAGAGCGTCTACTGTATCTGTAACTGTCTGCCCTGGAAGGATCGTGCCGAGATTTTTTGTGACGCGAGGAAGTTCCGCATTCCCTTCTGTCTCATAAAATCCTTCTTCGTATTCCAAATAAAGCGTTGCGTTCTCCAGAGAAACTTTATTATCGTTGGTTATCGTAAATTTCGACTCGAAAGGATCGCCACCCGAAACAGTAAGCGGAGCAAGCACTTCAATCTTAACATTCTCTCCTGAAATAATGTTCGAGCCACGAATCCATACGATCCCCGCGACAAGAATGGCGATTGCAAAAAATATTACAGATACGCGCAAAATCTTTTTTATTGTTTTCATTGTTGAAATATTACGGTCTACGCTTCTTGCCTCATTGTCGAGAAACAAAGCTTGTTCAGTTTTGGTATCCCACGAAGAAGGCACGTTCTCCGTATGTTTGCGAAGAACAACATCATCCTGTCGCGGTTTAAAATCTTTTGAGTAGAGTTCTTTTTCAAGCTCCGCAATCTTATCCTTCTTTTCGTCTGACATAAAGATATTGTAACACTTTTTTGCGAGCGTAAAAATGTTATGCAAGACGTGCTTTATTATAGATGTGATGCCTCCAAGGCAGACCTTATGTCTCGCACAGCCATTTCATGCAAAAGTGAAAACGATTCCAAAATATCCACGGAAAAATTGCTCACTAAAAAGTCCGCAGTATATGGAGCAGGGTCAATATAGCCAAGCCGTACGAGTACTCGCAACGTCAACAATGTCTCAAAATACGTTTCCAAAGATTGCGGGAGGGAATTTTTTTCTAAAAACTCCGCCACTGACAACAGATCCTCAAATAGTTTCTGGTCCTGCTCTTCCCCGTGAACTAGGCGCACTATGAGTAAGCAGGCGCGAGCAAATATTTTTTGAGCGCTTCCTTCCTTTTTTATAAATGCATATGCTCGGTCTTCAGCTCCGCTGATTATTTTCCACCCACTTTTTCCGCGCACAAGATCGAGCTTGACCCAAGCATAATTCTGAAGCGAAAAGCGAAGTTTTGAGCGTTCCTCTCTCACGGATTGCGCTGTCGCACCAATAAGCCCCAACTCTTCTGTAAATATTTTATAGAAGCGGTTTGATTCGCCAACCGACACGCTCCCCAAAATGAGCCCTCGTGTGCGATAGATATGGTACGTCATACAGCGAATAAATTATCTTTTAATCGTGAGCGCAAACGGTATGCCGTCAATGTCTACCGCCTCTCCTGAAACTTCTTGGACCACTATATCGCTGAGGCGAAGAAGCTTTTTTAATTCAGTATTAAAATCGCTGACGAGCGCTTTTCCTTTATCATTTGTTCCAACTTCGAGAACGACAACATCAGATGGAGTGAGTTTGGTATTTTTACGGAGTTCCTGTACGGTACGCACCATTTCACGAAACTGCCCCTCGCGTTGAAGCTCGGGGGTGATCGCGGTATCCAAAGAAACTTCAGTCTCGATATTATTATCAAAAAGAATATCTTTGACATTCACCTCGTCCTCTACGAGGGTGATTAAAGGCTTCTTTCCCTTCAGGATTTCATTCTTTACAGTAAGTTTTCCAAGAGGTTGTCGTACTTTTATTCCTGCTGTCGCACGTAATTCAAGCGCAAGCGAAACAATACGTCGGACTTCTTCCATATCTCTCAAAACTGCAAGATCGATAACCTCAAGCTCAGGCCAACTTTCGAGGTGTACGCTTTCTTTCCTTCCTTTGACCTCCCGATACACATGCTCTGCAAGGAATGGCATGATGGGCGCAAGCAATTTAGAAAATTCAAGGAGCACCATGCGGGTTGTTACTATCGTATGCATTCTGTCTTCTTGGTCTTCTGACTTGAAACGATCGCGGGAACGGCGAAGATACCATGTCGAGAGGTCGTCGACAAAAAGCGCAATCGGTTTTACCGCACGATCAATCTCGTACGCATTGAGCGCGGTCGTCATGGTCGCTCCGAGTTCTGACAATCGCGCGAGGATCCAGAGGTCGAGCGGATTCGTACTCTTCTCCGAGAGAGCCTTCTCTGACTCTTCAATACCTCCATGAAGTTCGTAAAACGAGAGCACATTCAAAACGCGCGCAATATTCTTCTTGACCACTTCGTCAACACCTCGCTCTGAAAATGCGAGGTCTTCTGCGTGTACGACCGGCGAGGAGAGTAAGTAATATCGAACGGCGTCCGCTCCATATTTATTCAAAATGTCCCATGGGTCGGGATAATTTTTGAGCTTCTTCGACATCTTCTGTCCGTTTTCAGCGAGCACGAGTCCATTCACGATGACATTTTGAAACGGTGCTTTCCCAAAGATTCCAACGGAAAGCGTCATGAGTGCGGAAAACCATCCGCGCGTTTGGTCGATCCCCTCTGCGATAAAGTTTGCTGGAAAATTCTTTTCAAAAAGTTCTTTGTTTTCAAATGGATAGTGAAACTGCGCGTAGGGCATCGAGCCCGACTCGAACCAACAATCGAAAACATACGGAACGCGCTTCATCTTTCCTCCGCATGCACATATAATATTCAAATTATCAATGTACGGGCGATGCACGTCAAATTCAAAATCTGCATTATGGGGAAATGGCGCATACGGGAGCTCGAGTGTCGTTCCTGTTTTTATAAAATCATCATCATTCCCTTTGAGAAAAATTGATTCATTGACATTGAGCCCCTGTGTTCCAGCAGAAAGCATCCACGCCACATATTCGTGCGTCACGATGAGGATCGTCTTTCCTTCATATTTTTCCTCAAGATCATCAAGGAATTCCATGGCACGTCGCTTGAGGTGCAGAACGTTTTCTCCGCCATCAGGGCTCTTGGTGAACTTCTCCTGCATCGTCGAGAAGAATTCTCGGTATTCAGAGATAGGCCGTCCATCAAATACCCCAGTATCAACTTCTTTGATACGGTCGTCGGTGATTATGTTTTGCGCGGTTATGCCGACATCCTTAGCGACGATTGCGGTCGTTTCTTTGGTACGCGTAAATGGCGAAGTAATGATGAGGTCAATCTTTTCTTTCTTCAGCTCTCCTGCCATTTTGAGCGCCTCCGCTTTGCCAGTCTCGGTGAGTCCATACGATGGCCCGACGCCGAGGCGGGAACTCACGATGCCTTGCGCATTGCTCTCTGCTTCCCCGTGACGCATGATGATGTAGCGATTCTTCGATTTTTTCGTCTTTGACAACAATTCTTCGCGTGACCCAAAAACCTCGCGTCGTTCACACAAGGTACAGTTCCACACAGGAATCGGTGCGCCCCAAAAACGTGCGCGAGAGATCGCCCACTCAGGAGCTCCCTCAAGCAGGTTTCCGAATCGTCCGTCGCGCAAATTTTCTGGCGTCCATGACGTCGTCTTGTTTTGTTCAATGATTCGGTCTTTAAGTTCTGGGACTTTTACAAACCAGGACTCTGCAGCGTAGTTCAAAAGAGGTGTATCACAACGCCAGCAATGCGGATATGCGTGAATAATTTTTTCTTTTGAAAAAAGTCGTTCTATTTTTGCGAGGTGCTTAATGATTAAAATGTCTGTCGATTGATGGTCGTCCTTTGGTTTCGCTTGGACTCCTGGAAAATCAACTACATCACTCTTCATCTTGCCATCCATGCCGACATGCTGAATGAACGGTAATTTCTCACGCTTTCCCAGATTCATGTCGTCGTCGCCAAAGGCTGGAGCAATATGTACGACCCCTGTACCGCTAACCATCGTCACAAAGTCAGCACCATAGATTTTCCATCCATTTTCACGGTTCTCAAGTGTTTCGTTCTTCGAATAGTAATCAAAGATAGGTTGATATGCTCTTCCAGTAAGGTCACTCCCCTTAATAGTTTTTAAAATGCTGTGCTCTTTTCCTGAAAATGTTTTCTCTACTCGCGCTTCTGCAACAATATATTTTTTGTTTTCAAAAGAAACCTCTGCGTATTGTTCTTTTGGATTCACTGCAAGCGCGGCGTTCCCAGGGAGAGTCCACGGTGTTGTCGTCCACGCAAGCACAAAAGTACTTGGCTCATCAACAAGCTCAAATTTAGCCGTAACAGAAATGTCAGTGATGTCTTTGTAACCTCCTGTAACCTCATTGTTCGAAAGCGTCGTCTCACAGCGAGGACAGACCTGCATCGACTTGAAGTTTTGATAGATGAGGCCTTTGTCGTATAGATTTTTAAATGCCCACCAGATAGACTCGCTGTAGCTTGCATCCATCGTCTTGTATGCCTGGTCCATGTCGACCCATCGCCCAATACGTGGAACCATTTTTGCCCATTCAGTATCGTAACGCAAAACAGACTGGCGCGCAGACTCATTGAATTTTTCGATACCATATTCCTCGATATCTTTTTTGTTTTTTAAACCAAGCTCTTTTTCAATCAAGTTCTCAATAGGAAGTCCGTGACAATCCCAACCCCATACACGACGTACATATCGCCCTCGCATCGTCTGGTAGCGAGGTATCGCATCCTTGATCACATTTGCAAGGATATGCCCATAGTGTGGGAGCCCTGTCGCAAACGGAGGACCGTCGTAAAAGACGAACGGCTCGCCTTTTGCCGTCTGGTCGAGAGACTTTTTGAAAATAGAGTTCTGCTCCCAAAACGCAAGGATTTCCTCTTCGCGTTTCGCTATATCAGACCTTTTTTCCTCACTGTTCATATTTTTTAGAATACCATAAAAAGAGGGCTCTTCAAAAAATCCCTTTGCCTACCATCACGGATTTTTAGGCTTATTACATTCTTTCAGGGGTTGGAATACCCAGAAGCTCGAGTCCGTTTTTCAGTGTCTGAGACGTCGCCTTCACGAGCGCGAGCTTATACGGTTCGTCAACAGCGCCATCAAGCACCATAGTATTGCCATAAAATGAGTTGAATTCACGCGCAACCTCTATCAAGTAGGTTGCTATATGGTGTGGCTCTCTCTCCTCACTTGCGCGTAGTACAATTTCTGGGAAACGAAGTAGATATTTGTGAAGGAGATTTACCTCTGTCTTTCGAGCGAATGGGTCTACGATATGTCCCATTGCTTTTTCAAGGAGCGAGTGTGTGCGCGCAAACGTGTACTGTAAGTACGGGCCCGAATCCCCTTCAAACGAGAGGGACTGCTCAAAATCAAATATCGTATCTTTGCTCGATGCTTGCCTTAAAATAGAATACTTTACCGCGCCGAGAGCAACCTTGTCTGCAACTTCTTCTTTTTCTTTTTGTGGAATGTCGCTCTCTTTTATTTTTTCCATCGCGCGCACTTTTACGTCTTCGAGAAGTGATTCTGCAGTGATAACATCACCCGTACGTGATGACATCTTCCCTGTAGGGAGCCGGAGCATTCCGTGAGAAAAGTGCTCGGTCCTTTGAGCAAGGTCGGGAAAAACCTCTGCCATCGCAGCGAGTAGCACGCGAAAATATTCGTTGACCTCATTCCCTGTAATTACGATGGAAATATCATAGGGGTATGTATCGTATTTAATTTTTGCGCACCCAAGCTCCTTTGCTTCGTACGTAGGAAGCCCTTCTTTATTTATAAAAACCCGCGTGTGGAGACCTTTTGATTCATCGCCCTTATAAACAATAGCTCCTTCACTCTTTTCAAAAATTGTTCCTAAGTTTTCTTCCACAACTTTTTTTCCAAGCACTCCTGTTACGCTTTCAAAAAAATAATAATCGAATCCCCTGCCATCCCCACCGTGAGCAGTGCCGAGTTTTTTATAAATGGTTTCGAAATACTCAAGACTCAGCTTCAACCCTGTGTCGTAAAGCGTATTTATTTCTGGGTCTGTTCGTTCATAGATCTTTTTATTTGTATCAATGACTCTGCTCTTGAACAGCTCGTCTTCCTTATATCGTTTTGCCCCACCAGAATAAGCAACACCAAAGTCTGAAGCATCTTGCCATGAGATATTTTCTTCTTTTGCGTACGTAATAGCGAGAGCTACATGAAGCCCCGCGTCCCCCTGATAGCACGCGCGTTTTGTTTCCGCACCCGACACTTCAATGAGTCGCGAAATTGATTCTCCGATTGCATTCGACATCAGGTGTCCTATATGAAATTCTTTAAACGGATTCGGGTCTGTGTATTCAACGATGACCTTCTTGCCTGCAAGCGTTTCGTTTTTCCCCCATGATTCCTCAGCACGAAGCGTGTCGTGGAGTGCGTTTGAAAAATATTCTTCCGATAGTCTGAAATTTATGAACCCAGGGCCTGCGATTTCTACACTCGCGATGTCTTTTGAGGCAAGCTTCTCAATCTCCGCGACAAGCTTCTCCGCCATTTCGCGTGGAGAGATGCCTGCTTTCTTGCTATATAGAAGCGCTACGTTCGTCGCAAAATCCCCATGCGTGGGGTCCTTGGGATGCTCAAGCGTAATTCCTTCTGCCTCAATGCCAATAGCCTTAAGAGCGTCCGATATGAGCTTTTCGAGTCGTTCATTTACCATACGGGCATCATAACATACGAGAGACGTTGAAAAAACCCATCTGCAATTATTTTTTTCTTAAAATGCTGTCTATTTTTTCTGCAATCTTTTTAAAATCTTTCTCTTTTTTCCCGCGTGTTGTTTCCGCAGCAGTGCCGAGACGAATCCCCGAGGGGTCAAATGCGGTGCGTTTCTCGCCGGGTATCGTGTTTTTGTTCACAATGATTCCCGCTTTTTCCAGCCTGTCGCTTGCTTCCGTTCCGCTTATACCATTGCCGTCCATCCACACGTCCACAAGTACGAGATGGCTATCCGTACCACCAGAAATAATTTTCCACCCTCGTTTTTTTAATTCTTCAGCAAGAACTTTTGCGTTTTTGATTACTTGCTTCACATATGTTTTAAATGCGGGAGCCTTCGCTTCCTTGAGCGCTACGGCGACAGCAGCAATCTGGTTCACATGAGGACCGCCCTGTAGTCCAGGGAAGACCGCTTTGTCGATGAGAGCTCCCATGTCTTTGCCGTCCTTAGTCTTCTGGTTACGCACGAAAATAATGGCGCTCCTCGGTCCACGCAATGTTTTATGTACGGTGGTCGTCACGATGTCCGCATATGGAAATGGAGATGGATACGCCTTCCCCGCTATGAGTCCGGCTGTATGCGACATATCCACCATAAGAAGCGCTCCGATACTGTCTGCAATATCTCTAAACTTTTTAAAATCAACTGTTCGTGGATACGCAGTGAACCC
>JBBTZQ010000015.1:29292-32591 GCA_038061275.1 Patescibacteria group bacterium
GCCTGCACATTCACGTGCCATAATGCAGGATCAAGATCAAATAATTTAAGCGCGCGCTCAATGCAAAGGAGTTCAACCTTGTCGACGACCTCATTCCCGCCATAGTAACGTTTCTTCGGATATCCTTCGGCATACTTATTTGTAAATTCAGAACCGAGAGCCTCCAGTACATCCTTTGAAACAAAGTTCTCCGACGCGATGAGGTTGATTACTTTTTTCTGTCGCGCCTTTTCTGCCTGAATGAGTTTTGCGATTTGAGTGTCTTTCATGGTTCTCGTATTGTAGCACGAGCATTTCATATGAAAAAAGAGTCGCTTACGAATGAACGTAAGCGACTCTGAAACATATCACGGAATTTACCGTTACTATTCCCATCCGCAAAGACCGCTGATGAGTCCGTAAACCTCTTCGTGTATTATTTCTGGACTACGACCCGCGTCAATAATTGTTCCTTTTCCTGGCCGAGGTAAATCATACACAAAAGATCGGTAACCCAGAGCAACTTTTTTGTAAAACTCAAGCTTTTCTTTATCAAAAACTGAATTATGCCCCGGGTCAGAATTTGAACGTCGCTGTGCCTCTTCAGAAGATAAGTCGAAGATAAGATAGTGATTTGGCGTACATTTAGAAAAAAATAATTCTCTCATTCGCCAAAATTCATCCTCAAGGTAACTTGCTCTCCTCCCGCAAATCTGATACGCATATGTTGAAGAATCGCCCCTGTCAGAAATAACAGAAATACCCTTCTCAAGATGTGGCATCACAACTTGGCGCATGAGTTCATTACGCGCTGCCATCATGCAAAAGAACTCTGTTCCAACTTCAATGTGACACGACATGAGAATTTTTCGCAGATCCTCTCCAAAAAGAGTGCCACCAGGTTCACGCACTTGGATGAACTTTCTTCCTTCTGCTTCTGCTCTGTCGGAAAATAACTTCATCTGCGTCCCTTTTCCTGACCCATCTTGTCCATCAAATACGATGTATTGAGCTGACTGAGTAATGTCCATTTATAACCTCCAAGAAATTAGAAAATTACATCTTCGACGACTATAGCACAGAGAGGGATATGCGCCAAGCAACTTGTCATTCACCCTTAACTACTGTTTCCACAGCCTCAATATCGTGTATTTTAAAGATAATTCTGGCGTGGTATACTGGAATCTATGGCACTATCAGACAAAGCAATCTTAGAGCAAAAGGAGTTGGGTTCTATTATCATTGAGCCTTTCAAAAGTGAGAACCTCGCCACCTCAAGCTACGATGTTTCGCTCGGCGAGTGGTATTTCCGCGAACAAAAGCCGAAGAATTTCTTCGGCGTTTATAATATCTACAATAAAACCCATACGGACAAAGTTTGGGGAACCAAGCCATCTCGAGCTGAGCGGGCGGGCGACGTTCTCAATCTCTCCCCTGAAGAGCTCGACGGTATTAGTCCTGATGACAAGATAATCGTACTTGAGCCGGGAGAAACAGTTCTCGGACACACCGAAGAGTTCATCGGTGGACGCGACCACATCACGACCATGATGAAAGCGCGCTCATCGCTTGGACGCAATTTTATCGAGGTATGCAAATGCGCGGGATGGGGCGACGTAGGCTACACAAATAGATGGACTATGGAGATTACCAACAACTCCCGCCACTATGCCATTCCCCTTGTAGTTGGCAGACGCATCGCACAGATTATTTTTTTCGAAACAGGCCCAATTCTTAAAGCTGACTACACCAAAAAAGGAAAGTACCAAAGTTCCACCTCCCTTAAAGAACTCATGAAGTCATGGAAACCCTCTGGCATGCTCCCCAAGCTTTACAGCGATCGCGACGCGGAGAAAACAAGGAAGAATTAATAGAGTTAATTACAAAAAATCTAATCCTTGACGTATCTATTGATACGAGGTAGTTTGTAGAAGGCAGTACTTTCTAAATAAACTAAAGAGGTGTGACCGTGGCTATACCATTTGATGAAATAAGCGTTCGTGTATTATCAAAAACAGTTGTTGACCGAGAAGCTGTTCGTGACTGGCTTGATGAAATGGGGGTGAGTGAAGATTTCGAAATCCCTTCAGAGGAAATTGTTTCTGATCCAGCATTACTCGTAGCTCTTGCTGCAAAGCAGTGTTATATGGCTTTTGAGCCGGGGCTCAACCCAAATGTAACCAAGGTTCGCAAAGACATGCTCGAGTATCTCGACAATGTTCTCAAGCAGCGACATGGTTCAGTTCTAGAACATGCTGTTTTTTCATTCGGTATCAATGGTTGTTCCCGCGTTTTCACAGGGGAGATGAACCGCCATCGAGCAGGTGTCGGAATATCTGAACGTAGTATGAGATATATACGATATACTGACATCAAATTTTGGATGCCCGAATGTTTTCGTGAAGAACCAGACGATTCTCCTGCTATTTCTGAGAAGAAGCGACTGTCGCGAGAACGTCTGACCTTCGAATTTGGAAGTCAAGAAAAGATGATGGCATTTTTTGCAAATGTTTGGGAAGATGAGCTTTCTCCCGAAAGCACTTTCCATCACAAAAAGGTGCTGACTTCTGCTTTCCGACGTGGTATTGGTATGGGCATCGCTACTGGCGGAATCTGGAGTCTCAATATGCGTGCCTTGCGTCATGTGATTGCACTACGTACCGATGCTGGAGCAGAGGAAGAAATCGTGCATGTCTTTAAAAAGATTGGAAGGATAATGATGGCAGAAGTTCCAGAACTTTTTGGTGATTTTAAAGAAGTCAACGGATGTCTTGTTCCGGATTATTGGAAAGTCTAGCTTTGATTTCAGCTCAAAAGCCGAGTCGTAAAACGACTCGGCTTTTTTTTTCTTAATTTTGCTAATGCTTACTTGATCACGATTCCTGCTGAACGTGCTGAGCCGGCGATGATCTTCATTGCTGCTTCAACATCATTTGCGCTCAAGTCCTGCATCTTGCGTTCTGCGATCTCCTTAAGCTGAGCTTTCGTGATGGTGCCTGATGCGGCTCCACCCTTCTTCACTGAGCCTTTGGTGATACCTGCTGCCTTAAAAAGGAGGAAGGTTGCGGGAGGTGTCTTCGTTACGAAGGTGAATGAGCGGTCTTCGTAGACGGTAATCACCGTAGGGATAATGTCGCCCATCTGGGCACGTGTAGCATCGTTGAATTTTGTTACGAAATCACCGATATTAACACCTGCCTGACCAAGGGCGGGCCCAAGAGGAGGCGCTGGTGTTGCCTTCCCTGCGGGAATCTGTACTTTTACCTTTTTTGTAATTTTCTTTGCCATATTTATATAATTTAATGAGTCTACTCTAGTTT
>JBBTZQ010000015.1:32691-36258 GCA_038061275.1 Patescibacteria group bacterium
TTGCTGTTTATTTTGAAACCCTTATCTAAAAAACCGCCCCGGAGGGCTTTTGTTCATAGTATGCTTTATATGCAAAAATGTCAATAAAAAACACCCCGCCAAAAACAGCGGGGTGCAAAGTTAGCAACACTCAGAAGACATTTTTGGAGGATTACGTGGTCGGCACAAGCGTGAGTTTGGGGGGAAAAGAAGCATCAACCTTCCTTAAATGCCTGGTCTCTTTATTGCGATGAGCTGCATAGAGAAGTCTGAGAAATTTCCACATCTTGAGTTGAGAGCTCGCGTGTGTGTTTCTGAAGTTTGGCTCACCTGCCGAGAAAAGCTTGTTGTGGAAAAATTTCGTTCCCACGGTAACAAGCCCGCAAAGCGAGTGTTCTGCTTCAATCGAAACTACCAGAATTACTGGCACCTGCATCACCTCGCCACTCTTCGCTGTATAGGACTCCAACCTTATCTTGAAAACGGCGTAAGGAGAACCTTTGTCGAAACAGTACTCGGACGGAACGCCTGCAACAAAATCTTCAAATGAAGGGCTAATTTTTCTAGAATACTTTTTTTCATTAGGTCTGTTTTCTTGGGGCACTGGCCTGTTGACCGTCTTAATCTCCGCCTCCACAAGTATTCTGTTGAGACATATCCAGATGCGGTTCTGAATCTCTTTCGTAGCCACCACATGAAGCCTTGAGTCAAACTGATTCATGTGGAGTTGGGCAACAGTAACGTATGTTTCTGATCCACCCAAACCGCTGAGTTCAGTTCCTGCTGGTGCGTCAAGCACATGAACTGCCCTTACTGTCTTTCCGCTACTATACACTTCAACATCAGCAACAGAGAAGCGCATACCTTCGACAAGAAGGACCCCATTCCATCCCTCCCAAATGATCTTGGGGTCGGTTTGCTCCACCGCCTTAGCAACCACTTCTCCACTTTTCCGGTATTGCTCGGGACAGGGCTTCTTGTGATTTTTGCTCATGATTTTTCTCCTGAAAAATTGAACTCCAAATACTACTTTTTTATTACAAGGTGCAATAAACTGATTTCAGTATAGCAAATATATACCGTTTTGTCAAGTATCCGTTATCATTCCCCTTTCAGTAAAAAACCATCGCTTGCGATGGTTTTTTACTGGGACTTTTCATCTTTCTTATCGAATCTCGTATGTAATCGTTACGTTCGAAGTTATTTTTTCTTCACCCTGAGGAAGTTCGGGCATACTGGAATCACCACCAGAAGCTTCCTTTGAAAGCGCCATCATAGGACGCCCATAAATGGGGTAATTTCCCCCCTCAGAAAAGGACACCACACGAACGAGCGTAACACCGAGATCGTCCGCAAGAACTTCTGCTTTCGCGCGAGCTTTGTCAATCGCCTGCTTACGTGCTTCCGCTTCCAGTGCGTCTTTTTTATCTATAGCAAAATTCGGGCCCTGCATGTCGGTCACTCCCGCGGTGCCGAGACCATCAACAAGCGCATTGACCGCGTCAAGATTGCGGACCGTAATGATTACCGACTGCGAAACTTCATATCCCATCAAAACTTGTTTTCCTGGATATGCTGGGGGGCAATCAAGACCCATACATGAGACATTCCCTGGCGTCCATTCGTATTTTGGATATGAGCTGTAGTTCTGAAGCTTGATGTCTTTTTCTGCGACACCCGCCTTGCGAACCTCAGCAAGCGCCGTCTGCACTTTTTTATTAACCTTATCCTGAGCATCAGCGAGCTTCTTTGACTCTTCGCGCACACTAAAAGTGATGGTCGCAATGTCCGGCGTCGCATACACTTCACTCTCTCCCGAAACCGCAATCGTGTTCGTCGCGGAAACTCCACCGCCGATGAACCGATAATTCTTTATTTCTGTAATGATCATCGCGATTACGAGCACCGCAACAGCCATCGCAAGAATCGTGAGTACATTATTAAGTTTTGTTTTGCTGTCTTCCATTTTATATACGTTTAAAATTATTATTTTAGAACATCGTCAACCTGATGGAGAATTGCCTCTATGGAATAGTCTGATTTTATGATATATCCGCGCACCCCAAGCTCCATTCCTTCACTCATCTTTTCTAAATCCGAGAGCTGTGTTTCAACGATGACTGGGATATTAGCTCCCCACTCTTCCCCGCGAAGTTTCTTCAAAAATTCAATTCCCGTAAGTATCGGCATCATGAGGTCGAGCATAATGAGGTCCGGCTTTTCTTTTTTTGCAACTTCAAATCCTTCTTGTCCATCAAACGCGTTGACTACTTCGTATTTCCCTTGCCCACCCATGACAAGCGCGTCACGTAGTATCTTTGAAAAAATCTTGTCGTCGTCAATAATTAATATTTTTTTAGTCATGTTCAATACAGTATAATACATGATCCTCTACAAAGGAAGCGTGAAATAAAAGGTACTCCCTGTGCCAACTTTTGACCCAAGCCCGACCGTCCCTCCTTGCGCCTCTACAATACCTTTAACGATGACGAGACCGAGTCCCGTTCCTTTATTGTCTTCCCCTTTTCGCACAACTGAAACAAATTGTGTGAACTTATTCCAAAGTTTGCCAATATCCTCTGGTGTAATTCCTTCACCCGAGTCAGTAATGGCGACAACAACACTGTCAGGAAGAAGTGCCGATGTCTTGTTCGTTGATCCTTGAATCCAAGGGAACCCTAATGCAAGTGATTCTTGGTCAACGGCTTCACCCGCTTTGTGCAAAAAACACTCTACGGAAACGGAGCCTCCTTTGGGAGTATATTTGAAAGCATTCGAAAGCAAGTTATTCATCACTTGCCGAACTCTGTCTGGGTCCAAAGGAAGTTCTGAAGAAATTTTCTTATCCCAAAAAAACTTAAGATCTATTCCTGCATCGCGCGCGGTTGTAGTGTAGAATTTTATACGATCAAGGGCCAGTTCATTCAAATTATATGGTCGTTTTGAAACCTCAAATTTACCTGCTTCGAGTTTTGCTACATCAAGAAGATCGTTGACGAGATTCAGCATTGTGGACGAACTCTCGTACAGCATCGTGACATATTCTTGAGTGACCTCTTTATCCTCAAGAACTTTCGATGACTTCATAAGTTCACCAATCTTTTTTATATTGCCGAGCGGAGACCTCAGTTCGTGCACCATCATTGAGGTAAAATCGTTTCTCATTCGCTCTGCCTCTTTTTCATGAGTGATGTCGTGAAAAATAATAACCCCTCCCAAGGTCTGCCCCTTCGCCTCCCCGATATTCGACTTCACAGGCGAAACAAGTATCTGATAATATTTATTCCCAAGAATAACGCCATCAAGAGTCAGCATCTTATCAAACTTTATCGCCTCCTCAAGCTTCTCTTTGAAATCAAATGTGTTCTTGAATTTATCGATGAGATCAAAAATGGTTAGGTTTTCATTTACATCACCACCAATGATAGCTCGAGCTGCAGGATTCGCCGCAACAATATGATAATCTCTGTCGGTCATGACGACACCTTCAATCATACTCTCCATCATTGCGGCAATCTTCCCTTGCTCCGCCTTAACAACTTCCACAAGGCGCGTAACGGCACTGGACGCCTGTGCAATAATCTTATA
>JBBTZQ010000016.1:0-1506 GCA_038061275.1 Patescibacteria group bacterium
ATAGGGCTTTTCTTTGCGGCTGTTCTCGCAGGATAAATTCCGAATACTAGTCCAATGAGACCAGAAACACCAAGCCCGAGAAGTGCGGCTGAGACAGGGAAGGTAAACGACCACGAAAGCGAAAGCACGTTTGTTAGAACCATTGATATGATGAAAGACAAACCTGCCCCAAGAATGATACCCATGATACCCCCTAGACCGGTCAATATAACTGCTTCAAGCAGAAATTGTGCCAAGATATCTCTATAAGTTGCACCAAGGGCTTTGCGCAGTCCTATTTCTTTTGTTCTTTCAGTGACAGAGACGAGCATGATGTTCATAATGCCAATACCGCCCACAATGAGAGAAATCGCAGCAACCGCTGCTAAAAAGAGGGTGAGAATAGAAGTGATTGTTGAGAGTCTGTTTGCGAGGTCAGCTTGTGTTTCAATAAAAAAATCGTCTTTATCTGCTATCGTAATGTCGTGAGACTCACGCACGGTAGCTCGTATGTCGTTTACAGCACTTTCGATATTTTTCTCACTGTCGGCCTCGATGATGATGCGGTGAAAATATTTAATGCCAAAAATATAATCCTGTGCAGTTGTGTACGGTATTATTGCGGCTTCGTCGAAATTAAAGAACGACACCTGCCCCTTTTTGGGGAGAATTCCTATAATCCGAAAACTTTTTCCTTTAATTTTAATATTTTCGCCAAGTGCTTCAGAGCTTCCAAAAAGTTCCTGACGTACTTTGTCGCCGATTATGATAACGCTCGCCCTTCCGCGTACATCTTCATCTGTAAAATATGTTCCCTCCGATACAGGGATATCAAAGAGGGTTTCAATGAGAGGAGTACTTCCAAAAATAGTGAGACGAAATGTCTCGTTTCCGTACGAACTTGATTCTCCGCCAAACACGAGGGGCATGACATTCATCGCATTAGGAACATTCTCCTTCCGTTTGAGACTCTCATAGTCCCGCACTCGTAGAGAATCGCTAAGAACTTGAGCAACATCACTTGGTCCCGTAGGTTGACGTCCAGGAGCGACGATAATCGTTTTTGATCCCATGCCTTGCACTTGGTCGAGGATTAGTTTTTGTGCGCCTTGTCCGAGCGACATGACGAGAATAATGGACATGACCCCAATTACGATACCGAGTATCGTGAGAAGAGAACGAGTTTTGTTCGCTTGAAGTCCCTTGAGAGCTGTTTGAAAAATATGTTTGATTCTCATTTTATTTATGAATCAGTTTATCATTAGCATGGTGCCGGTTCTCCACCAGCATGTCGCTTTCTATAAGTCCGTCCTTTATGCGAATAATTCGCTTCGCATGCTTTGCAGTCTCTGTCTCATGTGTAATGAGGATAATGGTGTGACCTTCTTTTTCGTTGAGCTTCTGAAGAATATCTATTACAATACCACCAGATTTTGAATCCAAGTTTCCGGTTGGTTCATCGGCAAAGATGACCTCAGGGTTGCAGACGAGTGCCCGCGCAATAGCAACTCTTTGGCGTTCTCCACC
>JBBTZQ010000016.1:1606-15672 GCA_038061275.1 Patescibacteria group bacterium
GAGATTATTTCTATGAGTCCGTCGGATCCGCGAAGCCCGACGACAACAGGAAGATCAGTCATAGTCTTATCTGCATTTATGATTGTGACAGTTTTTACGCCTCCTACTGTTTTGATGGCTCGCTGTGGGAGCAGAAGAACACCCTCCTTTGAAGAGGTTCGTATGTCAATATTCGCAGTCATTCCAGATTTGATGCGAGGGTCGTTTTTTGTGAAATTTAGCGTAACTTTATACGTTGGTACATTTTCGATAACAGTTTCGGCTGGATTGATAGACGTGACGCTTCCTTCAAATACAACGTCCGACCCATAGGCATCAAGCGTAATATTTGCAGTATTGCCAATCTTTACCTTGGCAATGTCAGATTCTGGAATTTGAGCTATCATATTAAAAGCACTTTCAGATATGATAGAGAAATAAGGCGACGTAGTATTCGCAAGTTCTCCTATCTTAGCGTCTGTTTGCGTTACTGTACCGGATACGGGAGCATAAAGACGATATTTACGAAGCTCTCCCTTTGCGAGAAGCAAACGAGCTTCTTCAGCCGCGATAGCTTCGCTGGAAGCTCCTGCTTTTAAGAGTGCAAGCTCACGTTCTGCTTTAAGGATTGTGAGCTTGAGAGATGCTAGTGATTGTTTTTTTGAGTTTACTGTTGATAGTGCGGTCGTGATATTTGCACGCGCAGCATTCATGTTTGTTCGATAGGTATCGAGAGAAGTGTTGGCGATAGTACAATCTAGGGTGAGTGTGCGCGTAGATGCCTCAAGGAATTCTTTTACGTTCGTGAGATGGCGGTTAGTAACCTCAAGGTCTGATTCAAGTGAAGCCGAGTCAGTGTGAGTTTTTTGCGCGTCCACTTCATTGCGCCATTGGTCAAACTCGTACTCTATTTTTTGGCGCATCGTAGTTGCGTTCAAGTCGAGCTGGCTGTCACAGACTTGATACGTGAGGCGATATGACGAAGTTTTGAATCCTGAGAACATTCCTGCTGTCTTTACGTGCAGCACATCGTCAGATTTTGTGAAGGCGTCATTGATAATATCCCCGATGCCACTATAGCTATTTTCGAGGTCTTGTGTGTATTTTGCAATCTCTGCTTCTTTCACATCAAACTCTTCCTTACGAGAACCACGCTTGAGTTCTGCTAAACGCGCCTCTGATTCAAGCACGCTGGCTTGCGCGCTTGATGATTCGATTTCAGCAAGAAGGGTGCCAGCTTGGACGCGGTCCCCAACATTTGTGTACACACCAACGATTCGCCCACTTTTTTCAAAGCCAAGATTAACCGAAGTTACAGGCTCTACACGTCCCGTAACACTGACTTCTTGAAGGATTGACCCCTTTGTTGCGACGGTTGTATTTTCAGTCAAAGTTTCCTCGCTATCTCCCCGCAACAGGAACCAGCAGAGCACAAGGGTCAGAATTATGATACCCCAAAGCAATTGTTTTTTTGATAATTTCTTCATACGCTAAATTGTAGCACGGAACTTAAAGTTTTGAAGGCGCTGTTGCGGTGAGGCGATAATAGAGGAGTTTTGCTGTTTCTGTGGCAATAAAATAAGTTACCACAATGAGACCAATAACAACCATGAAGTGTGTCGACGGTGGAACAAACCCGAACACAGACTGACCAAAGGAAGTAAACGGCAGCGCGACCGTCAGAACAATTGCAAGAATAGAGAGTATCATTAATGGAAAGGAGGGAGCGCGCGCTTTATAGAATATTTTATTAGATCGAATCGAATACAGAAAGAGAATCTCAGTTAAAATACTTACGATGAACCAGTTTGTTTGGAGTGCAGTTTCTCCGAGCCGATAGAAATAAGCAAAGGTGATGAAATCAAATACCGTTGAAACGATACCGAGGATGGTACCAAACACAATAATATTTCTGATGTTGTATTGTCTTGGATTACTAAGCTCATCTTGCTCAACCGTGTCGGTTGCGATAGCGATAGCAGGGAAGTCCGAAAGAAGATTGACGAGAAGAATTTGGAGGGGGAGCATGGGGAGAAATGGAATGAACAACGAGGAAATTGCAACCGCATAAAAGTTTCCAAAGTTTGAGGAAAGAGAGCTGCGAATGTATTTAATGGTGTTGGCAAATGTTTCGCGTCCTTCGCGGATACCGTCGATGACAACATCGAGGCTTCTTTCTAAGAGAATAATGTCAGCTACTTCACGAGCAATATCAGACGCACTTTGAACGACAATCGCGACATTTGCAATCTTGAGCGCGGGCGCGTCATTGATGCCTTCGCCAAGAAAGCCAACTTGGTATTTCTTTTGGAGAAGTCCGATAATCTTGTATTTTTCTTCAGGTGACACGCGCGCGAAAACATTTATGCGCTCGAGAGCAGACAGTTGCTCCTCTTCTGAAAGCATAAAAAGTTCACGAGCGAGCATCGCTTCGCTCCGTGTTTTTGCAAGTCCTATTTCGAAGGCTACATTGCCGGCAACTTCTTTGCTGTCGCCGGTAAGAATCTTGATTCCTACGTTGAGTTCCATCGCATTTCGTATTGCTTCTTTGGCGCTCTGTTTTATGGGATCAATGAATGAAACACAGCCGACGAATGTGAGGTCTGATTCATCTTGTACGCCATCGTACTCTTCTCGAGAGAGCTCTTTCGTTGCGACGGCGAGTGTGCGACGGCCCGAAAGGCCTTCTTGTGTTGCCCATTCGGTAATAATCCTTCGTTTTTCATCACTTACATTCGACGCTTCCAAGATTGATTCAGATGCTCCGCGAACAATGAGAAATGTCTTTCCTTGGTGTTTCAAGAGAACGCTGTTTTTTTTGCGCACGGGGTCAAAAGGTATATTGCTGATACGGCTATACAGGGAGAGGGTTGATTGCTTGTCCGAAGAGAGTGCTTCCCACAGAGCAACATCAAATGGGTCGGGAGTTCCTCCGCGTTCTCGTTCTAGGCTATATGACCCACCCATGCTTGCGGCAAAAACAATCGCTTGCATGTCGAAATCTTTTTCCCCGTTACATACTGCGTGAACGGTAAGTTTGTTTTCGGTGAGAGTCCCTGTTTTGTCGGTACAGAGAACTTGAATGCTCCCGAGGTCTTCAATAGCGGAAAGCCTCTTCACAACAACATGATTTTTTGCCAGACGCCGTGCTCCGCGAGAAAGCGAAAAGGTCATCACGACAGGAAGAGCTTCAGGGATGACTGATACTGCAAGAGCGATTGAGAAGATGGCAAGTGTCGCGATATCAGTGTCCCAACCCTTTAATAAAATGTTCGCAAAGAATATAAGCGTGATGGTTATCACCACAAGGTACAAGATATACTTGCTGAATTTACCAAGTTCTTGCTCAAACTTGCTCTCTCGTGTGACGCTTCCTGTGAGGCGCGCTATGTCGCCGATGACTGTGCGCCCCCCAATCGCAAAAACAACGCCTACTCCTCGCCCCGAGATGACGGTTGTTCCGGAGAAACATATATTTTTCGCCTTGTAAAATTCCGAGATGTCTTCATTGAGTTTGGCATACCCCTTCTCTACGGGAACAGATTCTCCCGTAAGAGGTTCTTCGTTCACGGTGAGGTCGAGGTTCTCGATAATGCGAATATCCGCAGGAACTGAATCGCCAGCTTCGATTACCACAATATCCCCAGGAACCAGGTCGCGCGCATCAATGCTTGAAATGGTGCCCAGACGCCGCACTTTAACTTTTGTCGCAATATATTTCTTGAGAAGCTCAACTGTTTTTTCTGACCTGTATTCCTGATAAAAACCGAGTGAAGTGTTGATGAGAAGAAAGAGAACTATCATCCACCCCTCAATAGCTTCGCTTAAAAGAAACGAAAGCAGTGCCGCAACAAAAAGAAGATAAATGAACGAGGACTTAAATTGGCGCAAAAAAATAGACCATGCGCCGACCCTGCTTTCCTCAAGGCGGTTTAGTCCATATTTTCTTTGCCTTTTTATTGCTTCTTCTTTTGAGAGTCCGAGAGCTGTCTCGACTTTAAGTTTTTTGAGAATATCGAAAATCTCAGCAGAGGTGTATTCTTTAAAGTCCATAGAAATTATTGGTTTACGGCTGGGTCTAATAAGACTTTATTTCCACTTAATCAGCGGTGGTATTATGACAGTATACCAAAATTTTACGATATTTTGCACACAGCGGGATTATGTATCTGCCGTATCGTGAGGTAGTAAGAAATGGAAAGAAGAATGACGCCAAGAATTCCAAATTCGCTTCCTTGAAGAGGGAGAAGCGCAAGTAGGGCACCTCCGCCAAATAGTGGTAAAATCAATGAGATAATAATAGACCCGCATGCGGCGCATCCGAGTCCGAGAACACCGCTCGCCATACCCAAAATTCCCGTTGCCATTCCGCCTTGCTTCACCGCTGCGATTCGGTTTTTCAGATAAAATGTGATGATTGCTATATTTGCACCAAAAAGAACTGCAATCAAAATTGTGTATGATGCGGAAAGAACAGTGAAGTTTGTCGTGATAGAGCCGAGAAGGTTGATAAAAAGTGAAATCTTTTCCAAGAGCGGTATCGTAGTATCAGGAATTATTTGACCCGCGAGTTTTATGTTAGGAAAGATTACGGCAAATACAAATATGGTAATGCCCGTACCGACAGCTAGAATCACATAACGTTTCCTCTTGAAGACCTCTTTGCTTGTTTCCAAAAGCATAATTTATTTTGCGTCGAGAGCGAGTTCAATCAGTTGCTTGATGGTTGCTTCGCTCTGCGCGCCGGAGAGTGGATATTTTTTTCCGTTTTTATCAACGATGATGCTCCACGGCGTGCCGTTACCTCCCGTCGCAACGGCATCTTGATAATCTTTTTCAACGTATGCTTTGTGTTTTCCACTTTCCAAACACGCGTTAAATTCTTTGGCATCAAGCCCTACTTCTTCGGCTATCTTTGGGAGCAGAGCAAGGTCAAGCTTATTGTTGGATGGAGTTATCTCATATAATCGGTCAATATATTCCCAGAATTTCTCGTTTCCTCCGAGCTCGCGCGCGCATTCGGTCGCTTCTGCTTCCTTGCGCGCTTTTATTGGGTGATTTGAATCAATGGGAAAATGGCGATAGACTGAGGCGACTTTTCCGCTCTCTTCATACTGACTGAGCGCGTTTTTTAGATCGCGGTGAAATTTTTTGCAGAACGGGCATTCAGTGTCGGAGTATTCAACAATTTTCACGGGAGCATTTATATCTCCTCGAATATGGTCGTCCGAAGTGACGGGGCGCATGAGGTCAAGAGTGGCTACGATAATCTCCTCTTGAGACATAGCCTTGTTTGGAGCAAAATAAACAGCGAGAAGAACAAAAATTCCTGATGCCGCAATAATAATAAGAGCAACTTTTAAATTTCCATTTTTTGCATTAGTCATATAGGTACAAGTATATAGAATTATGTGGAAAAAGAAAGAAATCTATTTTGTAGCTTTGGGTGAGTGTTTTGAGGAGTTTTCTCCAGCGACAAATCCTGTTGTCCAACAAATCTGAAGGCTGAATCCTCCTGATGGACGGTCAAAATCTAATATGTCACCCGCAAGGAAAAGGTTCTCAATCTTTTGCGATCGCATTGTTTTGAAATCTATTTCTTCAAGCGCAACACCTCCACTTGAAACGATTGCTTTTTCAATTCCCAGAAAGCCTGTGGGTGTAAGGGTGAGGTCTTTGAGTAATTTAATGAATGCTAGACGCGCTTCACGTGGAATTTTGTTTACAAAAAGCTCAGGATCTATCTGTGAGAGTTCAATAAGTACAGGCGCAAGAAGAGGCGCCACAAATCCCTTGAGCGCATTTTGCCACTTTTTGTTCTGTGCAACTTTTAAGTGTTCACGGAGTTTCAAGTCTAGTTCCCTATGATCTAGGTTCGGGAAAAGGTCGAGTGAAAGAGTTACATTACTTTCCTCCATAGCTTCACGGATGGTGGCACTAAGATTGAGGATGAGTGGTCCCGAGATTCCAAAATGTGTGAAAAGTATTTTTCCCGTTTGCGCCAGAGTGCGTTCGTTGTTTTCAAAAAGGGTGATCCGTGCTTCAGAAAGGGAAAGTCCTTGAAGTTTTTTAACCCACTGTTCTGAAATTTTTACAGGAACAAGCGCAACATTTGGAGTAATGACATTATGCCCGAGTTTTGTGAGCCATGAAAATCCCTCGCCCGTTGAACCTGTTTCAGGCCGTGCTCTTCCTCCCGTTGTGATGATGTAGGATGTTGCATGAATCGTTCCTTGAGAAGTTTCAACCCCTGTAATCAGTCCATTTTTTTGTACTATTTTCGAGACAGGAGTATTAAGAAGAATTTTTACTTTGTGCCGTTTGAGCTCGTTTACCAGAACGTCCAAGACACTTTTTGTGGAATTACTTTGTGGAAAAACCCGAAATTCATTTTCTATTTTTGTGGGCATGCCGTGATTTTCAAAAAAATCAACGGTATTCTGTGAGTTCCAATGAGAAAGAGGGGATAGAAGAAACTTTCCTTTCTCTCCATATTTTTTTGCAAGCGCTCGGTTGTCAAAGGTAGCATTGGTGACGTTACATCTGCCACCGCCCGTCAGGAGAAGTTTCTTGCCGAGTTTCTCGTTCTTCTCAATAATGACAACTTGCGCTCCCAACTCTGCCGCACGGATAGCAGCCATCATTCCGGCGGGACCGCCACCGATTACTGCCACATCATAGCTCGTTTCTTTCTGCATCTTGGTATTTTAGCTTACTTCTCGTATAATGGCGATTATTATGCCAATACCAAAGTTAAGCAATGTTAAATACAAAGTAAAGCGCTCGGGTTCAGGACTAGGGCTTTTTGCGGAGGAACCCGTAAAACGAGGGGCATGGATTATCGAATATGTGGGGCGGATTCTTCGAGGGAAGGATGTAAATTCGATTGAGAACAAATACCTTTTTCAAACAAGTGAGGTGCGTATGATAGACGGAAGCGCACGTTCAAATATTGCGCGATACATCAATCATTCTTGTGAACCAAACTGTGAACCGGAGATTATTGCGGGGAGAGTTTTTATTAAGGCGATCAAGCGAATAGAAGCTGGGGAAGAGTTTACGTATGACTATGGGGAAGAATATAATAACGAATATATCAAGCCTTACGGATGCCGATGTGTCCCGTGCAAAGTAAGAAAGATAAAATAATCCCGCGTCTTTTTAGCTTTCTAAAAAACCTGATTCTTAACGACTGAGCTTGTCTGCAAATGAATGATTTGTGTCACGATGCTTCATTTCATCTGCTATGGTTGCGACAACCACATCGCGAAGACGGGCGTCTGAAGAAAGTTTCCAATAATTAATCGCAATTTCAGGAGCTTGAACATCTCGCTGTTTATGCAGATCTATGAGTTCGAGATAATGCGTATAACTTCGAACTGCTTCTTCTTCCAAGTATCCCACGAGGCGATGACCCGTCCTCGGTGAAAAAAGATAAATGATAAAGTAAAAACAATAAAATGTTATTTGTATAAAAGCTATCATAAATCGCTCAAAAACACTTGGCTTTGCAATGTGCGCGTAAATCATGAGGTGCATGCGCTCATTCTCTGCCTCGTCAATGAGCGTTTTAATCCATCCGCGGTCGTCGCGAATATGGCGAAGCGCGCTCAAATGCTGAAAAAGCCCACCTACCATACCAGGAATTGCGGCAAGTGTCTCGAGGACAATCGCGCGGTGCCCGTAGCGTTCCCTGAAAAATATGTTTGCAAAAAAGACGGCTCCTCGAACAAAAGAATAGGCGAACATGTCGCGAAAACCTTTTGGTTCGTGATGATATTCTTGCTTACGGTCTTTTATTGTTGGCTCGTGTGAATTCATATAAGTTTTAGTTGATGCCATTCTAGCATTAAAATGATGAAAAATCCCCTACACAATAATGAAGATTCGTTATGCAGCGAGGCGTTCTCGGAGAGGTGCCACAAAATCACTTACGCTCGAGCTGTGTTTTTTAATAAAATTTCTACACTCATCCATAGCGAGAAGCGAAGTTGCGTCAAAAGACAAACTTTCTTCTCGAGAGATTAGCGCGAGCTCCTGCTCGACCCAGAGGCTTGTGATGATGAAACTAATCTCATGTCGTTCGGCTTCAACGATGAGATTGCGGAGTATGAGAGGAGTGCTGAGAGCGTTTTTGTAGGAGCGTTTTGAAGAGAGTGCTTGTTTTATATCCGAAAGTGCGAGGAGTTCTTCGAGTGCAATCGTCACGCCGAGAACTTCTGTACTTACTGGAAAACGCATATCGAGTTTTCTGTAATTGTGATGCCTGCCAGCAATATGTCCCGCAATTTCAAACCCTTCCGCAATCAAAATTTTCTCGGAAGCTTCTTCGTGTGGTTCTAGTAAATCTGCTAGGGTTGCCTTTGAAATGTCGATGCTTGGGAAGCGTTCTCGTGCAATATTAATATCATTTTTATCAAGCATTTCTACCGCAGGAACATAACGCATTGTGTGAATGTGGTTTTCTAGCAAATATTCGCGAAGCGGAGCATCATTCTCACTCATTCTTATAAATTTCTGCCCCGTTACATTTTCTATATCGGCAAGTATTTCCGCTTTTCCGCCACGCAGAATGTCATGACAAAGCTGGTTTCCAAAATCATCATCAGAAAGGTGATTATTTAAAATAGAGCGGGGGATACAGCATTTGCCAATGTCATGAAATAAGCACGCACGGAAAAACTCAGCAAGAGGAACATTTTCGTTTTCGATAAGTTTGGAAAATTTTCTGTCACCCGCTTTGAAACGGTCGATTCTATCTTCTGCAATACGAAATGTCTCTACACAATGGTCTGCGGTGCGTTCATCGTAGCAGTCCATAATCGCGAGCATCTCCCAGTCTTTCGCGGTCATCCATTTCGCGCTTTCTAAAGCTTTTCCGTAGCGTTCTCGCACACGTTCTATTTCGTCGGAGAGTAAGTTTTCTTTGGTAAGCGTATTCGCTATCTCCTCGTAGTTTCCACCGCCAGCAATCTCAAATGCGCGGTGGTGTACCGAGTCATATTTTTCTTGCATGGGTTCTGATTCGAGCTTCATATCGTTTTTTAATTATACCACAATTCTGCTCAAAAAACAATACAAAAAAGCGCTCTTAGTATCAAGAGCGCCTAGTTCTATAACCTATTATTCACCTACTTTTATTTCTTCAGCAGGGAATACCATTCTTGTTCCAACCAAGATTGCGAGCCCAGTTTTATTAGCGTGTGGCGGTTCGCAATGATGGATAACTCTTGTTCCATGACGGTCTGCTTTTGTAGAGCCGTCTTCTTGATATTGATCGTAATCGTAATGGGCAATGCCTTTACCAGAAGGTGTGGTAGACACTCTTGAATCTTGTTTGAGTTTTTTAAGTTTCTTTCCTTTTGAAAACAAAGCGCTACATTTATTACACTTGAAAACTGGCTGATAGTGGGAGCTTGGAGGCTTTGCCATTTTTAGACCCTCGGTTAGAATATCGAAGTTAAAAGAACTACTTCGAGAAACTATACTAGTTGAAACAAATTAAGTCAATTCACTGGAGTTCTGTGCCCCTTCCAAAATACTACAAAGATTACCCACGCTACAAAAATAAGAAGTCCTCCAAAAAGAACGGGTGATTCAGGTGAGATGCTTGCTGCCACAAAACCTCCAAAGAGGGATGGAATCATTAGGGCGAGGGCGTTCACGCTGGTATTTATTCCAAGGATCTGCCCTTGAACTTCTTTTCTCACCGACTGACTGACGAGCACGGTGATGGTTACGTTCGCGAGCCCATTCGCAACCGCAAAAAATGGAACGATAAGAAGAAGGCCCCACCATACGCTTACGGTGAGATGCGCAAGGGTAAATAATGCTGTCGCTAAAATAGCCACGTTAAAGACCTTGGCCTCCGCGAAGCGTTTTACGACACGTGGAAGGATGACCGTTTGTGAAATTGCCATACATACGCCCACAAATGCAAAGTAGTAACCAATCGCACTTTGATTAAATCCGAATTTAACGATAAGAAAGACGCCAAGGAACGTGGTAAAAAAAGCGAAGCCTGCGTTGTAAAAGAAATTTGTAACAATGAGCGGGCGGATTTCTTTCATGCCATACGCGCTGATAATATTTTTTATAGATTGTGACCATCGCAGAGGAGCAGTTGTTCTCGATAGATTTGTTTCAGGCAGGAAATAGTATACGGATAAGAAGTTTAAGAATGCGAGGAATGCCGCAAAGAGGAATGGCGTCGATGGGGCGAACCAAGACACGAGCTCAGGATTGGAGAGGACACCGCCGAGGAACGGCCCAATAATAAACCCAATACCGTAAGCCGCGCCGATAACGCCAAAGTTTTTTGAGCGGAGATGAGGGGGTGTGAAGTCGGTGATAGCAGCCTGGCTCACGGAAACGATACCACTTGTAAATCCGTTGAGGCCACGCGCGATAAAAAGAAGCGTGATGCTCTTGGCAAAGATTCCTATTGCAAACAGTATAAATGAAAACATGCTTCCTATAATCGAGAGCATAATAATTTTCTTTCGTCCGTATTTATCGGAGAGGTCACCCAAGATTGGCGTGGAGATGAATTGACCGAAAAAATAGAGACCCGTGAGAAGTCCTATTAATATGTAACCTTGCTCGACCGGAGTATTAATGGAAAGTAAAAAGAACGGAGATTCGGGGTTGGCGAGGAGGGTAGGGACAACGGGAATAAGCATTCCAAACCCAATAAGGTCTATGAAAATGGTTACAAAAATGAGACTAAGAGTGTTCTTGTGAGGGTCGTTCATATTTCTCATAATGTCATACTTTCAACACACTTCAAAACACAGGATCTTTCAGCTGATTCATTTTAAAAAAAGCGCCACTTCTTCCGAATGGAAGAAGTGGCGCTGGAGAAGGTCAAAGAGGGTTTGATGAGAGAAATTTTAACATCTCAATCTTTTTAACAATTTTTTCGAAATGTTTTTGTGCAGAAGGTGTGATGTATTCAGTTATGCACCCAGTTATTTCCATCCTGATCTTTACCGTGTGCACGCCTCCAATGTCCTTTGCCGCGAGTTTCTCGGCTAGACAGTCCAAGTATCGACTGTATGCGTAAAACTGATCAGGGTTCATCCTGTCCGTCTCTTCGATGGTGATGGTGTATTCTCGCCCCTTCGTCTCACCAGGCTCGTGCATTTTTGCATAGCCAGTTTCGACAATGCGGACAGCAGTCGGATCAGTATTCTCGAAGAAAGAACTCCACGGATGAGCCCGATCAGTTTCATCAACAAGGGTTCGTAAATTTTCTTTATCAAGAAACGTGTGGTCGTTTATCATGATAAAATGGATAAGTCCGACAACACTGAAAGGAAGATCATTCCATAATATTTTGCGATGAATAGCGTTGGTCTCCATGAGAGAGCCTCCTTTTTTGAAAGGGCATTGTTACCCGCTTTGAGTATAGTCTAAAATGAAGAGTTTGTCATGAACGGTATTTTAGCCCTGTATCGAGCGCAAAAAACCGCCTTTCATGTTTTTTGAAAGGCGGCTAAGGGGAGTATCTTCTTGCATGTAATTGGTCCTTGTTGACCCAAAGATATCCAGTTTTTTCACCACTGCGATTTACTTTGTGAATCGCCACAATGACATAAAATTGCCAAACAAAGACCTGTCCGTTTACCTGGAATTGAAAAGTTCTTGATTTTGATTGCTTAATCGTACCAGATGGAACCATGACTTCATGTCCAGCAACATGTATTGACTTAAAATCTTTGAGGTCAGATATGTGTGCTTCTTTCGTAATCTCAATAATGAATCCTCCCAAAGTAGTGTTTAGGAGGTATTTTGGGTTTATGAATTCTCTTGGATTATCCAAAGTCACCCCCTGTCCTTATTAGTACAAGCTTCACTTAAAGTGTGAAGAAAACTCTTACCTGTCTTGCAGTATGCTATATATAAAAATAAAGTCAAGCCCTCGTAATGGTTCATAAGCTCGGACTGAAGCTCGCAAGTTTTCGTAGCTGAGTCGTTAAGTATAAAAAATCCCCGCGGTGTCACGGGGTGGTTTATGTGAACAGTACTATGCTAAGGTGGCGAGTGTATTGCTGCCATCACAAAGTCTGAGTATATTGGTCGGAAGTCGGTGCTGTGCAAGTTTTCCTTGGTTATTATCCGGGCCGTCTTTTAAGATGCTGATTCCTTTCATCTTGCATATTTCACATGTAGCTTTTCCGATGATTTCTCCGTGTGGCCCAGGATAATCATTTGGCGAAAGTGGTACGAACTTTTGTTCCATGAGAAGCTCCTTGTGGTGTTGAAGTGTATGAGAATGTGCAACCTCCTACATATTTACACGAAATAAACACAATGTCAACGAACGTATTTCTGTAGAAAATGCCATCCGGTGTCAGCGGATGGCATTGTGAGGCACCTTAGCGAAGCGGGATACACATTGAGCTGACGGTCGCCGTTGTTCCTTTTGGCAAGCCTTTATTTTCGGCAGTGTGTGCGTGTTTGTCGTGGTAATCTTTTGCAATCCTGCATTCTTCCATAGTCATTGGTGTTGTGCTTTTTGTCGGATTACCTGCCCAGCTTGTGATTATTGTTACGGTTTCGCTAAAAAGCGCCGTGGGTGGTGTAGAAGCGTAAGCAGTACCGCCTACAAACATCGACGAAACTGCAAAAAGTACTGCGAACAAGATCTTTTTCATATCTTACTCCTTTTTATTTGTTGAAGAACGAGATTGTGCTACTGCACTGGAAAATAGCATGATAAAGTAGCATTGTCAAACTATTTTTGTATACATATAAAAATAAACCGCCCTCCGAACGGTTTACGTTGGGGGCGGCGGTGCTACAGTCGTTGTTGTAAACGGAAAGCAAGAACCCTTTTGATCGGTCTTACAGTTCGACCATGGAGCCCTGTATTCTGATTCAATGCTCCGACCTCGGCGATGAGCATGTCTTTGGTGACCTCTGCGCCGTTGGCATGAGAACTGACAGGAAGGGTAAGCCATTTTCTGGCATCTTTTGTCTGGCTCAGGTCGAGCATGCCAATTGCAAATTGTGGGTGCGCTGACGGTTTGCTGATATGGTTGCTCGTCTCTCTCTTCACAAGTATCTCCGTTTTTTTAGTTTAAGGTTTTTTTGGTACTAACTGCTATATATAACTGTAGCATAAATACATATTATGTCAAGAGCTTTTTAATTTAAAAAAGCCGTCCGAGAAAGCAACGGCTTTTCGAACGGCTAGAGTGTAATACTTTTTAATACAGTTTGTTATGATTTTTGCCACACTTCATACCTATTGCAAAGTGGCATGCGATTGTATATGTACGATGTTCCCAAAGCATTCTGATAGCTACTTTGCTTTCGGAGTGCATGCTCGCGGATATTATATTGCATGACCTTGCTCGGCACTACCGTATGTGGCAGATGGTGCGGAAATTTCTGTATCGTGCTTAGGTCAACTGAAGAAGTGTTTCTGAAATGTTCTCGCGCAAGTAAAGTAAATGTTCCTTCGAGAAAGTTTGGAAGTTTAAAATTCACTGGATACGAGAAAAAGAAGACCCCGCCACTCTTTAGGCATCGCATAAGCTCGCTTTCAATCCCGAATGGTGGCATCAGAATATGCGGAGCATTGAGAGTTACCATATCAAGAGCGTCATCTTCAACTTCAAACTTTTCGTATGTTGAGATGATACGAAATATTCCAGTCTTATTTTCTTTAATGAGCTCTCTTGTGCGATAGGAATTTATGACCCCGCTTTTCCAAGTGGGCTCTCCACACAATAGTAATTGTCGTTTTCTCCAATTATGCCATTTCAATATTCGTGCAAAGAACACTGAGCCAGCCCCAATATCTAATATCACTGATCGCATCACAAGCCCCCAATTGATTAAAGTCTATTTGTGACACTAACAGAAGAGGTTGATGATGTCTATAGGGGCTCCGGCGGTAGGATGCGGTCACGAATCACTAAGTCTTTTGCTTCACTTTGTTCACAAAAGCCTAAGTGTTCTCGACCCCGACTCGGCGACCCAGAGGGTGCCCCGCCTGCGTCTTTCGAATCCTACCTCAGAGAGAAACAGTAAAACCCTAATGCTTTCGCATCAGGGCTCAACTGTTTCTTGCTCCG
>JBBTZQ010000017.1:0-3124 GCA_038061275.1 Patescibacteria group bacterium
CTTCTCCGCATGAGGAGATAGAATATTTGCGTGCGCAGATTGCGGAGAAAGAAAGAAGCGTAGAGTTCAGCCGTGGCAATCTCGAGCGTGAGGCTGTTGTGAAAGAGAAAGTCTTAGAGTACCGAGCGGTTCCCTCTGAGGGGATACTTGCTCCTGGATACCACGTCACCTCGGATGAAATAGAGAAGGTTGTTAATTTGGGTAAAGACCACAAGGGAACCATTGACGAACTTATGCGTGTCATGAATGAGCGCGGAATTAAAAATGCGCTCGCGATATTAGAAAAATTAAACGACCCGCACATGGAAGACGATTTCCATCGATTTTTAGTGCAATACTTTATCGATGATAAGGTTGCGGAAGGTTTCTCAAAAGAACGCGTGCTCTTTCGAGCTCTTCGCATGAAGCTCTATGAGATAACGCTTCCCCCCATCGACCCAAAGGGTACCGAGCGAAATTTTGGAGACTTGGTAACAGGGATGGAGCAATTCTACGCGGGCATGCTTTCTGTCGAAGAACGAAAACCAGGATGGCGGGATGTGAAGAGCTATTTTGCTCTCGAGATCGCGCTTTCAAATTTTTCAAGCGAGATTGTGTTCTACGCCTCAGTGCCGAGCGAGCGCGCAGACCTTTTCGAAAAACAATTGCTCGCCGTGTATCCCGACGCGAAACTTCGCGAACATAAAGAAGACTACAATCCTTTCAATGAAAAAGGCGTGACACTTGTATCGGTCGCTGAACCCTCAAACAACCCTGTTTTTGCGATGAAAACATTTGAAGCATTTCCTCTGGACCCACTCAATGTACTTCTTGGCGCATTCAGCAAAATGAAGCATGAAGGCGAGGGGGCCTCGGTGCAGTTTGTCATCGAACCAAAAGGTAGGATGTTTAATGAGAGTTATGTGTCTGTGCGTGACGAGATCAAAAAGGGCGTGTCAACAAAGAAAGCGCTCGAGGGAGATGTGAAGCGTGTGATGACGGAGTTTGCGTCGATTGGAAAAGAAATTCTTTTTGGAGCTAAAGAAAAAGAGGAAAAAGAAGAAAAGGAAGTTGACGAAGAAGCAGTAGAAAACATCACTGCCAAGGTTGTATCGCCGATCGTTGATACCAACATTCGCATCGTAGTTTCAGCAGAGACAGAATCTCGCGCACAGGCGATGTTGACCGAACTCGAAAGCGCATTTAATCAGTTTTCCAAGCCCCAGGCGAATGGCATTAAGTGGAAACGACTCAAGGGCGGAGACGTCATGAAGACTGTGTACCAATATTCTTTCCGAATGTTCGACGAGAGTCAAAGTTTCCCACTTAATCTCAAAGAGCTCACGACAATCATGCATTTCCCAGTTATGACGACGTACACTCCCGAGCTCAAAGAAGCACGTTCCGGTATTGCACCCGCACCACTCGATGTTTCAGGCGACGGGATCATTCTCGGGATCAATAACTACCATGGCAAAGAAACGATGGTGCGTATGAAGCAAGAAGACCGTGTGCGCCACATGTACGTAATCGGACAGACAGGAACAGGAAAGACATCGATCTTGAAGAACATGATTATTCAGGACATCAGGAATGGCGACGGCGTCTGTTTCATCGACCCGCACGGTTCAGACGTGCAGGATATCCTAGCGCTTATTCCGCCCGATCGTGTCGAGGACGTTATTTATTTTGACCCCGCATACACCGCGCGTCCGATGGGGCTCAACATGCTTGAGTACGACGAGCGCTACCCTGAGCAGAAAACATTCGTCGTGAACGAGATGATGAATATTTTCAATCAACTTTTTGATATGAAGGTTGGTGGTGGTGCTATGTTCGAACAGTATTTTAGAAATGCAGCAGCGCTTGTGATGGAGGACACTGCTTCAGGCTCAACACTTCTCGAAATCACCCGTGTTCTTTCAGACAAATCATTTCGCGACCTCAAGCTCTCTCGCTGTAAGAACCCCATCATCATTCAGTTCTGGGAAAGTGCGGAAAAAACGACGGGTGATACAGCTATTGCAAACTTCGTGCCGTATATTTCTAGCAAATTCGACAATTTTATTTCAAACGACATCACGCGTCCAATCGTGCTCCAACAACATTCAGTGTTGAATTTTAGGAAGATTATGGACGAGAAGAAAATTCTCCTTGTGAATTTGTCGAAAGGCCGACTAGGCGACATAAATGCGAATCTCATCGGACTTGTGCTCGTGGGGAAGATTACGATGGCAGCGCTCTCTCGCGTTGATATGTTTGGTTCAGGGCAGAAGCCCAACGATTTTTATCTTTACATAGACGAATTTCAAAATGTCACCACGCCGTCAATAGCAACGATTCTTTCCGAGGCGCGCAAATATCGCTTGAGCTTGAATATTGCACATCAGTACATAGCTCAACTTTCTGATGAAATTAAAAATGCAGTATTTGGCAACGTAGGCTCGATGGCGGCCTTCCGTGTCGGCATCGATGATGCGAAATATCTTGAGAGCAAATTTTCTCCTACCTTTACCGCAGAGGACATCACAAAGCAGGACAACTACAATGCGTATATGAGCATGCTCGTAAACGGTCAGCCAACGAAGCCATTCAACATCACGACGCTTCCTCCCGAGCAGGGGAATCCTGGACTTGCAGAAAAACTAAAAGAGCTTTCCTATGTAAAATACGGCCGTCCTCGCGAAGAAGTTGAGGCGGAGATTCTCGCACGATTTAAGGCGGGGAAATAGGAGAGGTGCTTGACAGAAACCATCCAACGTATATACTTTAGGTACTATGAAAACAGCAATGATTAACATCAAGACCGATAAGGCAGTCAAAGAAGAGGCGCAGAAGCTTGCCGCAGAACTCGGTTTTTCATTGTCAGCGCTTGTGACGGCCTCCCTCAAACAATTTATCCGTACTCGCGAGGTGCAGTTTTCAGCATTGCCTCGCATGACACCATACCTCGAGGGAGTAATCAAAGAGGTTGAAAAAGATATCAAGGCAAAAAAGAATATTTCACCTGCGTTTACGAACGCACGAGAAGCGTCTGCTTACTTGCGAAAACTGGTGTAAAACCACATGAAAGTATTTTTCCATAAATATTTTCAGAAGCGATTTGGGAAATCGTCTAATAGGGTAAAAGATAAGTTTGATATTC
>JBBTZQ010000017.1:3224-5242 GCA_038061275.1 Patescibacteria group bacterium
CTTCTTAGTAGCTTTGAGACATTTAGGCTGCATACGGCCGTCCCCGCGAAGAGGTAGAAGCGGAAATTCTCGCACGATTCAAGGCGGGGAAATAAGGGGTTGTTTTTTTGTCGGGGGGGGGGGTATAATGAAAAGACTATGAAATTTGAGAATATACCATCTGGTGCAAAGGAAGATCTATCCTCTCGTGAGCAATTTGTTAAGGCGGCACAGGACCTTAAATTCGCGGAATCAGCTGACGCCAATCAGCGAGAATTTGTTGCAGACGTAATGGATGCTAATAAGGGGGATGGGTCGAGATGGGATGTTGTTATCCCCGAAGAAGTACTGAGTGCTAATGATATTGCGTATAAGAATATGTTATTTGCGAAGTCAGATAAAGAAGCTTTATTAAGGACGGCGAACGAGGAAGCATTAAAGGAAAATGAACAGAGAGATAATAAAGACCAAATAGAATCTGATGACAAACCTCTTCCTTCAGCATATGAAGCTGCACTCAACCGTATTTCAGAAAACGAGCCAAAAAATGCTGAAAACAAGGCTTCTTTGATAATGGAGACAGAGCCCGATATTTCTCCAGCTATTGAAATTCGAAAAACTGCTGACAAAGAAAGGATAGATGAAATCATGTCGTCTATTAATGGTGGCGTGGAAACAGAAGAATCTGCCTCAGAAAATAAACCTCTTCCCTCAGCATATGAAGCCGCACTCAACCGTATCAACAGCAAGGTGTCTGAAGGGGTAAAAGTGGAAACAGAAGAAGTCCCGATTGAATGGGGTTCGTGGTTAAAAGAGCCAGAAAGGTCCGAGTTTGATAGAACTTCGATACGGTTTAAGGAAATTATTAAAAGGCAAACGGAACTTTCTCCCGACGGGATGGTTGTAAATACTGAAGATATAGAAGAGTATTCTAAGCTAATGTCTGAAAGAGAGGTTGTTAATAAGAAGTATCATGGTTTGTTAAATGGAGAAAGAATTGGTGGTGATACAGAGAAGTTAGGAGAATCAAGTGAAGGAAGTGGAAGGAAAGAGCAACCAAAATCAGCAGAGCAGATAATAAAAGATAAAATTTATGCGCAACAATCACTAGAGCGATTTCTTGAGCAATACAAAAAACAAAGTCACGAGAAGTTTAATGAAAGGCATGAGCAGTCTCAAAGACAGTTTAAAGCGATTGATGAATACCGTAAAAGCATAAATTCTCGCCCATTTTGGGGTGGAAAAAAATTTCCCCTTGAACAACTCTTGTTAGATCCTAAAGATTATGGAATTTTTGGATTTATGGCAAAATTTTTAAACTGGATAAATATAAAATTGGCACCAAAAGAGGAAATACGTGCAATGGTAGAAAGAGGGAAAACTGCAGAATCGAGAAATAAGAAAGAACCATATTCCCGTGAAGTTTTTACTAAGGTGGAAAATGAAAGAGACCGCTTGCTAAGCAAGGCGCAGGAAGAAGCTTTGAGTGAAAATAAACAGAGAGAAGAGAGCGTTGCGGGTACTCGCCAAGAGCAACCCAAAAAATACGAGATACCTTTAGATGAGGGTATGCAGGTAAAATATCAAAAAGAACATTTTGGCATGTTTGATGTTGCAAACCCAGATCAATTTAAAAAATTGTGGGCTAAGGGTTACGCAGAGCATTTTAATCAATTCGCCGAGGCTTCAATCAAGACTCTCGTCAACAGGAAGAAAGAAGGAGGGATATATGCAGACACCGTTGCATCTGTGTTAAATTCGGGCACTTCACATAGGATTTTGATGAGACTCATCGCGCTCAAGAGTGGCAACGAATTATCATACGAAGAATTATTACAGATGCCTTTTTCAAAAGTTGCTAGAGAATATCTTGGTCTTGATGTTGAAAAAATAGACAAAGATTACTTCAAACATTTTCGTAAGCGAGAATAGTTTATGCTTTAAGCTCTTGAGGGAAGAGAAAATGTACGGCATGTATAAAACCACTTGCAACAAAGGTTATCTTAAGGTAAACTTTGTTCATGAACCACATAACGTCA
>JBBTZQ010000018.1:0-61785 GCA_038061275.1 Patescibacteria group bacterium
ATATTTTCCGTTTCGTTCAAGCAGGCGCAGAAGTCTCCGCACTCCTCGGACGCGTACCATCAGCGGTGGGTTACCAGCCTACGCTCGCAGAAGAAATGGGACAGCTTCAGGAGCGCATCGCATCGACCACGCGAGGCTCCATCACTTCCGTTCAGGCAGTATATGTTCCCGCGGACGACCTCACTGACCCAGCTCCAGCGACGACATTTTCACACCTCGACTCTACGGTCGTACTTTCCCGCGCGCTCACGTCGCTCGGTATTTACCCTGCGATTGATCCGCTTGATTCAGCCTCGACCGCACTCGATCCGCATGTTGTCGGAGAGCGCCACTACAAAGTCGCTATGGAGACCCGCAAGATACTCCAGCGCTACAAGGACCTCCAGGACATCATTGCAATCCTCGGTATTGAGGAACTTTCAGAAGATGACAAGCTTGCGGTGAATCGCGCACGCAAGATTCAGCGCTATTTCTCACAGCCATTTTTCGTCGCTGAACAATTCACTGGCGCAAAAGGAACCTATGTAAAACTCGAAGACACGGTTGAAGGATTCGCGCGCATTCTCGAAGGAAAACTCGATGATCTCAACGAATCAGCATTCTATATGAAGGGATCAATCGATGAAGTCATCGCAGTAGGAAACGCAACTAAATAATCATGTTCAAGCTTACCGTCGCACAAGTAGACAAAACTATTTTCTCAGGTGACATTGTTCAAGTTACCTGTCCGAGCACGGGAGGAGAGATCACGATCCTTTCGCACCATACACCCCTCGTCACTCCGCTCAAACGAGGCGAGCTTCGCATTGTGGATGAGAAAGGAGAAATAACGAATATTCCTATCGAAGATGGCATTCTTGAAGTTGGGTCGAATGAAGCCTCAGTGCTTTTATAGGGGTTGACAAAAGTTATAATGATGCTATTCTTTTTCTAAGTTAGATCTTTGTTATAAACATACCTGAATGTCTCAGAGATATTCCTAGGAGGAAGAGATGAATAATATTTTTTTAGACACACTTTTTGGCAAATTGATTCCGCTCGTTATTGTCTTATGTTCTGGGCTAATTTTAGCAGACATTACTATCAATGGTATTGTTTGGACTTTTTCCACAGCAATATGGATTGCTCTCTACGCATTCGTCTTGTGTTGTGGTTTGTGGCTAAGTCGTTTTTGGAAGGCAGAAACAAATCATAAACAATAATACCATAAAAGGAAAACCCGAGTGTCATGCTCGGGTCTTTTATTTTTTAAACAAATAAAATTTATTATATACCCAAAACTTTTTTGGGATCCGAAATCCTAAATTAAGAATAAGCTCACGACCGTGAGCTTATTCTTAACTATGATTTCGAGTTTTGTTCTAACTTTTTCAGGATCTTCGGAATCTTTTTGAAATCTTTTTTAAGTGTCTCGCGGAGGGCGCCATTGTAGAGTGCGGCTGCAGGATGATAGAGGGGGAGGATATATCGCACTTTGCCTAAAGACTCTGTTGTAAAAATTTCTCCATGGGATTCAGATATTTTTTTCTCGGGAAAGAAATTATTCATGGCGTATCGTCCGAGCGTTATGATGAGTGTCGGATCAATGAGCTCAACTTCTTCCTTGAGCCACAGACTGCACTCGCTAATTTCTTTTGGTGTCGGGTCGCGGTTTTCTGGAGGACGGTATTTTACGAGGTTGGTTATGTAGATATCTTCGCGTTTCATTTTTATACTCGCAAGCATCTCATCGAGAAATTTCCCCGCAGCCCCCACGAACGGTTTTCCTCCCGCGTCTTCTTTTGCGCCCGGCGCTTCGCCGATAAATATAATAGTCGCATCAGCGTTTCCGTGACCAGGGACGCCTTGAGTCGCGGTTTTCTTGAGGCCACACGTGCATTCTGAAAGCCACTTTTCGTGGAGTGCTTTGAGTCTTTTTGCCTTGTCCATATTTTGATACTATCATTCTTTAGGCTATGAAGACAATTTAGCATTTTATGATACGATTATCACATGAAGCTAACAGAACAAAAATGCGTTGCATGCGAAGGAGGTGTAATTCCATTTTCGGCTAAAGAGGCAACAATTTTGCTTGAACAAATTCCAGGATGGGTTCTTCTAGATGATAAAAAAACCATAAGTAAAGAATACACATGGAAAGATTTCAAAGAAGCACTCGCGTTCGTGAACAAAGTAGGAGACATTGCTGAGAGTGAAGGACATCATCCCGATATTCATTTGACCAATTTCAAAGAGGTGCGAATCGATCTCAGTACTCATGCGATAGACGGACTTTCTCAAAATGACTACATTGTCGCTGCAAAGATTGACGACAGAGCGCTATGAACTACTGGCTCATGAAAAGCGAGGAGGACGAGTATTCGATAGACATGCTCAAAAAAGACAAACGCGCGCCGTGGTTCGGTGTTCGCAATTTTCAAGCACGCAATTTCATGCGTGATGACATGAAGATAGGGGATAAGGTACTTTTCTATCATTCAAATGCAAATCCGTCTGCGGTAGTTGGCCTTGCAAAAGTTGCGAGCGATCCTCATACGGACAAAACTGCGCTTGATAAAAAGAGTAAGTATTCCGATGTACGTTCTACAAAAGAGAAGCCTATCTGGGAATGTGTGGACGTAGAATTCGTATCAAAACTTAATAATGTTGTCACACTTGAGTATATAAAAGGAGATGCTGAACTCTCAAATATGCTTGTCGCAAAGCGTGGACAACGACTCTCAATTCAGCCCGTCGAAAAGAGCCATTTTGATAGAATTATTGAACTAGGTACCGGTAAGTAAAAGTTTGAATTTTTATGATATAGTCTTATCAATGTCAATTACGATATCAAAAACAGATTATTTGGTGTATAGGGATTGCCCCAAAAATGCGTGGCTTAAAAAGCACCGCCCTGAAGTCTATTTCAAGACTGAACTTGCCTCATTCGAGAAGCTCATCATTGAGACTGGAAACGAAGTTGAGAAGGTAGCGCGTACGCTTTTCCCAACAGGAGTTTTGATTAAAGGGCATGACGAGGCTGCAATTGAGGAAACTCAGAAAAAACTTGGCGAAGGAGTCCAAACGCTTTTTCAGCCAATTTTTCATAAAGAAAATTTTCTTGCTGCCGTTGACGTTTTAAAATTCGATGAAGAATCTGGGGAATATACTATTTGTGAAATCAAAGCGACGAGTGAGGCCGACGAGAAGACACACTACTACGACCTCGCATTTCAGACAAACCTTCTTCGTATGAGTGGATTGAATGTGACGACGATGAGTCTTCTGCATTTGAATTCGGATTACGTTCGAGAAGGGGACATCGACGTGACAGGATTATTTACTATCGAGGATGTGACTCTCGAGATCGAGAGCATGATTGAGGAGGTCGCGGGGGAGATGGAGTCGGCGCTCGCATATATTTCAAACGAGACGGAGCCTACAGGATCTTGCACGTGTATTTACAAAGGAAGGTCGAAACATTGCGTTACGTTTGATCATTCGAACCCTGAGATTCCAGCCTATGGAGTTCACGATATAGCACGCATTGGTTCGAGTAAAGCTAAGCTCCGCGAGCTCATCGATAGCAACATATTTGAGTTCGAAAATATTCCTGATGGTATGAAGTTCTCGGACACTCAGCAGAATCAGATTGATGCGCATGTTCTGGACCGAGCGACCATTGATCGTGAAAATATAAGAGAGGAACTCAGTGGTTTATCTTTCCCACTCTATTTTTTGGATTACGAAACATTCCCATCAGCGATTCCGCTTTATGACGGATTTTCTCCTTACCAACAGATTCCATTTCAGTACTCACTTCATATTTTGCGTGATAAGGATGCTAAACTTGAGCACCGTGAATTCCTTTACACTGAAGCTGGGGATCCAAGCAAAGCGCTTTTTGAAGCAATGCAAAAAGATATCGGAAGCGTGGGGAGTGTTATTGTATGGAATAAGAGTTTTGAACGAGGAAGAAATGAGGAGATTGCGCAGAGGATTCCAGAGGCGCGTGCATTTATGGACTCGGTCAACAGTCGCCTCTACGACCTCATGGATGTTTTCAAGAAACAATTTTATGTCCACAAAGATTTCAAAGGAAGCACTTCTATAAAAAAAATATTGCCGGTTCTTGCGCCAGAACTTTCTTATAAAACGCTCGGAATCCAAGAAGGAGGTACCGCTGCGGAGAGTTGGAATAAAATGATTATAGGGAGTCTTTCTATAGATGAAAAGAAAAAAATCGCCACTGATCTTAAAGAGTATTGTGGGCTAGATAGTTTTGCGATGTATGAGATATGGAGAGTTCTTGACGCGATGTAGGTTTTATGCGATAGTTCCACTAGATTCTTCGTTACAATAACTTTAGGGGAAAGTCATGACAAAAGGCGTATCGAAAGTCCCGAAACCTGAATATGAAAAATGGCAGATTGTTGATGTCTATGAACGCGTTACTAGAGGGCCCTGCAAAGGAACTCCTCGAAAATCGTATCAAGGGCAAATAGCTGACATTCGGATTGTTCTTGAAAAGGTAGAATATCAGGTCCGTCGCATTGTGATTGGCAAAGATTTATCTGTTAAGGGTTATGAGAATTTCTCGGAACCAATTAAATGGATTTCTGAAGAACTCATCGAGCTCATCAAATGATATAGAAACTTCAATGGAGGCAACGATGCAAAGTTTTTTTACGGGAATAGTGACTTTCTTTACGAACTTTCCTTCTTTTGAAAGTCTTTTTTTTGAAAGCAGGTTTGGGAAACCGCTCTATCGCATAAATTTTTGCGATTTCCCAAGTTCAAAAAGCACTTTCAGTGATACTGAGTCAGAACTTATGGACGAGTATACGTTCGCACGATCCATGACGCGAGTTATTGCAAGCGGACAATGGGTGCTCACTGATGAGAATTTTTTGGTGTACACTGAGCTCTTTCATGATTTAAAAATTGTTGGTGGATCCATTCCGCTCGATAAAAATCTCTTAAAACTGTCTTCCATGGGTCGCAAATATAACTACGAGGGGTACATACGCGAGTCTACAGAATTTTGTGTCAGACCACAGGAAATTAAGGAGAGAGGAAGGAATGCGATCGTAGAAATCAATTTTGAATGATGTGTGATTTAATGCATCAAAAGGGCTGTCTCACGACAGCCCTTTTTTATATTTGTGTTTTGGCGGTTACTGTGGTATAATAAAAAAGTATGAATGAACTAAAGCCCAAACCGAAGAAAAACACCCATCATAAGAAAAAAATAAAAAAGACCTCTTGGGGAGGTGTCGCTGGATGGTACGATCAGCTTTTAGAAAAAAATGATGATACCTACCAGACGAACGTGGTCTTGCCGAACCTAGTTCGAGCATTGGAAATTCGCAAAGGCCTTCGCGTTCTAGACCTTGCTTGCGGGCAAGGATTTTTCTCTCGAGCGTTTGCGCTAGAAGGAGCAGAAGTTGCGGGCGTTGATATTTCAAGCGAGCTCATTGACCTCGCAAAGAAACAATCGCCAAAGGAAATCAAATATTTCGTACGCTCTGCAGACGACCTTAGTGTATTTCAAGATGGATATTTTGAAAGGATTACCATTGTTTTATCAATACAAAATATTGAAGCACCCCATAAAGTTTTTAAAGAGTGCGCGCGTATACTTGCGCCCCAAGGGAAGCTTTTTATTGTCCTTAATCATCCCGCATTTCGTGTACCCAAAGAAAGTTCGTGGGGTTATGATGAATCCACAAATATTCAGTACCGTCGCATTGACCGCTATATGTCGGAGAGTAAAGTAGAAATTGATATGAACCCAAGCAGACCTGGCTCAGTGAAGACGATATCATTTCATCGTCCACTACAGTACTATTTCAAGACACTAGCAAATGCTGGATTTGCAACGACTCGTCTTGAAGAATGGCTTTCACATCGCGAAAGTGGACATGGCCCTAAAAAAGAAGCAGAGGACCGCGCGCGTATGGAGATACCACTTTTCCTTTTTCTTGAAGCACAAAAGCTGGTTAAATAATTTTAGGCCCATATGTTAGACTAAGTCTGATGAGAAACTTATCGGGAGCAATATTCTTGGTATTGATTACTACCGGAGCATTCGGCGCTACTTTTTTGTATTTACAAAACAAGGCTCCTGTTGAGTTTGCACAAAAAGAAAATTCAGAAATTATTGGAATTATTGCTACGAGTACTCCGGTAGAGGATTCCAATACAAAGATTGTCGGCACACTTATAGCAACTAGTACTGAAGTAAAAAAAGTCACTGCGACACCTAAAAACATAGTTACTCCCGGCACCCTCGTAGCTCCGAAACTTACTGCCTCCATATCGCCCGATCCTCTCACTGCTGATGGCGTGCTTTTCTTTACTAATGAAGCTCGTCTAAAAAATGGAGAACTCCCGCCACTTGCGAGAAACGCACTACTCAACAATTTGGCTCAGATAAAACTCGCAGACATGTTTGCAAAGCAATATTTTGAACATATTTCGCCAATGGGGGTAGGCCCTGGAGATCTTGCAAAGACGGTTGGGTATGAGTTTGTGACTGTGGGAGAAAATCTCGCGCTCGGAGATTTTGAAAATGACGAGGCCTTGGTAGAGGCTTGGATGAACAGTCCAGGGCACCGAGCCAATATTTTAAATTTACGCTACACTGAAATTGGAATTGCCGTGGGGAAAGGGATGTATGAAGGGAATGAAACGTGGCTTACGGTCCAAAGTTTCGGTATGCCGCTGTCGCTCTGTCCTGTGCTTAATACGGCGATCCGAGAGAAGATTGAAAAAAATAATGTTGAGATTGCAAGCATACAAAGCACGCTTGACGCACGGCGTGTGCGCATAGAGTCGACTCCACAAAGTGACCCAAACTACAATGCTTACGTCGCCGAATACAACGGGTTGATTCCGAGTTATGATGTGTTTGTCGCTCTGAATAAGGATCTCGTTTCAGCATTTAATTTGCAAGTAAAAGCATACAATGAGTGTATTTCAGGCGACAGCATCCATTAAGATTTTTCATCGTATGGGTTTTGGTGGCGAAGGAACACAAAGACATGTATAATAGATGTATCTTATGGGCAACACGAAACTACAAGTATATTTTATAGTTACCGTTCTTTTGGTCATCTCGGTCCTCACGTTTTTTATTTTTGAGCCTTTTCTCTCGGCTCTTGTACTTGCGATTGTGTGCGTGGTTGTGTTTAAACCTATTCACAAGAGGATCCTCGCTAATTTTGAAGAGTGGCCAGGACTTGCTGCGTTAGCAACGATTTCCGTCATCCTTGTCTTTGTGGTAACGCCTCTTTCGTTATTAGGCTCGCAGATTTTTCAGGAGGCGGGTCAAATATATTCATATTTGACCCACGAGGAAGGGAAAAGTGCTCTCACAAATGTGCTCAATATGGCATTGAGAGATATTGAAACGTACGTTCCTGTTGCTCAAGGATTTTCAGTGAACGTGGATCAATATATCAAACAGGGGCTTGAGTGGTTTCTTGGGAATCTCGGAGTTGTCTTCTCGAACCTTGCGAAAATTTTGTTAAGTTTGTTTGTATTTATTATTGCATTGTATTACTTGCTCAAGGACGGATACAAAATAAGAAAATTTATTGTTGCGCTTAGTCCATTGTCTGACGGTGATGACGAGGTGATTTTGAAAAAATTAGAAACTTCGGTTAATTCTATTGTGCGCGGTAGTCTCCTCATTGGATTTATTCAAGGAATTCTCACGATGATCGGGTTTACGATTTTCGGTGTTCCCAACCCAATTCTTTGGGGAAGTATCGCAATGATAGCGTCACTTGTCCCGGGAATAGGGACTACGCTTGTCCTTGCTCCCGCTGTTTTGTTCCTCTTCTTGACTGGAGAGACGATATCGGGTTTTGGACTTCTTGCTTGGGGAATAGGTGCGGTAGGACTTGTTGATAATCTTCTCGGACCAAAGCTTATTGGAAAGGGGATGCAACTTCATCCGCTCTTAGTACTCCTCGCGGTCCTTGGTGGACTAGCCTTCTTTGGGCCTATCGGAATATTCTTGGGGCCACTTACGCTGAGCCTCCTCATTTCTATCTTAGAACTTCACTTTTCATTATCAAAACAAAAAAACTAGGCTCATAAATTTTTGCGTAAAAGTTTATATGTTGTTGTCGTTTTTCTTATCTTTTGCTATCATATCCGCATGATAAAAGATTTTTTATTGAAGCAAATGCTTAAGCGACAGCTCAAAGGTCTTCCTGAAGCTGAGATTGACCGTATTGTAGAACTCGTGGGCAAAAACCCAGAAGTCTTCAAAAAGATAGGCGATGAAATCAAAGCAAAGGTAAAGAGTGGACGTTCTCAGACTGCAGCAACTATGGAAGTTATGAGAGCACATCAGTCTGAGCTACAGAAAATTTTGAAATAGGCGACTCATAACAAAAACCTTTTTGAGGAAGTTTTTTGTTTTTAAAATTTTAGCATCGCATTCTCCTGCAAAAGTATAGAAACGGAATATTATTTTTTCACAGCGTATACTCGTAATTATTGATCCAATAACCGTTAAAAGACTCTGGTATCGCGACAGACTTATTACTTAAGAAAAATAAAAACAAAAAACCCACCGAAGCAGGTTTCCTGTCGGTGGGTTGCGTTTAGTGATGTTCAAGTCTTGTGATTTCAATAATAGTTTGTAGTTTCCCATCCAAACCATTCTGGCGGATCAAAAGATTGCGCACCTACAAAGGAATCAAACTTCGCTGTTATCAGCAGATACCCAGCTCCTATCTCGCCGATAAGAGTATTTATTTCTATTACGGCGCCACATAAACAAAGATTTGCGTAGCGGTTTATCGAATAATACCCAGAATCGCTCCATAAGTCATCAAATTGCTCTTCAGTAATATTGACCTCGTATCTGTATCGGGAGATACCTTGGCCGTTTTTTCTTGTCAAAAAATATGTATGAGTTTCCCCAGAACATTCCTTCCGAATATACATCTCGTAATCGGCATCCAAATGTTGCAATAGCACAGAGCAGGATTTAAGTTCTGCAAGGTCAAGGGAAATCCCTCCTTCTTCGCGAGGCAAGTCTTCCAATTTAAGTATGAACGACCGTGTGTGCTCAAGAACAGGGGAGGCTTGGTTTAGTGCACTAGCAGGGGAGGCTTTGGTCAAAGCAGAACTCTTGGTCATGGTTTGCTCCTAGGTTGGCCTAATAAAGAATCTGTGCTCATTATACATACAAAAGCTTTTTTAGCTATTGATATGACTTAAGATATCTTTTAACCTTTACACCCAAAGCGGTGTCTGTTAGGATGCGACAGTAGGGAAAAATCTAATTTAAACTTTTATGGCATTAGCAATCGGTATCGTGGGACTTCCAAACGTTGGCAAATCGACGCTTTTCAATGCGCTTACTAAAAAAAGCGTTCCTGCGGAAAACTATCCATTCTGCACAATCGACCCATCAGTCGGCGTTGTTGCTGTCCCAGACGAGCGCTTGGAGCTCCTTGCGAAATTTTCAAATACAAAAAAAATAGTTCCTGCCGCTGTGGAGTTCGTTGACATTGCGGGACTCGTCAAAGGCGCGTCCGAGGGTGAAGGTCTCGGTAACCAATTCCTCGCGCATATTCGTGAGACCGATGCCATCGCGCAGGTCGTGCGAATCTTTGAAGATGACAATGTGATTCATGTGAGCGGAAAGATTGATCCTGTGTCTGACATTGAGACTATCAACCTTGAACTCATACTTGCTGACATGCAGACGGTGGGTAAGCGACTCGGCAATATCGAAAAAGACGTGAAGCGAGGTGCGAAAGAAGCGATACAAGAAAAAGAAATACTTACGCGCGTGAAAGAAGCGCTAGAATCTGAAAAGCTCGCGCGCGAAGTGAAACTGAACGAGGAAGAGCTCGCTATCCTCCGCACAATGCACCTCCTCACGATGAAGCCTATTTTGTTCGTACTTAATAAAAAGGCGGGCGGAAAAAATCTAGACGAAACTAAAGACGAACGATATGAAAAACTTTTGGAATATATTAAGAAGCTTAATTCACACTGTGTGATTGTCGACGCTGGCGTTGAGCACGATTTGTCGTCGCTTGAGGGTGAGGAGAAAGAACTTTTTCGAGAAGAACTTGGTGTAAAGGACGATGGTATAAACAACCTCATCAAAAAAAGCTACGAGATGCTCGGACTTGAAACATATCTCACGACTGGAGAAGTAGAAACGCGCGCATGGACAATCAAAAAGGGAAGTACCGCTCCTGTCGCTGGCATGGCAATCCATACCGATTTCAAAGATAAGTTTATTCGTGCAGAAGTCATCTTCTGGAAAGACCTTTTAGATGCTGGTTCATTTGCAAACGCTCGCGAGAAGGGGCTTATGCGTGTGGAGGGGAAGGAGTATATCGTCAAAGACGGGGATGTGATGGAATTTAGGGTATAAATTTACCCCATCTTCTTTGTTGCGGGTCCTTGCTCGCTCGTCATCGTACTACCTAGTACGCCTTCTCGCTCACTTTCCCGCGCCTCGAATCTGAGGCAATTTATACCCTAAATATTTTTAGTACAAATTCTTGTTGCATATTTAAGGTGTGGGTGTATCATTGAAAGAACGGTCAAATAGTTTAGGCGTCGATTTACAAGATACATAATTTTTATATCATGGAACAAATTCAACAAAAGCCAAAGACGTCACCCAAAGATTTTTTTCTCAATCTAGGCGCAATATTCCTGCTCTACTTTCTCGTCGTCAATATCATCACTCTCTTGTTTCAAACAATCGATACTGCTTTCCCGCGCTCGCTTGCAGAGGGATACTACGGAGCACCTGACATTAGTTTTCCACTTGCGGCGCTCATTATTGGATTTCCATTCTTCCTCTATCTCTCACGAGTTCTTCACACAGGGGAGGAAGCAGAGCCTGCAAAGCGCGAACTCCCAGTACATAAATGGCTGACATTTATCACACTCTTCATTGCGGGCGCGACGATGGTCGTTGACCTCATTATCCTCTTGAGTACATTCCTCCGTGGAGATGAGATCACTACGGGATTCATTTTGAAAGTATTCGCAGTTCTCATCATCGCAGGATTTATCTACGGATACTATATATCTAACCTTCGCTACAAGGGCGTGAAGCCAATCAAGAAATATTTTGCGTATGGAGCAACTGTGTTCGTCATCATTGTAATCGCGTGGGGTTTCTCAGTATTCGGTTCTCCTGCAACTCAAAAAGCAATGCGCTACGATAGCGAGCGTGTGTCGAGTCTTCAGTCGATTCAATATCAGGTTCTCGAATATTGGCAGGCAAAGAAGACTGTTCCAGAAAATATAAATGGACTCAAGGATGAGATTCGCGGAGTTACAGTTTCTGTAGACCCGCGCACAGGCGAATCATACGGATATGAAAAACTTTCTGCAACCACGTTCAAACTTTGCGCGACCTTTGAGCGCGAGGGCGGGAAGTCGAATGTTGCCAATAGGGAATCTATTCCAAAACCCGTTATGATTGGCGGTATAGTCAGCGAATACTGGGGACATGATGCAGGTGTCGTTTGTTTTGACCGCACCATCGACCCAACTCGCTATCCTGAAGCAATGAAGATTCCGCTCATGCAATAAAGACCTCTGAGTTTTTCAATATCGAACGCAAAATTACCGCCTTGTTTAGGCGGTAATTTTGCGTTACTATGAGACAACAAAGACCTATTATGAAATCCTACAATCACAACGATATTGAAAAAAAGTGGCAGAACGCTTGGAACGAAGCGAAGCTTTATCGTACCAGCGATGACAGTTCAAAGCCAAAGTGCTATGTACTCGACATGTTCCCGTATCCTTCAGGCGATGGGCTTCATGTGGGACACCCAAAGGGGTATATAGCTACAGACGTGTACTCACGTATGAAAACGATGCAAGGCTTCAATGTGCTTCATCCGATGGGATGGGACGCATTTGGTCTGCCCGCAGAACAGTTCGCAATAAAAAACAAAGTGCACCCGAGTGTCGCTGTAAAAAATAATACTCAAAGATACAAGGAACAGTTAGAGATGATAGGATTCAACTACGACTGGGACCGAGAAATAAATACGACCGATCCTAAGTTCTATAAATGGACACAATGGACGTTCCTTAAAATGCTTGAGCGGGGACTCGCATACGAATCATACGAGCCAATTAACTGGTGTCCAAAATGTCAGACAGGACTTGCGAACGAGGACCTCGAAGATGGGAAGTGTGAGCGATGCGAAACGCCTGTAGAAAAGAAACCGATGCGTCAGTGGGTGCTCCGCATCACCGACTATGCAGACCGCATGCTTGCCGACCTCGATAAACTTGATTGGCCTACCTCAATAAAAGAATCACAGAGAAACTGGATCGGGCGAAGCGAAGGCGCTGAGATTACCTTTCAGCTTGAAGTTGCTGGACAAAGCGATGAAGCACACAATGTCACGGTGTTCACGACGCGACCTGATACGATATTTGGGGCGACGTATCTTGCAGTATCTCCTGAGCATGCGCAAAAATGGATTGATGCAGGATGGACACCAGACTCTTCCGTGTCTCAATATATTAAAACAACGCTGGTTGAAAATTCCGTGCGTTCATTTGTGGAGCGTGTGAAGACAGGAGTATTTTCTGGAATATTTGCAATCAATCCCGTGAATAACGAAAAGGTTCCAGTCTGGGTCGTGAACTATGTTTTAGGCGACGTAGGAACGGGAGCGATCATGGGTGTGCCTGCACACGATGAACGCGATTTTGCGTTTGCTGAGAAATTTTCTATTTCAATAAAAACAGTCGTTGAGCCTAAGAAGAAAGATTCAAATCTTGAAAAAGAAAAAATATTTACCGGAGTTGGAACACTCGTAAATTCGGGCGAATTTACTGGACAAGAAAGTGAAAAAGCAAAAGCTGAAATAGTAAAGCATGTGAAAGGACGCATGGTTACGAAATATCGTTTGAAAGACTGGGTATTTTCTCGTCAGCGCTATTGGGGCGAGCCAATACCCATTATTCACTGTGAAAAGTGTGGTGTTGTTCCTGTGCCTGAGAAAGATCTTCCGGTAATGCTTCCGCAGGTAGAATCCTATGAACCAACTGGCACAGGGGAATCTCCACTTGCGGATATTGCCGAGTGGGTCAACACGACATGTCCAAAATGTGGTGGAAAAGCAAAGCGAGAAACGAACACGATGCCTCAGTGGGCAGGTTCGTCATGGTACTATTTGCGCTTTATGGATCCGCATAATGATACTGCGCTCGTAGATAAAGACAAAGAAAAATATTGGTCACCTGTCGATCTATATGTTGGCGGTGCGGAACATGCAACACGTCACCTTATCTACGCGCGATTCTGGCACAAGTTTCTTTTTGATATTGGTGTTGTGAATTTTGAGGAGCCGTTCAAGCGTCTTCAGAATGTCGGGCTCATACAATCAGCCGATGGAAGAAAGATGAGCAAGCGGTGGGGGAATGTAATAAACCCCGATGATGTGGTGAAAACATTTGGAGCGGATACACTTCGTGTGTATGAGATGTTCATGGGACCCTTCAATCAAGGAGTTGTGTGGAATACGGAGAGCATTGTAGGCCCACGAAGATTTCTAGATCGCGTGTGGAAGCTGCATACAAAAATAAACGACGCTTCGCGCAATGATGAACATGATGCGATCATCCACAAGACGATAAAAAAGGTGAGCGATGATATTGAAACATTTGGTTTCAATACCGCAATATCAACACTAATGATCTTGCTCAATGACATGGAGAAAACCGAAATGATATCGAGAGAACATTACGAGACGCTACTCATTCTTCTTGCTCCGTTTGCACCGCATATCACTGAAGAATTGTGGTATGAGATTGGAAATAAGAATTCGATCCACCTTGCTTCATGGCCTTCCTTTGATGCGACCAAGATCATTGAAAAAGATATTACGATGGTCATTCAAGTGAACGGAAAAGTGCGCGATACGATTGTCGTGCCACTTCATACGGTGGAGGCGGAAATAAAGGAAATAATACTCTCTCGCCCACTTATCGTAAAGTGGCTCGAAGGCAAGAATATCGTGAAGATGATATTCGTTCCTGGCAAACTGATGAACATCCTTCTATCAGAATAGCTTATGGAATAAGGGTTTAATACATATTTTGACGACTTAACGCAAACCCTTGACTTATCTCCGCATTGATGATAAAGTCTATGTATTGTATATAAGGTTACCTATTAATATTTATTAATTTTTATGTCTACTATCACTTTCAAACCAAAACAAGTCGCGAAGCGCCTCATCTCATCTCTTTCACCGAGAGCTCTTGATGTTATGGTAAAACGCTATGGGCTTGGAGAAAGCACCGACCGCATGACGCTTGAGGGTATTGGTGGTACTTACAGTATTACACGCGAGCGCGTTCGTCAGATCGAGAACTTTGCGCTTGCAACAATCAAAAAATCAGACGCATTCAAAAAAGAGGTGGAGGTTTTTGCGGAACTTCATAAGCTTGTCGTCTCAATGGGTGGAGTTGTCTGTGAGGAAGATTTTCTTATGCACGTTTCTAAGGACCCAAGCATCCAGAACCACATGTACTTCTTGCTCGTGCTTGGTGACGAGTTCAAGCGTGAAAAAGAAGATGAAAATTTCAAGCATCGTTGGATTGTTGATGATAAAACTTCAATGAAGGTCCACGAAGGACTTCGCAAGCTTTTTGAAACGCTCTCACATGACGACCTTATTCCTGAAGGCGAAATTGTGGCGACTTTCCTCGACCACTTGAAAGATGTTTCAGATGCATACAAGAATGAAGAGATTATCAAACGATGGCTCTCGCTTTCGAAGACAATTGCAAAGAATCCGCTCGGCGAATGGGGCATGGCAAACTCACACAACGTGAGCGCGCGCGGAATGCGCGACTATGCATACTTGATCATCCGCAAGCACGGATCTCCAATGCACTTCACTGAAGTAGCTGAGGCTATTACTGAAGTATTCCACAAGAAGGCTCACGTCGCCACCTGTCACAATGAACTCATCAAAGATGATCGTTTTGTGCTCGTCGGCCGTGGACTCTACGCGCTTTCATCATGGGGGTATGAAAAAGGTGTAGTGAAGGATGTCATTGTGAAAGTTCTCAAGAAAGAAGGACCACTCTCAAAGAAAGACATCATTGACCGCGTTCTCAAAGAGCGTTATGTCAAAGAAAACACCGTCTTTGTAAATCTTCAAGACACTAAACTTTTCAAAAAAACAAAGGACAGCAAATACGCTCTTGCGTAACAAGACACAAGAGAAAAGGCGTACGGTTCTAAATGAACCGTACGCCTTTTCTCTTACTCAAATTTAGGATACAATGTTCAGTATGGGATTTTTTGAAATACTCGGCTTGGGGGAATTGTATCAAAACACAATAGGGATACTTGCCTTCCTGCTTTCATGGGCTCCGTATTGGCTTCCAGTATTATTGTTTATGATTTTTGAACATGAGTGGATGAACTTTGTACGAGCTCAATGGAGAGCAAAGTTGAAATACATAATGCTTGAGGTTAAGCTCCCAAGGGAGATACACAAGTCTCCTTTAGCGATGGAGATAGCGCTTAATGCACTTTATCAAACTGCTCAGGGTCCAGGATGGCATAAATGGTGGAGGGGCAGAGTGCGAGATGAGTTTTCACTCGAGATGGTTTCAATCGGGGGACAAATACATTTCTTTATTCGTTGTTTAGGTAGCTATAAAGATTTAGTTGAAACCCATTTGTATGCTCAGTACCCAGATATAGAAATTTTTGAAGTTCCCGATTATACACTTTACGTAGATTACCGCGGAAAAGAGGGGGATTGGGACGTTTTTGCCGCTGAATACAAGCTTTCAAAACCAGACGCATATCCAATAAAGACATATGTTGATTTTGGTCTCGACAAAGAAGGTATTAAGGAAGAATTTAAAATCGATCCACTTACTTCAGTGATTGAGTATCTTGGTTCTATGCGACCAGGGGAACAGCTTTGGATTCAGATTATTTTGCGTGCAGCAACAAAACGCTATAAGAAGAGTGATGGAACGATGGGCGACTGGAAGGATGAAGGAAAAGACCTTATCAAAAATTTTGTTGAAAAACTCACTAAGCAAAGAGGTGGGACAGACCCTATGGGTATGCCAATGTTTAAGATGATGATGTTGACCGAGGTGGAGAAAGAGATTGTTACTGCAGTACAACGCAGTGTAGGAAAGCTCGGTTTTGATTGCGGTATCAGGTCTATGTATGTCGCAAAAAAAGGAAAAATGAACTATGGTAACGTCAAGGGAATGAGCGGACTTTTCCGAGCGTTTTCTTCTTTAAACTTGAACAGCTTCGAGCTTGATGGAGAGTCGTATGGTTTTCAGTCTCCATGGCAAGATTACAAAGATTTGTATTTGACATACAAGCGAAAGAAGCATTTCAAGGCATACAAACAGCGTTCATGGTTTTATCGTCCGCGGAAACTTCAACCGTTCGTTCTTAACTTGGAGGAAATTGCGACAATCTTTCATTTTCCTGGAGGAGTTGCTCAGACACCGACTTTTGGACGCATCCCTTCACGCAAATCAGAACCTCCTGTTAACCTGCCAATCTAACTATCTATGGAACAGGATTCACCTAAACAAGAAAAAGACAGACATTCTTATAAAAAATATTTTCAGTCCGATTTTTCCATCAAGAGAGAGCACGCTCCGAGAAATATTTTTGTAAGCTTGCTGTTTATTGGGGTATCAATTGTGCTTTATTTTTCGCTACCACCAGACACCTTTCCTGTCGGAGAAACTATCGTGATTGAAGAGGGGATGCCACTCGGGAAAATATCTCAGAAGCTGGAAGAAAAGAATATTATTGCTTCTCGCACAATATTTGAATTGTGCATCATGCTGTATGGTGGTGACACGAAGATCATGCAGGGACCTTATATTTTTTCTGAGCCTGAAAATGCGTGCAAGATAGCATCGCGCTTTTCAAAGGGGGAATCCGGAGTCCCGCTTGTGAGGATAACAATCCCAGAAGGAACATCTAATCAAGGGATTGCGGTGATTGCTGAAAAAAACCTTTCACAGTTCGACAATGAAGCCTTTTTGTTAAAAGCAGAATCTCTGGAGGGTTATTTATTTCCTGAGACATACTTTTTTTCTGCTACGGTGACTGAAGATAATATTATATCGGCAATGAGGGATGAATTTAGGACAAGAATCAAACCTTTTGAGAAACCTGTAAAAGATTCACAGCGTACACTGAACGATATAATCATTATGGCATCTATCCTTGAAAAAGAAGCGAAGACTTCTACTGACCAGGCTATCGTTGCGGGAATACTCTGGAAGAGAATTGAGATTGGCATGCCACTTCAAGTCGATGCCCCGTTTTACTATCTTCTCGGAAAGACATCTGCCGAAGTAACGCAAAGTGATCTTCGCATGGATTCGCCTTACAATACGTATAAAAATAAGGGTCTGCCAATAGGTCCTATTGGCAACCCAGGCGAGGGGGCAATTAGGGCCGCAATCTTCTACAAAAAAACTCCCTATCTTTATTATCTCTCTGACAAAAACAACGTTATTCATTACGCAGCAACATTCGAAGAACATAAGAAGAATAAGGCAAAATATCTTAGATAGCTGAGGGCTTTACAAGGTACTTTAGTTAATGTATAGTACCAGAGGTTCTTTTATGTAATTTTTTCTTTCTTTGAAAAGGAGTGTTATTATGTCTCACCCTTCATTGATGAGAGTATATTTAACAAATGCACGATGTGATATCAGTCTTGGGGCTGAGTGTACTGTCGAGTACCCTGGCTCTCATGACTTCGGTTCGTTTTTTGAATGCTCTATTTATGACAAGCAAAAAGCAGTTGTTGTCGGACTCAACGAAAGTTCGGTGGACATTGAACTGAAAACGGGGATGTATATCGGACGTATCGTTAAGAACGTGGACCCAAGACACCTCGTCTTTTCGGGCATCTTTGAACACGATGCCATTGCGGAAGAAGCTCTTTACTGAAGCGAATCTAACATTACCCAAACCCTCATCCGGTTTGGGTAGATTTTTAAGGAAATGATTTCGTCTCGTTTCTTGAAAAATCTATGAATAAAACAAAAGGAAAAGTATTTGTCGGCATGTCGGGTGGGGTTGATAGTTCCGTTTCAGCGGCGCTTCTCCAGAGAGAGGGCTATGAGGTGGTGGGGGTTTTTATGAAAGTATGGCAACCAGATTTCCTGCCGTGCACATGGGAAGATGAACGGAGAGATGCGATGCGCGTTGCGGCACATCTCGGCATTCCGCTCCTAACGTGGGACTTTGAAAAAGAATACAAAGAAGAGGTCGCTGACTATATGATTCGCGAGTACAAGCTTGGACGCACGCCGAACCCCGATGTCATGTGTAATAAGGAAATAAAATTCGGTGTATTTTTTCGGCGCGCCGTGGAGGAGGGGGCGGACTTCGTCGCGACGGGGCACTATGCGCAAGTAGTCTTTGATAAAAAAACTAATATTTATAAAATGCTTGCAGGAGTCGATGAGGCAAAAGATCAGTCATATTTTTTGTGGACGCTCGGGCAAGAGCAACTATCAAAAACATTCTTCCCTGTTGGCAAATATAAAAAGCCACACGTGCGCGACCTTGCGAAGAAATTCAAACTTCCCGTTGCAGAGAAGAAAGACAGCCAGGGACTCTGCTTCATGGGCAAGCTCGACATGAAGGATTTCCTCGGGCATTACATGGAAGAAAAAGAAGGGCGCGTGTTGAATGAGCGGGGAGAGACGGTCGGCACACATCGTGGGGCGTACTTCTATACGCTCGGAGAACGTCATGGATTTACGATTACGCAAAAAGATACGGATAAAGAACGGTATTATGTCGTAGCAAAAGACCTGGAAAAGAACATCATCACGGTCGCTCATAACATAGAGGAGACCCTTGCAGAAACTTCAAAAGAGATTCATATCACTGATGTAAATTTTTGTCGAGGTATTCTGCCCGACATTACGTATTCATACACTGCACAGGTGCGGTATCATGGCGAGCATTATGATTGTCGCATTTCAACCGTCCACGACGATGAGCTTACCGTTCAATTTTCAAAGCCTGTCCTTGTTGCCCGCGGTCAATCTGTCGTTCTGTACGACAAACAAGAATGTGTGGGTGGGGGAGTAGTTCAGTAAAGCTGAACCATAACGACTGTTTGACAAATGTACGGTAAGTGGTATACTCTAATAAGAGTTTTTTGACCTGGCATCCCAGGAGTTCATCACAATAGGGGATTATCGAATGGATCAATTTAATGTTTCAACAAATAGTTGGCACTGGAAAGTGTATATGTTTTCAGTAGCTATTTGGGCGAAATTTTTAGGCAATGGAATTTGCCGATATGAGCGTCCAAACTTATGCGAATACATCCGCACCATCTTGGTGTATCTCCCATTAATACTTGTAATTAATGTTGGGATATATACCAGCCCATTATGGATTTTTGGGCTGGTGGTACATTATTATGGGTTCTGGGTTATCTTAGAAGTGCTCTCATTTCATGCGCCTGTACTTTTGGTTTTCTTAGCAGTGGCGGTAGTCTTTACACTCGTCTTTGTCTTTGCGAACTTACTCGTATATGCAAAGGATAAGTCGAAGGATAATGAATATACCAGTTCTCAGCCTGAAATGGTAGGAGAGGTTGTCGAAAAAAGACCATTGTCGTTCACTAAGATGATTCTTCAATACTTGTCTGATAGGCATGATATGTTTTGCCGTCAAATCCGTCCAACAACAAAGGAGCTGAAATGAACCACAGCGCATTCGTTTACTGGACACATGATAAAGCCTGCACGCTCGGCCAAATGCTCGCACTGTTCCTATTGATCGGAATTTGTGGAGCAATATTTTGGGGTACAGCACACAGTATTGCGACTAAAGAAACGCACGCTGTGCGTGAAAACTGCAAAATAACATCAATTGATATTGTAGGGGTTGGTGAAGCAGCCGAGGAAAAGCCTAGTGTAATCGTGAATGCGTCCTGTTCGTTTGGACAAGTCACACAGGAATGGGATTCAGCGAATACGGTTCTTGCTTTCGCTATAACCAAACCTCAAGAGATAGCGTGTTACGAAAAAAAATACGCACATAAAATGGTTAAAGGGTGCGATAAACCAAAGTAAACCTAAGCCAACTACGAACACTAACCCCTTCTTTTGAAGGGGTTTTTCTTTTTTAACTTTCAAAATTTATTTTGATGTGCGACAATGGGAAGACATGAACAAATCACACAATGATATGGTATGGGTCATCAAGACCTCGGGAGCGCGCGAGCCGTTCTCCATGGAAAAACTTCGCCGGTCGCTCGTACGTTCAGGTGCGGACACGGAAACGATCGAGATGGTCGTCTCGCATCTCACGCCCGAGATCAAAGACGGCATGAAGACTTCCGCGATCTACAAGCATGCATTCTCGCTTCTCAAAAAAGCTAAATATCCAGTTGCGGTACGGTACTCGCTCCGAAAGGCCGTGATGGAGCTCGGGCCGAGCGGATTTCCCTTTGAAAAATATATTGCGGAGGTACTCCGCGGAAAAGGGTACACGGCAACGACGGGCGCGATCCTTCAGGGCTTTTGCGTGTCCCATGAAGTCGATGTGCTCATGGAAAAAGAGAATCGCCATATTTTTGTCGAGTGTAAATTTCATAATCAGCAGGGGGTGAAGACCGATGTGAAGGTGGCTCTCTATGTGCATGCGCGATTCCTCGACCTTCAGAAAGCGCATGATGTGCGAGAGTTTAAAGATGCTCCTGTCATTCATGAAGGATGGCTTGTTACGAACACGAAACTTACACATGATGCGGTCCAGTACGCACAATGCGCTGGACTAACAGTCATCGGGTGGGATTATCCTGAAAAAGGGAATCTTCAAGATCTTATTTTAGAAACTGGAGTGCATCCATTAACATTTTTGAATACGCTCAGCATGAGTGAAAAATCAGATCTTATTTCCTCTGGTGTTGTGATGTGTCGCGACCTCAAAAATGACAGCACTTCCTTGCGCAACTTGGGATTTTCAGATGACAGGATTGCTGGCGTGGTGAAGGAAATCGATCTCGTGTGTAAAGAACTTTAATTTTATAGTTATTTTATTAATCATTTGATATACTAAAAATATGGAAATCACAACACTATTAAACGACCCAAACTTTGAAACTGTTATGAAATTGTTTACGGCGCTGTTTCTAGGTATGTCGCTTGGTATAGAACGGGCAATTGTGGGGAAAACCGCTGGCATGCGTACGTACGGCCTTGTTACTATGGGGTCTGCGCTCTTCGTCATTATTGGCGTTACTGCGGCAGGCGGATTTAACTCTGCCGTAGCTTCCGTAGAGTCTCTCCGTATGACAGGACAAATAATTGTCGGCGTCGGATTCCTCGGAGCGGGACTTATTTTTCATCAGGGGGCGAAGGTAAGTGGCGTCACAACCGCTGCTGGTATTTGGGTTGCAGCTGGTATTGGCATGGCGATAGGATATGGGCTCTATGTTCTTGCCGTCGCAACAACTGTTCTTGCTATTTTTATTTTTACGGTGTTATGGAATTTAGAAAATAGTCTCAAGAAGTTTGCTCACCAAGAAGATAAGGAAGACTAACATTTTATGGAGTACTTCATCCTTTTTATTTCACTTGCGCTCATAGCCCTCATCGCAAAAGACCTTGCTGAGAACAAAAAGAATAAAAAATAATTTCTATGTGGCTATTTTATGCATTTCTCTCAGCCTTCATGGCGGCCCTTGTCGCGATATTCGCGAAGCTCGGCTTAAAAACAATTGACCCGACACTTGCAACAACGGTAAGGGCAATCATCATGGCGCTGTTTCTAGTGTTTGTCGCTTTAGCACTTAATAAATTTAATGGATTTACTCTTGAATCTTTTACTGGACGAGAATGGATACTGATTATCCTTTCCGCGGTTGCGGGAGCGCTTTCATGGCTTTTTTATTTCTTTGCGCTAAAAACTGGTAATGTAGTACAAGTGGCAGCTATAGACAGACTCTCTGTCGTTTTTGTAATCATTCTAGCAGCGATAGTCTTAGGCGAGGCTTTAACTTGGAAGACAATGCTTGGCGGGTTACTTATTGTTGGGGGAGCACTTCTCATCATGCTCAAGTAAAGTTTCATTTTTATATATTTAATGGTATACAGGATATAATCAACCTATATGGATTCAAGAGATATTAGATCAAGATTTTTAACTTTTTTTGAGAAAAGGGGACACTCCGTGATTCCTTCTGCTCCTCTTGTGCCTGAAAATGACCCATCTGTCCTTTTTAATACTGCAGGTATGCAACCTCTTGTTCCTTATCTCATGGGAACACCGCATCCGCGCGGGGAGCGCCTCGTAAACTCGCAAAAATGCGTCCGCACGCAGGATATCGAAGAAGTTGGGGATAATACACACGATACATTTTTTGAAATGCTTGGTAACTGGTCGCTCGGGGACTATTTCAAGGAAGGCGCTATTAAGTGGAGCTATGAATTTCTGACTTCAAAAGAGGAAGGACTTGGACTTAACCCAGCGCGTCTTTATGTCACAGTTTTTGAAGGAGATGAGAATGCTCCTCGTGATAATGAGGCATTCGAAATTTGGAAGAAGTACATGCCTGAGAACCGCATATATTTCATGCCTGCCAAATCAAACTGGTGGAGTCCTGGAGATAATGGCCCATGTGGTCCAGACACGGAAATGTTTTACGACGTCACCGAGCAGGGTTTAGGCGACATGACTAAAGACGAGTATCTTTCTGCTGACGACAAACAGCAAGTTGTAGAAATATGGAACGACGTATTTATGGAATATGAGAAGAAAGATGGCAAGGTCATCGGTAAGCTAGCAAAGAAAAATGTTGACACAGGTTCTGGGCTTGAGCGTGTCGTGATGATGGTTCAAGGAAAGAATAATGTGTTTGACACCGATCTTTTCTCGCCAATCATGAATAAAATAGCAGAGTTATCTCAAAACAAATCTGACGATGTTCGCGCACTCCGCATTGTTTCCGATCACGTACGAACTTCGGTTATGATGATTGCTGACGGTGTGCGCCCATCGAACACAGATCAGGGATATATATTACGACGTCTCCTTCGTCGCGCTGTGCGCTATTCTGACATGCTTGGAGTTCCTCACGACAAACTCTCGGAGCTCGTGAGTGTGGTGGCGAGGATATATGAAGGCGTGTATGATAATGTTGGCAACCAAACTGAGGTCATTGAACGAGAGATCGCGGAGGAAGAGACAAAATTTAGAAATACGCTTGAACATGGAATGAAAGAATTTAGAAACTATATCAAAAGCGGTTCTTTTCATCGTGGTGAGGCAATGAATAATTTTTCGAAGGTACTACCTGCAAGTGTTGCCTTTAGATTATTTTCGACATATGGTTTTCCAATTGAGTTAACTGAAGAAATTGCAAAAGAAGAAGGTATTGTGGTTGATCGTGCTGACTTTGATGCCGAATTCAAAAAACATCAGGAACTTTCCCGCGCTGGAGCAGAGCAAAAATTCAAAGGGGGACTAGCCGACACAAGCGAAATGTCAGTTAAGTATCATACAGCTACCCACATGCTTCACAAGGCGCTTAAGATGGTGCTTGGAGAGCACGCATCTCAAAAGGGTTCGAACATCACCGCAGAGCGATTGCGCTTTGATTTTACACATGACCAAAAAATGACCGATGAGCAAAAGCGTGCTGTTGAGGACATCATAAATCAAAAGATAAAAGAAGCTCTCCCCGTCCGCTATGAAGATATTTCCATGGACGAGGCAAAGAAGCGGGGAGCAATAGGCCTATTTGAAGAAAAATATGGTGATTTAGTTCGCGTCTATCAGATTGGAGACAAGGATCAAAAATTTAGCTTGGAGCTCTGTGGAGGCCCTCATGTTTTGAATACAGGTGAACTTGGACATTTCAAGATTCAAAAAGAAGAAGCAGTCGCACAAGGAATCAGACGTATAAAAGCAACTCTTGGATAAAAGCTAAATAAATTTCTTTCAATAAAAAACGACATATTCAAGTATGTCGTTTTTTATTGAAATGATTTTCCTTTGCATGGTATACTGTACTTATTATGGTATTTTCTTTTCTTTTCAGCGAGAAACAAGACGACACACTCGCACTCCTCATTGATATAGGTTCGGCAAGCGTGGGAACTGCAATTGTTTCTCTTGAGGGAAAAAAATCAATCCTTAAAACAAACAAAGTACCTCATGTTTTTGCAACAAACAGAGAGACGATACCGTTTCAAGAAACACTGTCATCAGCACCATTCCTTTCTGCGATGAATCATGCGCTTGAGCGTTCACTCAAGAATATTCAAAAGAAAACGAGGAGTCGTAGACCCCCCGCTCATATTTATTGCACGCTTTCATCACCATGGTTTATTTCTAAAACACGGCATATTCAAATTTCGCGAGAGACTTCCTTTAAGGTTGATGAAAAAATACTCAATGATTTTCTTGATGAGGATATAGAAAATCTAAAGAAAGAACTTAACGGCACGCTCACAGTAAAAGACATCGCTGTTATTGAAAAAAAAATCATTCAAATGAAGCTGAACGGGTACGAGATTAAAAATCCCTTAGGGAAAACTACTCCTCAAATAGAAATAATCTCAAACGTAAGTCTTTCTTCAGACAGGACTATTGAAAGCATTGAGCGCGCGATTGGGCATTTTTTCCATACCAAATCAATGCATTTTTGTTCGTTCCCTCTTGCTGCATACAGTACGGTGAGAGATATATTCCCTGAAAAGAAAAATTTTTTGTTTATAGATATCACGGGAGAAGCAACTGACATATCGCTCATCTCTAATGATCTTTTGATTGGCACCACTTCATTTGCGCAAGGGAAAAATTTCTTTATTCGTGCGATTTCCTCTGAGTTCAAAACACCACACGAGGAAGCAGCTACTCTTTTTGGAATGTTTCTCAGTAATGCTTTGGATGCGAAGACTGAAGAGGCGGTTGCAACCGTAGTTAATAAAGGTCATACTGAATGGAGTACTCAGCTCGAAAAGTCGCTGATTACGCTAGCGAAAGAAACTCAAATCCCGAACGCGGTATATTTTACTTGTGATTCTGATGTGGCAACTCTTTTTTTGGGACTTATTGATAATTTAAAATCTGAATCTTTGGCAAACAATAATTTTGAAGCCAAATATATCGATCATTTTGCCGTAGCATCGTCTGTTACCTTTAACCCAAGTGTTGTCCGCGATCCATTTCTGGTGATAGAGGCACTGTTTGCATTTAAGCTTAACCAACAAAAATAATATGGATGGAATAAAAAGAAAATTAAATCAGGATTTACCTACGCCGAAGTCTGAGATTGCACGGAGACCTTCGTATGCGCCCGAGCTTCGTCCAGACCTTTTGCCAAGCGACACAAGTGAACGTATTTCGAAAAATCCTTTTTTTGAAAAGAGCGATCATGTGAATGAAACTTTTCGTGTTAAGCCTGAAAGAAACAATCCTCTATTATTGTGGGGATTAGCTGTTATTTCTTTAGTCGTTCTTGGGTTGATACTTGTTACGAGTTATTTTTCATCCGCCACCATTGAAATTGTTCCCGTGACTCAAAAGATAGAGATTGACCAAGAATTTACTGCGGTCAAAGATCCAGAAGAAAACCAACTCGCGTTCTATTCTATGGTCTTAAATGAGGAAAAAGCAAAGGAAATACCGGCAACTATAGAAAAAAAGATTCAAGAGAAAGCTTCTGGAAGAGTGATTATTTTTAATACTTACAGTAAGGATCCTCAACGGCTCATAAAAAATACACGTCTTGAGGCAACAGGAGGGAAGATATTCAGAATCAATGATTCCGTAGTTGTTCCCGGCACAAAAATGGTAAATGGAAAAATGGAACCTGGGCAAATAGAAGCTGTTGCATATGCGGACGCTGCAGGCAAGGAATACAATTTGGGGGTTGTTGACTTCACGATTCCAGGATTTAAGGGCGACCCTCGCTACACTAAATTTTTTGCTCGTTCTGTAGAATCGAGCCCTCTCTCGGGCGGTTTTTCTGGGAGCGTAAAGGTACCTTCAGACGAAGATATTTCTAAAGCTCAACAAGAACTAAAAGAAGATCTAAAAAAATCCTCTATAGAAAAAGCACAGGCTAAAATTCCTGAAGGAGTAACATTTTTCCCAGGAAGTGTTGTGCTTAAATATGAAGAAGTTCCACAGGACCCTTCTCAAGAAGAACGCAAGAATGTAATAGTGAAATCAACTCTTTTAGTATTCTTTTTTGACACCGCTTCATTGACCAATAAAATGGCTAAAGAAGTTCTTAAGGAGGATAAGAATGCTGCGCAAACAATTTCCAATATGTCCTCGCTCGTTTTCTCGTTTGTTGACCCCGTGGACAATATCATTTTAAGCGATCTTTCAGCAATTAAGTTTAGAATTGCAGGGAATATAGTTTTTGTCGGTGATATCAATAAAGAAAAGCTCGTTAAAGACCTCGCAGGGAAGAACAATAATGAATTCTCAAGCGTAATAGAACAACAGGCAAACATAAGAAAAGCGAATGGTGAAATATTCCCCATGTGGAATTCTTCGTTTCCAAAGGATCCTGCTGACATATCGGTAAAAATAATAAACGAGTAAATTCGATTGATTGACTCGGGTTGATATATTTGATATAGTCTAAATTCTCAATGGTAGAAACAGAAAATGAAGAATTGTTGCAAGGTGAGGTTATTGAAGCGCTTCCAAGCGCTATGTTTAGAGTAGAGTTCCCAGATGGAAAAATACTCATTGCATACCTTGCTGGAAAAATGAGACTGCATAGAATCAAGGTCCTTATTGGGGACAAAGTTATTGTGAAAATTGACCCCTACGGCGGGAAGGGGAGAATTTTAAAGAGACTTTAACCTTAAAAATGTTTGAGATAGAAAGAAAAGGTTTCAGGGCTTGCATTAATTTACAAAATGCGTTAGAATAGCCGAATCGTTTTGTTTTTTGAGTTTAGTCTCGAAAATAAGGAAGATCCGACGTCTCTTGGTAGAAACAGGTAAAGAGAAATTTAGTATATATATGAAAGTACGAGCATCAGTAAAAAAGATTTGTGCAAAATGCCAGACGGTCAAGCGTGGTGATCGTATTCGTGTTATTTGCGCAAATCCTCGTCATAAACAGCGCCAGGGTTAATATCAAATATAGATTTTAAGATTATGCGTATTTTAGGAGTTACCATACCGGACGAAAAAAGATTGGAGATCAGCCTCACTGCCGTCTATGGCATCGGGCGTCCTAAGGCTAAAGAAATTCTCGATAATACGGGAATTGAACATGGAAAAAAGGCAAAGGAACTAACTCCAGCAGAAGAAGCAAAAATACGAAAGGAGATTGAAGAGCTGACGCTTGAAGGCGATCTTAAGAGAAAAGTATCAACGACGATTAAACGTCTCAAGGATATTAAATCCTATCGCGGATCTCGTCACGCGAAAAAACTTCCTGTTCGAGGACAGCGAACAAAGACGAACTCACGTACTGTTCGCGGAAACGTTCGAAAGACTATGGGTTCTGGAAGACGTAAGGAGGAGAAGAAGTAAACATACAATACTACCACTATGGGCAAAAAAAGAATTATTAAAAAAGAAGGACAAAGCGTTGACCAAGGGTTGGTGTCGCGCGCTCTTTCGCGCACCGCAAAGAAGAAGCATGTTTCTGGCGTGCTTTATGTTCAATCAACTTACAACAACACCAAGTTGTTGGTTGCCGACAAGGCGGGAAATGCGCTCATTTGGTCATCTTCAGGCTCACTTGGCTTCAAGGGTGCAAAGAAGGGCACACCGTTTGCAGCCGCTAAGGTTGGTGAGCTCGTTGGCGAAAAGGCAGCAATGGTCGGAATTAAGGAGGTTGATGTTGTTGTAAAAGGAGTAGGAGCAGGTCGCGAAAGCTCGATTCGCGGATTCAATTCAAAAGGAATTGAGATCGCATCAATCAAGGACGTTACCCCCGTTCCCCACAATGGTCCAAAACCTAAGAAACCAAGAAGGATTTAATATTATATATTATGAGTAGAATTGCATGCAAAATTTGTCGACGTCTCGGAGAGTCCATTTGTGGACGCGAGAAGTGCGCGTATAAAAAACGACCGTACCCACCGGGACGCCTCCTTTCTGAGCGAAAGCACCGTTCAAACATCACCGACTACGGTATGCAGATGCGCGAGAAGCAAAAGGTCCGTAATACATACGGACTGCGCGAGAAGCAGTTCGGTATGTATGTGAAGGAAGCTTCTGGAAAACAGGGAGTAAATCCTTCAGAGTATCTTTACGAGGCTCTTGAGTCCCGTCTTGATAATGCAGTTTTGCGTTCAGGTATTGTTGCTTCTCGCGCAATAGCGCGCCAGATCGTTGCACACGGGCACATCACGGTCAACGGGGCGCGTACCTATATTCCTTCACGAAGGATTAAGGTAGGCGATATCCTTGGGATTCGCGAGGGTAGCAAGAGTTCAGTGCTTTTTTCAAATTTGTCAGAGAAACTAAAGACACTTACAGCACCTACATGGCTTAAGGTTGATGCTGATAAGCTTTCCGTTACGGTTCAGGGTAAGCCTAAAGTTGCGCAAGGAGAACACACCTTCAACCTTACTTCTGTTATTGAATTCTATAGCCGTTAATCAGGTACGCGTTTGCATTTATTAAGGAAATAATGTATAGTTTCATCGTTTAAATTTAAATCATTATGCTCGACTACAACATCACATTGCCATCAAAGCCAAAGATCATCTCGGAAGATGGTTTTAAAGGTACCTACGAGATTGAGAATCTTTACCCTGGATATGGCCACACGCTTGGCAACTCGCTTCGTCGTATCGTACTGTCTTCGCTTTTGGGCGCTGCTATCACGACCGTCAAGATCGAAAATGCTCAGCATGAATTTTCAACGCTCGATGGCGTAAAAGAAGACGTTATTACGATTTTGCTCAACCTCAAGAAGGCTCGTTTCAAGCTTTCGACTATGGATGATCAGACTGTCACACTCTCCGTCAAGGGACCAAAAGTAGTTACTGCGGGAGATATGAAATTATCTGGTCAAGTTGAAATATTGAACCCAGATCTTCATATTGCAACCCTCACCTCAAAGGACAGCTCTCTTACTATTGAAATGACAGTCGCAAAGGGATTTGGATATGTTTCAAAGGAAGTACACCAGAAAGACAAAGTAGATATTGGAACTATTGCCGTAGATGCCATCTTCACCCCTATTCGTCGCGTAAATTACGAGGTAGACAATATGCGTGTTGGTGATCGTACTGACTACAATCGTTTGAGAATCACTATTGAAACAGATGGTACAATTCTTCCACGTCGCGCGCTTGAATCATCAATCGAGATTATGACCAAGCAATTGAAAGCTATCATCGGTTTTGCTGAAAAAGAGGAATCGGTAGAAGTTTTTAGTGATGAAACCAAAGAAGATACCTCTACCAAGAAGGATGGTGTTGATAACGAGTTTTTAAAAACACGCGTAGAACAGCTTGACCTTTCGACACGTACAACAAATGCGCTTTCAAACGCAAATATTCGCACTGTTGGAGGGCTTGCACGAAAGACCGAAGAAGATCTCCTTGAGATTGATGGTCTTGGAGACAAGGGTATTCAGGAGATTAAGCGTGCTCTTGCACAGCACAGCATAATCCTTAAAGATTAAGAATTAATACACGTTAACGATACTATTATGAAACACCACAAGTCGATGAGAAAATTTGGACGAGACCACGCAGGACGCATAGCGCTCCTTCGCTCGCTCGCTCTTGCTTTGATTGAAGGAGAGCACATACAGACGACCGAAGCGCGCGCAAAGGAGCTCCGCCCATTTATCGAAAGCTTGGTTACCAAGGGACGAACAGCGGATCTCGCATCTCGCCGTTTGATCATTGCGCGCCTTGGAGGTGTCTCAGGAGAAGCGAGCGCAAAGAAGCTCATTGATGATATTTCTCCTCGTTACGCTACGCGTCCTGGAGGATACACACGTATCGTCAAGCTTCCTCGTCGAGGAGGCGATGCCAGCAAGATGGCGATTATTGAATTTGTATAGTATTTACCATTATGACAACCACAGCTTATAAAATTGACGCAAAGGGAAAGTCCGTAGGTCGCGTTGCGACCGAGGCAGCGAGCGCGCTCATGGGCAAAAATTCAGTTACTTTTCAGAAGCATCTCGTTGCAGATGTTCAGGTGGTAATTGAAAATGCTTCACTTGCGTCGATCTCTCCACGAAAGCTTGGTGAAGTTCATGCAAAGTCATACTCTGGGTACCCTGGAGGACTCAAGGAGCGAACGATTGGATACACAATCGAGAAGAAGGGGCATGGAGAAGTGTTTATCCGCGCTATCGGTCGCATGATTCCGCGCAACCGTCTCCACAAGGACCGCATGAAGCGCCTTACGGTAACTGATTAATAATATTATGACAACATCTATGACAGAAAAAACAACTCCTAAGAAAACGCCTGCTCTCGCCAAGGTAGCCCACCGCTACATCGAGGCAGTAGGTCGTCGCAAGACTTCTACCGCGCGCGTTCGCATCACTGAGGCGACCAAGGAGAGTGTTGTCATCAACGGCAAAGATGTGCCAAGCTACTTCGTGACCGCAGATCTCCAGAAGATTGTGAACGACGCATTTGAAAAATCTAAAGTAGTAGGAAAATTTATAGTTACAGTAGTTGTTCGCGGAGGTGGTATTCACTCTCAAGCAGAGGCACTCCGCCACGGACTTTCGCGCGCATTGGTATCATTCGACGAAGAGCTTCGAGGACGTTTGAAGAAGTCTGGTTACTTGAAGCGCGATCCTCGCATGAAAGAGCGTCGTAAGTTCGGACTCAAGAAGGCACGCAAGGCTCCACAATGGTCAAAGCGCTAATACGGTTTTTAAAAGAATTCCCTCTCATCTGACAGGGAATTTTTTGTATTTGCATATTTAAAAAACTCTTAAAGTGTGATAGTATGTCAGTTATATGGTACAGACGCACAAAGAAAAAAAGGGTGGAACTGATGAGGAAATCAAGGCTGTAAACGAAGCCTCAAGTGCCGGGCTTGACACAACAAAAGAAGATATGTATATTGACGACGTGCAGTTCGAGGATATTCAAGAAGGAGAAAATCCGGCAATGACGATAAAAAAATTACGAGAGAAACTTCGCACCTGCGAATCGGAGAAGAAAGAATATCTTGATGGATGGCAACGGATGAGAGCGGATTACGCAAATGCGCGCAAGGAAGAAGAGACGCGCCGCGGAGAGATCATAAAATTTGCCTCGGAGGGGCTCGTCGAAGATGTTCTCCCTGTTCTAGATAGTTTCAGAATGGCGTTTTCAAATAAAGAGGCATGGGAGAAAGTTGATAAAAATTGGCGTACGGGAGTTGAATACATACATGCTCAATTGCTTTCTGTTCTCGAGTCTCGCGGACTTACGGAAATCGGCACGATAGGAGAAAAGATCGATCCACGAATCCATGTGGTCACCGAAGTCATCCCCGTTAACGACACTTCAAAAGAAGATACTGTTTCTGAAGTGATACAAAAGGGTTATCGTCTCCACAGCAAAGTGGTTAGACCAGCAAAGGTGAAGTCATTTGGGAACACCATAGAATAATTTTATGGCCGAGCTTGCGTCCAAGACGTGAACTTGCTAGTTCAGAATCTGCTGATTCGAAGTCGAATTTAACTAATACATTTAAACACAAAAATATTATGGCAAAAATTTTAGGCATAGATCTTGGTACGACAAACTCAGCGATGGCAATCATCGAAGGTGGCGAACCGAGGATCATTGAGAACATTGAAGGCGTGCGAACGACACCGTCTGTCATTGCGACCTCCAAGAACGGAGAGCGCGTTGTTGGCTTGCTTGCAAAACGACAAGCGGTAACGAACCCGACCAATACACTGTTTGGGATCAAGCGTTTGATCGGACACACGTTCGAGGACGAGGGTGTTCAGCGTGACAAAAAAAACGCTCCCTTTACCATTGAGAAATCGCCAGATGGCGGCGTAAAGGTAAAGATGGGTGACAAGTCGTTCCGTCCTGAAGAGATTTCGGCTATGGTTCTCCAGAAACTCAAGCAGGATGCAGAGGCAAAGCTCGGAGAAAAGATTACCGAAGCGGTCATCACCGTGCCTGCTTATTTTAATGACTCACAACGACAAGCTACAAAAGACGCGGGGCAAATCGCGGGCTTCGATGTAAAACGCATCATCAATGAGCCTACGGCGGCAGCGCTTGCGTACGGTTTTAACAAGAAGAAAGATGAGAAGATTGTCGTGTATGACTTTGGAGGAGGCACGTTCGATGTATCTGTTCTTGAGGTTGGAGATGATGTTATTGAAGTAAAATCAACCGATGGCGACGTTCACATGGGTGGAGAAGACATTGACCAGAAGATCATTCGTTGGATTGCTGATGAATTTAAAAAAGAATCAGGCATCGACGTCTCTAAGGATGTCATGGCCCTTCAGCGTCTCAAGGAAGCAGCAGAAAAGGCAAAGCATGAGCTCTCGACAACACCAGAGGCAGAGATCAACATTCCATTCATCACGTCTGATGCATCGGGCCCTCGACATCTTCAGCTTAAACTCCTGAGAAGCAAGCTCGAAGAGCTCGCTCGAGAATACATCGACAAATCCATTGAGATTACCAAGCGCGCCCTCGATGCGTCTCCGTTCAAAGTGGGTGATATTAACGAAGTTATCTTGGTGGGTGGACAAACTCGAATGCCAGCTATCATAGATGCGGTAAAAGCACTTTTTGGAAAAGAGCCAAACCGCTCAATTAACCCAGATGAAGTCGTTGCGATTGGAGCTGCTATTCAAGCAGGAATTCTTCAAGGTGACGTAAAGGATATTCTCCTTCTTGATGTAATACCACTTTCTCTGGGTATTGAGACATTCGGAAATGTTGCAACGAAGCTTATCGAAAAGAATACAACAATTCCTGCATCTAGATCACAAATCTTTTCAACTGCATCGGATAATCAAACATCAGTTGAAATTCACGTTGTTCAAGGTGAGCGTCCTATGGCTCCAGACAACAAGTCCCTCGGGCGCTTTATCTTGGATGGTATTCCACCTTCACCGCGCGGACTTCCTCAGGTTGAAGTTACGTTTGACGTGGACGCAAACGGTATCTTGCAGGTAAAAGCAAAAGAAAAAACAACCGGCAAAGAACAATCTATTCGTATTGAAGCTCGGTCAGGACTTACTAAAGAAGACATTGAACGCATGACAAAAGAGGCAGAAATGAATGCTTCAGAAGATGCAAAAAAGAAAGACGCTGCTGAATCAAAGAACGTACTTGAGCAACTTATCTACACAGCTGAAAAAGCCTTACGTGATAACGGTGAAAAAGTTCCAGCAGATATTAAAATCTCTATTGAGTCCAAGATTGCTGATGCAAAAGGAGCTGTCACAAGTACTGACCTCGATGTAATGAAAAAAGCAACGGAGGATCTTTCACAAGAACTCCAGAAGATTGGTGAGGCGATGATGAAAAATGCGGAACAGCCTGCGGAAGAAACGACAAAAGAAGAAGGAGATGGAAAAGTACACGACGCTGAGTACAAAGAAGGAGACGATAAAAAATAATCTAGCTTAATTCTACGAGAGTTGCCCACGTGCATTTTTCAGATCGCACAATATTATGAGTCCCAAAGATTATTACAAAATTCTCGGTGTGGAAAAGAACGCCTCTCAAGATGAGATCAAAAAGGCGTTTCGTAAACTTGCACACCAGCATCATCCTGATAAAGGAGGCGATGAGAAAAAATTCAAGGAGGCGAGTGAGGCGTATCAAACTCTCTCCGATGAAAAAAAGAGAGCCGAGTATGATACACACGGATCCACAGGGGGAAATCGTGGATTCGGCGGTGGTGGAGGGCAGACCCAGGGAGGAGGTTTTGACTTCTCAGGGTTCGGTGGAGGGCAGGGTTTTGAAGGCGTCGACTTAAATGATATCTTTGGAGATTTTTTCGGTGGTCGCGGAGCACAAACATCTTCGCGGTCTCGCCGTGGCAGTGATGTTTCAGTGGATATCAAACTTACATTTTCTGAAGCTGTATTTGGCGTTGAGCGAAAGATCCGCATTGCCAAAACTTCGAAATGCGAAACGTGCGAAGGCTCTGGCGCAAAACCAAAAACTAAACTCATCATTTGTACTATTTGTAACGGAGTTGGTCGCATTAGCGAGAACCGACAATCTGTCTTTGGCACATTTTCACACATGCGCGACTGTCCACATTGTGGTGGGTATGGAAAAATCCCAGAAGAGAAATGCACTACCTGTAAAGGAGCGGGTGTAATGCGTCGCGAGGAGGAGATCAGTATTAAAATTCCTGCGGGGATTGAACACGGAGAAATGGTTCGCTTAATGGGGGCTGGAGAAGCTGTACAACATGGAACCACAGGAGACCTCTATGTGCGCGTTTCAGTAGCGCCACACCCCGTGTTCAAGCGCGATCATGAGAACCTTGTGATGAACCTCAGAGTCAAACTCACGGATGCTATTTTAGGAGCAGAGTATCCACTCGAGACTCTTGATGGACAGATCAAACTCTCTATCCCCAAAGGAATATCTTCTGGAGAAGTATTACGGGTAAAAGGGAAAGGTGTTCCTGTTGATAAAAAACATCGCGGGGACCTGTTTATTAAAGTTGAGGTAAAAAACCCAGCAAAACTCTCTCGCAAAGCTGAAAAACTCATCGAAGAACTCCGTGTGGAGGGGATATAAAACTACTAATATTTGCAAATTTATTAAAATCAAGGTATAGTTTTCGAGGAGGTATTAATGGTTCAAGTATCGAGATTTTCTCGGTGACATTAACGCCATTCCATGAAAAAGAGGTGTGAAATGAACATTATATCGTATGCTGGTCCTGGCGAAGGCACTTGCCCAGATTGTCCAGGTGACCCAGGTGATGCGCCCTGTGACGGTGGTTAACTTTTCCACTAGTAAATATCCCCCGTTTTTTAATAGGCGGGGGATATTCTATGTTAATATATGTAATATTGTATGAATTTCCCAAAAACTCAAAAAGAGAATATTGAAGAAAAAATTTTTGACACAGTTATTAATGACCCCTATCGATGGCTTGAGAATGGAGAAAGCAGAGAGACAAAAGAATGGGTTGATGCGCAAAATGCTTATATTGATCTGAATCTTCGGAATGAAACTTTTGAGATGTTTTCTCGAGAGCTTACTCAAGATTTTAAAATTACTAATTTTTCGAACCCCATCCCTTGCAGAGGAAAATATTTCTTTTCTGAGAGACAGCCTGATGAAGACCAGTTTGTGGTTTATGTAAAAGAAGGAATTCACGGGACTCCTATCAAGCTCGTTGATCCTAACGGAATGAATTCAAGTAATACGGTCGCTATTGATTTTTGGTCAATATCAAGAACAGGGAAGTATTTGGTGTACGGCCTTTCGCATGGCGGTGATGAAATGCCGACCATGTACATTAAAGACATTGGTGCTGATAGTGCCCCCGAGCAAATTCCGCGCTGTAAAAATGCTCAGGCGAGATGGCTCCCTGATGATTCCGGCTTTTATTATAAAAGAAATCCTCAAGAAGGCGCTGTTCCTAGAAATGAAGAGCACCTACACTCGAAAGTCTATTTTCACCAAATAGGTCAAAATCCAGAAAACGACGAACTTATCTTTGGGGAGGGTCGTCCCAAAGATGATATGCTTACATTGGCTATTTCGTTAGATGGAAGATATTTAGCTGTTGAGGCATCTAGAAATTGGACTGAAAATGAAATATATATTTATGATAGGGAGAACAAACAGACAACACCTTTAATAATTAATATCCCCGCACTTTCTTCGATTTTCTTTTTAGAAGACAAGGCGATACTCTATACAAATTACGAGGCAAATAATTATCGAACTCTCTCTATGTCACTTAATTCTCTCTTTGTTCCCATTGAGCAATGGCAAGAATTAATTCCTGAAAGAGAGGTCCTTCTGCGATCAATTGTCCCAACTAGAGACAAGATTCTTGCTGATTATTTAGTGAACGCTTGCTCTAAAGCAGTAATCTTTGACCAACAAGGAAAAGAACAAGAAGAAATACCTCTTCCACCATACTCCAATCTCACTGGCATTTCTGCTCGTCGCGAAGAACATGAATTTTTTTATGGAGTAGAATCCTTCACATTTCCTAAGGTGACTTATCGATATATCCCTGATGAACGTACGTTTGCTGAATATAGAAGAACACAAAGCTCGATAGATTCTGATGAATATATCGTCAAGCAGGAATGGTATTCGTCTAAAGACGGCACTAAAATACCCCTATTTATTTTTCATAGGAAGGATTTAAAAACCAGCGGATTCCACCCAACTATTCTTTATGGATATGGTGGGTTTGGTCATTCACTGACACCTTTGTTCAATAGAAATTTTATACCTTGGATTAAGCGAAACGGCATTTTTGCAGTTGCAAACATACGAGGAGGTGCAGAGTTTGGTGAAGAGTGGCATAAGCAAGGAATAAAAGAGAACAAGCAAAATAGCTTTGATGATTTTATTGCCGCTGCTGAGTACTTAATAAAGGAAGGATACACTGACCGTAGCCACCTAGGTATTTTAGGAGGAAGTAACGGAGGTCTTTTGGTAAGCGCCGTAGAGACTCAAAGACCAGAACTCTTTAAGGCGGTATGTTCAAGGGTTCCACTTGCTGATATGGTGCGATTCCCGCTTTTTGGCATGGCTTCTCGCTGGGTTCATGAATACGGGGATCCAAATAACAAAGAGGATTTGCTCAGAATATTGAAATGGAGTCCTTACCATACTACAAAGGAAGGAATAGAATATCCTGCCACCTTTTTTACAACTGCAGACAAGGACTCGCGAGTCAATCCTCTCCACGCTCGAAAAATGGCAGCCATGCTTCAATCAATCAATAAAAAAAACAGTATTTTTATTTTTACTGAAATGGAGGCTGGGCACGGTCCTGGCAAACCGATAACAAAAACCGTAGAAAGCTGGGCGCTGATACTTACCTTCTTTGCAAAAGAGCTTGGTTTAGGTTAAGAACAGGCGGTACTATTCGTATATAATCGTAAACAGATATGTTATAATGGTTATGATTTATTATGAGGATTAGAACACCAAAAATTTATAAGGACAAAGAAGAACTTCCAGAGGGTACAGAGGTTGTTGATATTGTAGACTCTGCTCTCAAAGAACTTTTTATTGTCGAGAATCCACATTTTAAAAATAGTCCGGATAATCTTGGTGAGCAAATTAAAAATTTTTCATCAGAATATGAAAAGGACATAATCTGGGCGTATCTTCCATGGAAAAATATTGCTATTAGAATGCCGAGTGAAGCCGTTTATTATAAACTTCGTACAGCAAGAAACAGAAATATTATAAGAGAAGAAGAACAAGAAAAATATAGAAACTGCCACGCAGGAATAGTCGGGCTGTCGGTCGGATCGTCAATATTAGCGTCGCTTGTAATGACTGGTGGTCCTAAAAAAATAAAGATTGCTGATTTTGATGTACTGGAGACAACAAACCTCAATCGTTTGAGAGGAAAAATTTTTGATATTGGGAAAGTTAAAACAGATATTGCAGCAAAAGAAACATGGGAGCTCGACCCTTTTGCAGATCTTGAGTTATGGCACGAAGGTGTTACGAAAGATACGATTGAGAATTTTATTTTGTCGCCGAAGCTTGATATTTTTATCGACGAGATGGATAGCATTCATATTAAGATTCTTTCCCGCATCATATGTAAAGAAAATAGAATACCTGTTTTAATGGCGACAGACAATGGTGATAGTATAATTCTTGATGTAGAAAGATTTGATCTTGAGCCGGAGCGTCCTATTTTTCACGGTTTGCTCAACGACGATGACCAAAAAAACCTTGAAGACCTCACGTTTAAAGATTGGCTCAAGCTCGCGACAAAAATTGTTGACGCTGAATACTTAACGCCACGAATGCAGGAATCTCTCTTGGATATAGGACTTAAAAAAATTCCCTCGGTTCCTCAGCTCGGCACTACTGCAGCTATCGCTGGTGCGGCGGTTGCTTATGCAGTTCGACAAATTTCCAACGGAGTTGCGCTCCCTTCTGGTAGATACACATTAGGACTGGAGTCAACTATATCTACAAATTATAATGAGGAAGAGCAGGTAGTTGAGCGCAAAAAAAGAACCGAGGAATTTAAGAGCAAATTCATGAAATGAAAAAAATACAAGGAATTGAAGTAGCTATCAACACACTTAAATGGGCTGCCAAAACAGTACCTGCCTATAGAGAATTTCTGAAAAAAAATAATTTTCAGATTAAAAATATAAAGACAGTCGATGATTTTTCCGCTGTCCCTTTGATGGATAAAGATAATTATATTAAAGCATACCCTTATTTAGACCTTTTTCCGCTTGGTAAAGTACCTTCAGTTATATCATCAAGCTCGGGTTCGTCAGGAACTCCATTTTATTGGCCGCGCGGACGAGAACAAGAAATCGCGGGAGGGAATTTGCACGAACCAATCTTTAGAGATATTTTTAAGATAGGAAAGAAGAGAACTCTTGTCGTTAATTGTTTTTCAGCAGGAACATGGATTGCAGGAGCATTTACTACAGAATCATGTAGGCATTTGGCTGAAACAAAAGGATATAATATTTCCGTAATTCCACCAGGAATTGAAAAAGAAGATATTTTATCAATTTTGAAGAGACTTGCGCCCTTGTTTGATGTTGTTGTTATTGCAGGATACCCTCCATTTTTGATGGACGTGGTTACTGAAGCTTCATCACGAGATATACCTCTAAAAAATATGAACATTAAGTTTATATTTGCAGGAGAAAATTTTTCTGAGAAATGGCGACAAGTAATATGCGACATTGCATTTATTGAGGATATTGAGCACTCTGTGGCGAGTGTTTATGGTACAGCGGACGCTGCAATGTTGGGACACGAGACACCTCTTTCAATTTTTATTCGTCAAAAAGCAAATAAAAATAAAGCGTTCTTTAAAGAATTTTTTGGAGATCTGACATTTTTGCCAACACTTGTACAATATCAACCTGACCATATTTATTTTGAAAATATTAATAATGAAATTGTATTCACTGTTAAAGGAGGAATTCCACTTGTGCGCTACAATATTCGAGACCGAGGAAGAATTTTTTCTCATACTGAGATACGAGCGATACTGAAAAAATACAAGTACGATAAAGAGATAGCGCATGAATTAAAAAAATGGGAAATGCCATTTGTGAGCCTTCACGGAAGAAATGATGTTTCCGTGACATTTTATGCCTTAAACATGTTTCCTGAAAATTTCAAATACGGACTTGAGGACACTCGTATTTCGGAATATGTAACAGGGAAATTCGTAGTTTCTTCTAAAACTACAAGTGACCAAAAAACACAAGAACTTCATTTGTCTATAGAGCTTTCTCCGAACATTCATAAAAAAACGATCCCCATTGCCGTAATAGAAAAGATTATCGTAGAGAGGTTGCGTAACTCAAATACTGAGTATCGTAAACTTCATGATACTTTGGGAAAAAAAGCTATTCCTAAAATAAAACTCTTGCCATATTCAGACCCAGTGTTTATTCTGAAGAAGATAAAACATTCTTGGATAAAAAAGGAAATATAATATGAAAGAAACGATAAAAAAAATACTTGAATACGCAGTGTATGCTCCGTCTGGAGACAATTCTCAGCCATGGCGTTTTGTCGTTAAGGGAAATAAGATATTTCAGTATAATCTTCCGTTTGAAGATAATATTTATTTGAATTATCAACAGAGTGGATCATACGTCTCTCACGGTGCGGTAATAGAAAATATATTTATCGCAAGTTCTCATTTTGGTTATGCTACTAATGTAGAATTGTTTCCTGAAAACAGTGAACAGGATTTAGTAGCTATTCTGGATCTACAAGAAGCGAATATATCTATTGATCCAGAATTTGAATGTATAAAGAGTAGGTGTGTAAACCGCAGGCCGTATGATTCACGCGAGATTGGAAAGGAGTTACTTGAGAGTATTAAAGCATCTATTAAAAAAGAGTTCGATTTTCAAGGACTATCATTCATCACAGACCGAGGATCTATTAAGGAAGTTGGGGTCGCTGCAACAGTCATGGAGCGTATTGCTCTTCGGAATCCTGTTATTCATAAATTGTTTTTTTCTGGAATTATTTGGACTGATAAAGAACACAGACAAAAGAAAAAAGGACTCTATATAAAAACACTCGAATTGCCACTACCGGTTCAGTACCTCTTTAGACTTTTTAAGCATTGGCCAGTCATGTCGTTTTTGGGACGCATTGGGTTCCCCGAAAAAGCAGCGAACGGAAATGCGGAAATCAATGCTAAGAGTGCCGCATTTGGGATAATTACGACCAAACAATCATCCCCGAAGGATTTTATTCTTGCTGGAAGGGTGATGCAGAGAATTTGGTTAAAGACCACAAGCTTAGGTTTGTCTTTGCAGCCAGTGACCGGACTTCTTTTTTTAGCACACAGAGTGAAAGATAATCAGACTGAAGGATTATCTCTAATTCAAACAGAAATGATCAAAGATGGAATTTCAGTAATAGAAAAGAAATTTAGTTTGAAAGACGAAATTCCAATAATGATGTTTCGGATTGGGTATGCTAAAAAACCTACAGCTAACTCATTCCGGATGGAACCCAAAGTGATTTTTAAAGAGTAGATTTTCTAATAATATGGATATTTTTTTAAATTTAGACTTGCTTGTTTTAGGAATCGTAATTGCTGGGATTGCGGTCATTGGGGCTGCTGTGTTTCTCACAAATTATCAAAACAAAACATACAGATATTTCTTCTACTTTTTATTAATTACAATAGTCTGGAGTTTGTTGAGCTATCAGAGCTACTTGTCCGGAGCAACTTTAGGCAACCTAAGGGCTGTAATCTTCGTCGCGGTTTGGCACTCATTTTTGTTTTTCCAATTTTGTTTCGTATTCCCGAAAGAGTCAATCGCCCTTCCTTTCTGGTATAAGTATATGTTGATACCGTATATTATTGGTGTTTCAGTATTAACACTTACACCTGCGGTTTTTTTAAAAATAACAGAGTATGCGTCAGACGGAACAGTGCTCGTTGTAGAAAATGGAGGAGGAATCGCAATTTTCGGCATCACAGTCTTTTTGCTTATTCTTGGCGGAATATTTATCTTAGTCAAGAAATACATTCAAGAAGTACCAGAAGAAAGGAAGCAATTAAGATTTATTTTGATTGGCGTTGTAATAACATTTACTCTTTTAGTCACCTTTAGTTTTGTATTACCAGCTATCTTTCAAGATGCTAGATTCTTCAAGCACGGGGTTTTGGCGTTGATTCCATTTATTGCTCTAACGTTCTATGCGATTTATAAACATAAACTTTTTAATATAAAAGTTGTATCAACTGCTTTCCTGGTATTTCTAGTTACTGTTTTTAGTATTTCTAATATTCTTTTTTCTGAAACACCTATTAGTGTGACAGTAAATACCACAGCATTTTTGATAATTCTGATTGGAAGTATTCATCTTATTAGTGATATGTTAAAACTTGAGAGGGCAAATGAAGAAAAAGCGGAATTTATATCTTTTGCCTCCCACGAACTTCGTACTCCACTTACTGTGATCAAAGGTTACTCGTCAATGATGCTTGATGGAGATTTTGGAGAATTAAATCAAAATTCACGTGATGCTTTGCAAAAAATACTCGTGAAGTCAAATGAAGCAGTAAGCTTAATTGGTCAATATTTGAACAAATCAAAAATGGAGCTTGGTCAGCTGCGTTACAATTTAAGTACGTTTGACATGGGGAATCTGGTTCGCTTGGCTGGGAGTGAATTTGGACATAACGCTGATCAAAAGGGTATTACGATTAATTATACAAATGATAATAAAGAATCCTACGCGGTAAATGCAGATGAGGGCAAAATAAAAGAAGTCGTGGCTAATTTGATAGACAACGCTGTAAAGTACACCCCCAAAGGCTCTGTGGATATTTACCTTTCTCGCACTAACGACAAGATTTTATTGAAAATATCAGATACTGGAGTCGGTATTTCGTCAGAAAGCTATCCTCTTTTATTTAAAAAATTCGGACGCTTAAAGGGAACCGAAAAAGCAGGTATTTTGGGAACCGGGCTTGGTCTGTATTTGGCTCATACTTTTATTACCGCTCACAAGGGACGTATTTGGGCGGAGTCAAAAGGTGATGGGGAGGGTTCGACATTTTTTATCGAGCTTGATGCTTTCAAAAATACATCCATTGCTCCGGAAATGTCATAACCAGGCCATGTAAAAAAGCTTTAACTGAAAGCTTTTTTCTGCTAGAATGAAGAAATGAAAAAAACCCTGCTTTCAGGCATAAAACCAACGGGAACGATACACTTGGGCAACTATTTTGGCGCGATGCGACAGTTTGTGGATTTTCAGAATACTCATAATTCGTTCGTCTTTATTGCCAACTACCATGCACTCACGAGCGTATCAGACGGGGAGCTCCTGCGTAAGCTTTCCATTGATATTGCAATGGACTATCTCGCTATTGGGCTTGATCCGAAAAAAGTGACTATGTTCCTTCAGTCCGATGTTCCTGAAGTGACCGAGCTCGCGTGGATATTTAATACGCTGACGACGGTACCGTATCTCATGCGCGCGCACGCGTTCAAGGATTCCGAAGCAAAAAATAGTGAGGTGAACGTTGGACTCTTTGATTACCCGATACTCATGGCTGCGGACATATTGATGTATGGTGCAGATATAGTGCCTGTTGGTCTCGACCAAAAACAGCATGTGGAGATAACGCGCGATACAGCGCAAAAATTCAATCGTATTTTTGGTGAGACTTTCAAAGTGCCAGAGCCCCTTATTCTTGAAAATGTACAAACAGTGATGGGAACTGATGGTAGAAAGATGAGTAAAAGTTATGGGAATATTATCGGACTCTTTGCGAGCGACGAGGAGATACAAAAAGCAGTCATGAGCATACCGACAGATTCTAAAGGCATTGATGAACCGAAAGATCCTGCACAATGTAAAGTTTTTGCATTTCACAAACTTCTTGCTCACGATGAACTCGACCAGGTGAGAAAACGCTACGTCGAAGGAGGGATAGGGTACAAAGAATCAAAGGACATTTTAGTAGAAAAAATGAAAGCCTTTATCAAACCGCTTCGCGAGCGAAGAGAGGAGATTGCGAAAAATCCTGATGCGATAATTAAAATGCTAAGCGATGGGGGAGCGGAAGCACGCACTCGTGCACAGGCGATGATGAAGATTGTGCGAGAAAAAACAGGACTATCGCTCACGAACTAGGCAAACACTAAGCATATCAATTAAAATTATTTAAACCACTATGGAGCGCACATACATCAAATACTTGAACGAAAAAATAGGGGAGGAGGTCACTGTAGCGGGGTGGATTGATGTTCGTCGTGACCAAGGCAAGATGGTTTTTATAGATTTAAGAGATATGAGTGGTAAGGTTCAGGCCGTTGTCCTACCTAGTCATGTCGATGCGCTTAATGTAGCTCAGCAGGTTCGTTCTGAGTGGGTTGTTAGTGTCTCTGCTCTTGTGAATAAACGACCCGAACGCAATATTAAAGCAGATGTTCTTAATGGTGATATAGAGCTTGAGGTTTTGAATATTGAAGTATTAAGTGAAGCGCAAACTCCGCCAATGGATGTTACGAGTGATGGGCATGAGATTGGCGAGGAAACAAGGCTCACGTATCGCTATCTCGATCTAAGACGTCCACGTCTTCAGCGCAATATGCGCATGCGTCACGCTGTGTCACTCCATGCTCGCAATTTTCTTTCCGATCGAGGATTCATTGAGATAGAGACACCAATACTTACAAAATCAACCCCAGAAGGTGCCCGCGACTATGTTGTGCCTTCTCGCACAGAACAAGGAAAATTTTATGCGCTACCACAATCACCTCAGCAATATAAGCAACTACTAATGGTTGGAGGAATGGAAAAATATTTTCAGATAGCGCGGTGTATGCGCGACGAGGATACTCGTGGAGACCGACAGCCAGAGTTTACCCAGCTCGATATGGAGCTTTCGTTTGCTTCTCAAGAAGATATTATGGCACTCAATGAGGCTTTTTTAATTGATATCGTGAAGAAGCTCACTCCTGAAAAAAGGATACAAACAATACCGTTTCCTCGAATAACTTACAAAGAAGCAATGGAAAAGTATGGAAATGATAGGCCCGACCTTCGCGAAGACAAGAACAATCCAGACCTTCTTGCGTTTTGCTGGGTAATAGACTTTCCATTTTTTGAAAAAGATAAAGAGGGTGGTTGGACATTTACCCATAATCCATTTTCTGCGCCCAAAAAAGAACATTATGATTTTTTGATGAAAAAAGAAAACATCGAGAATATCCTCGCAACCCAATACGACATTGCGCTCAATGGATTTGAAATTGGCGGAGGAAGTATCCGCAACCATCACCCAGAGGCGCTCATTAAAGTGCTTGAGATTATGGGACATACCGAAGAAAATATTCGAAAGAATTTCGGACACATGCTCGATGCGTTTTCATACGGGGCGCCACCACATGGCGGTATTGCGTGGGGGCTCGACCGCTTCATCACACTTCTTTTGAATGAGCCGAATATTCGCGAGGTAATCGCATTCCCAAAAACAGGAGAGGGTAGAGACCTCATGATGGAGGCCCCTTCGGAAATAAATTTCGCACAGCTTCAAGAGTTAGGAATATCGGTGAAGAAAACTAGTAAATAAGATTGAGTTGCATGAAGAATGAATATCAAATCAAAATAGAAACCTTCGAAGGTCCGCTTGAGCTTTTGCTTGAACTTATTGAAAAAAAGAAACTGTTCATCAATGAAATATCGCTGGCAAAAATTTCCGATGATTATGTCGCCCACTTAAAGAGTTTTGAAAAGTTGCCTCTTGATTTTGTTACAAACTTTCTCATTGTTGCTGCAACGCTTATCCTCATTAAATCCAAGTCTCTCCTGCCTGATCTCTCTCTTACTCCTGAAGAAACTCAAGATATAGAAGAGCTTGAGATGAGGCTTCGCGAATACCAACGCATGCGTGAGCTCTCAGTGCATGTCAAAAAAATGTTCGGGCAGAATATTGCTTTTTTTAAGAACCAATCTCGATCAAATGAAGTCGTTTTTGCACCAAGTGAGGAAATGACCTCACCTAACCTCTATCAATCAATGAGAGAGGTTATCTCTCGATTTCCTAAAAAGACAGTTCTACAATCCGTGGTGGTCAAAAAAATAATTTCTCTCGAAGAGGTAATGGATACACTTTCAAAACGCATCACGGCAAATCTTAAAATGAGCTTTAATGAATTTGCCGGAGTTGGTAAAGAAGAAAAGGTAAATGTAATCGTTACTTTTTTGGCGATGCTTGAGCTTGTAAAACAGGGCATGCTTTTAGTAACACAGGAGCGTTCTGGAGATGATATTCATATGGAAACAGGGGTTCTTGATACTCCGCAATACGGGCGCAAAGTGTGATAGAATGAAAACCATGTCAGACATTTTACCAAATTCATCTCGCATTGAAGCCCTTCTTTTTTACAAAGGAGAGCCTGTCACACTTCGATTTATCTCATCGGCACTCAATATTTCCGAGGAAGAAGCTTCTTTGGGAGTTGATGCTTTGGAGAAAGCCCTTCTCGAAACCTCACGAGGAATCGTACTTATGAAAAAAGGAAATGAGATTATGCTTGCCGCGACCCCCGCGATGGGGAGCGTAATAGAAGGCATTATTAAAGAGGAAATTTCAAAAGATTTGGGAAAGGCTGGCCTTGAGACATTGGCTATCGTCTTGTATCGTGGCCCAATCGCACGGAGCGAGGTTAACTATATTCGCGGTGTAAATTCTAATTACATTTTGAGAAGTTTGCTCGTAAGGGGGCTTATAGAAAAAGATGAGAGCTCGTCATCGCGGAGCATCATTTATCAGCCTACCTTTGAATTGCTTTCATATTTAGGTATTTCAACAGTAAAAGATCTTCCTGAGTACGATGTGGTTGAATCTTCAGTGAAAGAATTCAAGGACAGAGAAGTGGCGGAGGAAGGAGAAGGAGACATACATAAAAATCAAAATGGATCAAAAGATGAAATTATCAACGAAAAAGTTTAGCTTGACCGTCATCGTGCTTTCCGGCGCCTTTGTTTGTGCAATCCTTATACAAGTGGCGCTTTCTTTTTTGTTTTTAGAGAAGACAGGACAGGCAAAAATAGTTGGGTCATCGCAGGTCGCGCAGATTATTGCGGAATCTCAATTTGTGAACGTAGTACTTGAAGCGAAGTCGGCTTATGTGTTTGATATTTCTACCAATAAAGTTTTATATGCAAAAAATGAAAACGAAGCGTTGCCACTCGCGTCAATTACGAAAATTATGACAGCGCTGACAGCTCGAAGCACCATATCTGAAAATGCCATAATAACGCTTAGTAACAGAGATATATCTTCCGAGGGTGATAGTGGTCTCAACGTGGGCGAGCGGTGGCGCTTGGGGGACTTGCTTGACGTGGCGCTCATCGTTTCTTCAAATGATGCTGCTCATGCGGTGGCAAATTTTGTAGGAAGACAGGGACATTCTACAGAGGAGGGTATTAGCGAAGCCGCGTACTTCAGAAACTTTATAGAGATGATGAACAGTAAGGCTCAAACCATGGGGCTTTCGACTATGAAATTTTATAATGAAACAGGGCTGGACATTCAAGAAAATGGACTAAGTAGCGGTAGCGCAAGGATGACTCCTGGAGCTTATGGTTCTGCAAAAGATGTCTCATTACTTATGACAGAATTATGGAAAACATATCCTTCCCAGCTTGAGATAACCGCGCGTAGAGATGTAAGAATTGTTTCTCAGAATGGAATCGCCCACGCGCTTTCTAACACAAATGAAGCTCTCGGACACTTCCCAGGAATGGTAGGCTCGAAGACGGGCTATACAACCCTTGCGGGAGGAAATCTTGCTATCATTTTTGATGTTGGTATTGGTCGTCCAGTCGTCGCTGTCGTGCTCGGCTCTACCTACGAAGGACGCTTTGATGATATGCAAAAGCTTACGGATGCGACGTTGAAAACACTACAATAATTCGTTTTGAGTTGTTGCGCATTTCCGATATACTAAGGATATATGCCAATTGATGTTGTTAAAATATTTGTTCCTACGGTTGGAGCGTTTATTATCGGAATCGCCCTTACGCCTATTTTGACAGATTTTCTCTATCGTAAGAAGATGTGGAAGAAAACGAGCGTCAAAAAGACCGTGGATGGAAAGGAAGCAACGATTACGAGTGCCCTTCACAATGACGAAGAACGAAAGACGCCACGCATGGGAGGCATTGTCATTTGGGGCTCGGTAACGATAACAATTTCGTTATTTTTCATACTTTCATTATTGTTCCCGCAAAGTATTTTTTCAAAACTTTCATTTCTTTCACAAAATCAAACTTGGCTTCCTCTTTTCACTCTCTTGCTTGGAGGAATGTTCGGGCTTATCGATGACTATTTAGTATGTCGTGAAAAAGGCACGTACGATGGTGGGGGATTGTCACTTCGGACTCGACTCTTATTTGTATTCTTCTTAGGACTTGCGGGAGCGTGGTGGTTCTATGTCAAGCTCGGCATGGACAGTATTCACGTTCCTTTTGTTGGCGACATTCATCTTGGGTTGTTCTTCATTCCGCTCTTTATCGGGGTGATTATACTTATGTATTCTGGTGGAATTATTGATGGCATCGACGGGCTTTCGGGGGGAGTTTTTGCGGCTATCTTTTCTGCTTATGCAGTAATAGCATTTGCGCAGAACCAGATTGACCTCGCAGCGTTTTCAAGCGTCGTCGTCGGGGGAATCCTCGCTTTTCTCTGGTTCAACATACCGCCCGCAAGATTTTTTAACTCCGAGACAGGAACTATGGCTCTCACTACATCTCTTACCGTTGTGGCGTTTCTTACTAAGGCAGTCTTCGTGCTTCCCATCATCGCATTCCTTCTTATTGTTACAAGCTTCTCAACCATTATTCAGATACTCTCAAAAAAATACCGAAATGGAAAAAAAGTCTTTCTCGTCGCTCCACTTCATAATCATTTTCAAGCGAAAGGATGGCCTCCTTATAAAGTTACTATGCGATATTGGGTTCTGTCAGTCGTGTTTGCAATTATTGGAACCATAATTGCTCTTGTGGGCTAACGAAATGAAGACAAAAAGAGTAGACAAAGTTTTTCTCGGACTCTCAGTTCTTCTTGTCTCTACCGGACTTTTTGTTTTCACATCTGCGTCATTCGGACTCATCTTCAGAAAAGGATTTACTCTCTGGGATGTCTTTTTTGACCAGTTCGTATTAGGCCTCATGCTCGGACTCATTGCGCTCATACTCGTACTCTATCTTCCTCTGAAATTGCTCCGAACGTATGCCCTCTATATTTTTATCGCGTCACTAGCACTCACGCTCCTTGTGTTTGTCCCGGGGATTGGTGTAGAAAGCGGGGGAGCGAAGCGATGGATATTTATTGGTTCTATCTCATTTCAACCTGCGGAAGCTCTCAAGCTCGCCACCATTATATATTTAGCTGCGCTTCTCCCACTCTTTAAGGACCGTATCATGAATATGAAATACGCCTATGGCATTTTGGGCGGAGTTCTGGCGCTCCCAGCAATCATCTTGCTTGCTCAGCCGAATACAAGCACGCTCGCGATTTTGTTTGTCGCGGTTTGCGCGATGCTACTTTCTGCAGGAATGAAAATTCGCCATTTCTTAATTCTATTTCTTGTCGCGATCCTAGCTCTCGGCGTTATTGCTACCGTAAGACCGTATGTTAAAGAGCGTGTGCTCACCTTTCTTGATGCATCTCACGATCCACAGGGCGCAAGCTATCAAATTCAAAAATCTCTAATAGCGATAGGGTCTGGAGGTATTACGGGTAGAGGATTTGGTCAAAGCATTCAAAAGTTCGGCTCTCTTCCTGAGCCTACAGGGGACTCGATCTTTGCGGTCATGGGCGAAGAATTCGGATTTATTGGAGGTGCAGGAATCATCGTCATTTTCCTCCTGTTCGCCATCAGAGGACTTCAAATAGCGCGGAGAGCCCAAGATTCATTTAGTGGACTTTTAGCAGTCGGAATTGTTATACTCATCATAACGCAATCGTTTACGAATATTGCGGCAATGCTCGCCATCGTGCCACTTACCGGAGTTCCGCTTGTCTTTGTAAGTCACGGCGGCACAGCGCTTTTTTTCGCACTTTTGGAAATTGGTATCTTGCTCAATATCTCAAAGCTTGCTGTTCATAAAAAAATATCCTCATGAAAATACTTTTTACAGGCGGTGGCAGTGGCGGACACTTTTATCCCATCATTGCGGTTGCACAAAAATTAAAAATATTACTCGACAAAGAAAAGATACCTAATGTGAAGTTTTTCTTCATGTCTACCGACCCCTACAATGCGGAAGTGCTGTCTGATAATGAAATAGAGTTCAAGCGGGTAACCGCGGGGAAGGTTCGTACTTATTCTTCTTTTGAAAATATTACCGATGCTTTTAAAACGGTTTGGGGTATTATCAAAGCATTCTTTCAAATATTCAGCCTCTATCCCGACATCATTTTTAGTAAGGGCGGATTCGCAAGTTTCCCCACGCTTGTTGCCGCACGATTTTTTCGTATTCCCGTCATTATTCATGAGTCTGACTCTGTGCCGGGGCGTGTTAATTTATGGGCTGGGAAATTTGCTCAAAAGATTGCTATATCATATCCTGAAGCTGTGTCGTTCTTCCCAGAGAACAAAGTTGCTCTTACGGGGAACCCGATTCGACATGAGCTCATTAATTCTTCAGGAAAGAATGCATGGAATGAATTAAAATTGGATTCTAGCATCCCCGTCATACTCATTCTTGGAGGATCTCTCGGTTCACAAAAAATAAATGATCAGTTCGTGACACTCTCGGCACGTCTCGTGGAAAAATATCAAATCATTCACCAAACAGGCGAGAGAAATTTTGATGAAGTTAATTCTTTGATAGCAGGTCTTCTTGGAGGCAATCCGAATGCCGCTCGTTATCATGTATTTCCGTACCTCGATCCAGAGAAATTAAAACTTGCTTTTGAAGCCGCCACGATTGTAATATCCCGCTCTGGTTCCTCGGTTTTTGAAATAGCAGCAAATCAAGTGCCTGCAATCCTTATTCCTATAACAGAATCAAACGGCGACCATCAGCGAAAAAATGCATTTGCGTATGCCCGCGCCGGCGGAGCAAGCGTGGTCGAAGAGGCTAACCTAGCGCCGAATCTTCTCATGCTTGAGATTGAGCACCTCTTGGAAGACAAGGGGCGACGTAACGCAATGAAAGAATCGGCAAAGAATTTTGCGCGTACGGACGCTGCAGAAAAAATAGCGGAACAAATAGTCGCAGTTCTTCTACGACACCAAATATAAAAATATATGTCGCAAGATACCAAAAACGTAGTAACGCGCTTTGCCCCGTCACCAACGGGGGTTCTTCATATCGGTTCTGTTCGCACGGCACTGTATTCCTGGCTTTATGCACGGCAAAACAAAGGTAAGTTCATTCTTCGCATTGAAGATACTGACAAGGAGCGTTCAAAGAAGGAGTATGAGGAAAATATTCTCGATGGCCTTTCATGGCTGGGAATTACGCACGATGAATTTTATCGCCAATCTGAGCGCGGTGATGTATACAAAAGGCACCTTGAAAAACTTATTGCTGATGGCGTAGCGTATGTTTCAAAAGAAGAACCTGCTCTGGAAGGTCAGCGTAGCACGGTCATACGTTTCAAAAACCCAGGGCGTACGGTGACTTTTCGTGATGAGGCAAGGGGCGATATTTCTTTCGATACAACAGAGCTCGGCGACTTTGTAATTGCAAAAGACTTCGAGTCCCCGCTCTATCATTTTGCTGTTGTCGTGGACGACTTTGAGATGGGTGTCACGCACATCATTCGTGGTGATGACGCTATTTCGAATACACCGCGACAAATTCTTATTCAAGAAGCTATTGGCGCGCCACGCCCCATTTACGCGCATTTGCCGATGATTCTTGCTCCTGATAAATCAAAGCTCTCCAAGAGACACGGTGCTTTAGCGGTGACAGAGTATCGAGAAGAAGGATACTTGCCGGAGGCAATTCTTAACTTTGTTGCGCTCATGGGATGGAATCCGGGGAATGACCAAGAGATTATTTCTCTTGATGAGATGATAAAACTTTTTACTCTTGAAAAGATTCAAAAAGGCGGAGCGGTTTTTAATATTGATAAATTGAAGTGGCTTAATAAGCACTATTTGAAACTCTTTTCCCTTGAAAAGGCGGGAGAGGAGATTCTCGCGAGATTTCCTGAAACGTTGAAAATAAAAGCACACAGCGAGGCTAAGATTTTTAAAAAAATAGTGCCCATTATCATTGACCATATTACAAGCTTCGGAGAGGTACGTGCTCTTGCGGAGGCGGGGGAGTATGAATATTTTTTTGAAGACCCTGCATATCTAAAAGAGAAGCTCTTGTGGAAAGACGAGCAAGATAGCGAGGTTGCAATACAAAAATTAAAGAAGATCGCCTTACTTATTAGCAATATTGATGACGTGCTTTTTGCATCGGAAGCAATCAAGAGTGCTGTATGGGACTATGCAACTGAAGCGGGGAGGGGAAGTGTCTTGTGGCCTATGCGGTATGCTTTATCTGGACGCGATAAGTCTCCCGATCCATTCACACTAGCAGATATTTTGGGCAAAGAAACAACTATTCGTCGTATCAATAGTGCAATAAAGACTTTAGAAGAGTAAAGTTTTTGCGAATAAAATATGCGTAATTTTATACTTGTATTATCAATAATCTTTGTCGGAATCTTCGGCATATTTTATACTAATGCTTTTATATACGCCCAAACGGCTGATGAACTTAGAAAGAGTATTTCGGACAAAACCGCAGAAATTCAGAAAATCGAAGCAGAAATTGTTCGATACAAAGATGACTTGAATAAAATAGCTTCTCTTAAGAAAAACCTCAACAACTTAATTGCCGAGCTGGAATTGACCCGTAAAAAGCTTGATGCGGAGATACGAGTCACCACGGGCAAAGTAGACACAACTGATTTAAAGATTCGACAGCTTAACTCAGACATTTCTCGCAAACAATCGGAACTTGAGGCTCGTCACGCGGCTCTTATTGAATCACTTCGTTTAATTAATGAACGAGACAAGCTTTCGTTGTCTGAAATTGCAGCATCGAACGATGGATATTCAGGCTTTTGGGATGATCTTGCTACCCTCGATCAATTTAACAATTCTATACGCGACAATATTGCCGTCATTGAGAATGTAAAAACGAAGCTTGAGCAAACCCACAAAACGAAAGAGGTAGAAAAAAAGACGCTCCTCAGTCTTAAAAGTGAGTTAGCAGATAGAAAGAAAATTGCTGAAGATACTAAGAAGAAAAATTTGGCGCTCTTAACGCAGACAAAAAAAGACGAATCAACATACGCAAAACTTTTAAAACAAAAAGAGGCGCAAAAAGAGGCGTTTGAAAAGGAATTGCGTGATTACGAATCAACACTCAAGTTTATTCTCGATCCAACTTCGATTCCTCCTCGCGGCGTGAATATATTTTCGTCTCCTTTGGGCAATATTTCGATAACTCAACAATTTGGAAGAACAAGCGATTCTCGCCGTCTCTATGCATCAGGCACGCACAATGGCACAGATTTTCGTGCAAGTGTTGGAACTCCCATTAAGTCTGTTTTAGATGGGGTAGTTTCAGACACCGGCAACACAGATCAATTCCCCGGGTGCTACTCATACGGAAAGTGGGTCTTGGTAAAACATTCCAATGGCCTCTCTACTTTATACGCACATCTTTCGCTCATTAAAGTTTCAAAAGGACAATCCGTGACTACGGGAGAGCTTCTTGGTTATAGTGGCAATACTGGATACAGTACAGGACCGCACCTACACCTCACGGTCTTCGTGAGCGAGGCTGTTCAAATTATTCGCCTCGGAGATGTGAAAAAGGGGACACCGTGCGCAAATGCGCCAGTGCCTATTGCTGCGACAAACGCATACCTCGACCCAATGGATTATTTGTAAAAAATACTATATACTTTCGTAATGGTAAAACGACAGAGAAAAGAAGGTGGTTTGATAGAAATTATTGTAATAGTCCTTATTGCCATAGCTCTTCTGGCATATTTTAATGTCGATGTGAGGACTGCTGGAGACAGCATTTTTGTGTTTTTAGGAAAAGTTTGGATTATCATCAAGGGCGCATGGATTCAGTATCTAGCACCCTTAGGTACATATCTTTGGATGAGCATCACAGGACTGTTTAATTAAACGCGGAGCTTATTAAGTTTTATTAAAAGAAAAATATACGAAATGAACGGGAAAAAATATTCAATATGGATTGTTTGGGGACTCTTACTTATCGCTATTAGTTTATTTTCGACAATCATCGCATTCTTTGCCGATTTATGGTGGTTTAGGGAGGTTGGATATACAGAGATTTTCTTAACAGCAATTTCGATGAAGTTTCTCATCGGAGCTTCGGTGGCTGTTTTCTCATTTCTGTTTCTCTATATAAACATCGTCATTGCAACGAAAGCGAAAACTTCATGGTTTATGGTGCTTCCTGAAGGCATGTTTGGTCAGCCAGTCAGTCTTAGTAATAGTATGACGAGAAAAGTTGGTGCGGTCATAGCACTTGTTGTTGCAGTGTTTCTTGGGCTTGTTGCTGCTTCAGGATGGCAGGATGTCCTAAAATTTTTAAACGCTACGCCGTTCGGAACAACTGACCCAATCTTTGGAAGAGATATTTCATTCTATGTTTTTTCGCTTCCAGTCATTACGTTCGTGTTGGGTATTTTGAAAACTATTATCATCGCAGCGCTCATGCTTGTCGGCGGCATTTATATTTTCCGCGGATTGCTCAGCCTTGCGACATTTGTGGGAAATCTTTTTGGCGCTCGCCAACGTCCAGCACATCATTTTTCTCAAGAGATTGACCACGAGGATGTTGCGCCAAAAGCGCGGTTTCATACGGCCACTTTATTGTTTGCCCTCCTATTTGTTATTGCAGTCAGCACGTACTACTCGTTATTTAAGCTTCTTACAGGGCAAACAATAGGACAATTGAGCGGTTCTGCGTTCACAGGTGTGAATGTTATGGTCCCGCTTATATGGATGTCCATCTTCGCGCTCATGGTCTCCGCAATCGCCGTTCTTTATTGGGGAAGAACCGGAAGAGCAAAATTTTTCATAGGAGCTATGATTATTTATTTCCTCGTAGGATTTGCTACGAGTATCATTCCATCATTATTTCAAAAGCTTGTAGTAGCTCCAAACGAGCTTGTCAAAGAAACGCCTTACATTGAACACAATATTGAAGCGACTCGAGATGCATACGGCCTCGATGCTATTGAAGAGAGGGAAATATCTGGAGACAAGCCTCTTACGCAAGCTGACATTGCAAACAATAATTTGACGATAAAAAATGTGCGTCTCTGGGAACGCACCCCGCTCTTGTCTACATTTTCTCAGCTTCAGGAGATAAGAACGTATTATGAATTTGCGTCTGTAGATAACGACCGATACATGATTAATGGCGAGATACGACAGGTCATGTTGAGCCCGCGAGAACTTTCATCAGAGAGTTTGCCCAACAGAAATTGGATCAACGAGCGACTGACATTCACACACGGTTATGGAGTCGCTCTCGGACCTGTTAATCAAGTGACAAAAGAAGGTTTGCCAGTATTGTTTGTAAAAGATCTTCCTCCGCAGTCTAGCGTGAAGGAGCTTAAGATTGATCGTCCGGAAATTTACTACGGAGAACTTCCTAATGATTACGTCTTCACTAATACGAAATCAAAAGAATTTGATTATCCAAAAGGGGAGGAGAACGTCTACAGCGTCTATGCGGGAAATGGGGGAGTTGAGATTAACTCTTTCACAAAAAGAGTTCTGTACGCTATACACTTTAGGTCGCTTAAGTTGATTCTTTCCAACGACATCACCGAGGAAAGTAAGATTCTGTATCGCAGAAACATTGTAGAGCGAGCCTCGCTGATAGCTCCATTTTTGACTTTTGACCGTGACCCATATTCGGTCATTGTTGATGGAAAAATATACTGGGTTCTCGACGCGTACACGACGAGCAATCTCTACCCATACTCACAAGTAAGCACACTCGGAAGCAAGAAAGTAAACTACATTAGAAATTCTGTAAAAGTTATCATTGATGCATATGATGGTAAAACGACACTCTATCTTGCGGATACAGAAGATCCTATTATAAAAACTTACAGTAAGATTTTTCCTAATTCCTTCCGCCCGATTACTGAGATGCCAAAGAATCTTGCTTCTCACATGAGATACCCTGAGGATATCTTTGCGTTACAGTCAGGAATCTATACGACATACCACATGACCGATCCTCAAATCTTTTACAATAAGGAGGACCAGTGGGAAGTTCCGGTAATCCCTGGAGATGGGGCACAGAACGGCACGCTGAAGAATTCAGCTATGACACCGCGCCACATGGTCATGAAGCTACCAGGTGAAAAGTCTGAGGAGTATGTACTCATGCTCCCATTTACACCGCGCGCAAAGGACAACTTGTCAGCGTGGATGGTTGCCAAAAATGACGGAGAAAATTACGGAAAGCTTGTCGTATATCGATTCCCAAAACAGAAACTTATTTTCGGACCAAAGCAAGTTATTGGACGCATTAACCAAGACGCTGAGGTAAGCCGTCAGATATCTCTTTGGGATCAACGAGGGTCACAGGTCATCCAAGGTTCGCTGTTGGTCATTCCAATTGAGGAATCACTCATCTATGTTAGACCACTGTACCTTAAGGCGCAGGATGGGAAAATCCCTGAGTTAAAGCGAGTTCTAGTCTCATATGGTAATAAGGTAGCTATGGAGGAGACACTTGAGGCTGGACTTGCGAGAATCTTTGGAGGCACGATGCCAGTAGCTTATAGTGATGCAGGAGCAGTAGAAACTGGAGGAACAAGCGCTCGTACGAATGAAATGATTTCGCAGGCTGAGCAAGCATATCAAGCGGCAATCAACGCACAGCAAAACGGCGACTGGGCTCGCTACGGGGAAGAAATAAAAAAGCTCGGTGATATTCTCAAGAATCTGAGATAATATCAAAAATAGGCAAAAGGGCAGTAAAGGCCAGGATCTTAAGGATTCTGGCCTTTATGCTATATAAGCCATATTCCATTATGTGTATGTCGCAAAAGATATATTTTGCGACATACGTATATACAACTCCCCCATATAAAATAGTGCTGCTATGCGCTCATATAAAATATAAATAAAATGCCGTACGATTTCTCGTACGGCATGTTCCTCTAATCAAAACTCACTACATTTATGTTGCTAATCTTAGGATGGCTCTTTCGACGTCCATTCCTTCCTTAACCTTGCACGCATCTTCGTAAAGTCTCTTACGACGAGAAACCCATTCATCGACAGTAATGTCGAAGTATGTCTGGATCAGATTTACTTCAATTTTCATTTCTTCAAGAATTGTTGATAGATCTGTACGAATTACCTGAACAATTTCGGCCCTCTCGTACTTGTCCAAACGATCAGTTCTTTCCTCCTTGAGATAAGTTATTTTAATGAGCAACCAGGATTCATGGTCGATTCCAAAAGCGAAACGTCTGTTACCATTTTGCTGGCTAAAGTTATTGCCAGCATAAAGACCTCGTGAGTCTAAGTTGAACTGGTTATCAATGCTGGTAACTCGTGGGGTATCATTATACAGATCATGATAAAATAGATTACCTGAGTCCATACAGGTTAGTTGCCCGATTGTATTCATGGAAAATGTTTTCATGCACCTGACGAGAATCTCACGACGGTATTCAAGTACTTGCAACTGTTGTTCCCTTGTAAGTTTCTTACCTTCCAAAAGTTCCTTAAGCACAGCACTTGCTGGTGCTGATTTTGGTTTTTCAAACATGGGCGTACCCTCCTTTTCAATTTAGAGGGGCGTACCCCTCGGAGTTCTACTGTAGCATTTATATGACATTTATCAAACCATCCGTACTACTTTTGAGAATGAATCCCTGCGTAGTTCTTTCGCTGTATAAAAAGACAGGCGACCCAGAAATTAGGTCGCCTGTGAATATTAAGAGTAACGTTCTTAGTGAAGTGTCGATCCTTTTTCGTTTGAAAAAATTATATTGAGGAGTTGCGCTATATCAACTTGCGCTTCTTTGAAGATTGATTCAACGTACCTATCTTCGAGTGCCCATGCGTTACTTTCTGCTTCTATATCTCGGACAAGTGTATGGAAATTTTTTAGGTCCATTGGCGTGCCTAAACTTTCATTGACGGGCATTGGAACAACTAAAGTATGAGGAATCGCAAGTTCGAACATTGCACACCAAGCTAGGTAATAATTCCCCAAGAATGCTGGAGGAACTTTTCTTGGTATTATTGTAATTTGTTCAAGTGCATCAAGGAAGCAATCTTCATGGCTTAGGTCCTCGTCTCGCAGCTCATTTAAGGATTCAGCTTCAAGATATTCATGAAGAATGATTTCGCTCTCCATGATCGTAGTCATTCTAAGCTCGGTAATCTCAAGAGCGTAGTCCAGAAACGGTATATAAAGGAGTTTTTTTACTGTTTCAAATCTGCTTCGAGCAATATCATGGTCAAACCCCCTCTCTCTTTCAGGGATTTTGGAGACCATATCATAGATAACATCAGATATTTTTTGTGTATCCATTCTCCCCTCCCTTTTGACTTGCTTGCAATTTACATATTATCCTTACACGCTATAACACAATTTTCCTTAAATTACAATAGCTTTTTCTCGAACATATTAAGCATGTTAAAGCTTAAGCTTTGATGAAATTCGCAAGAGGGCAATCAAGATGTTTGCAATGAGCTTGGCAGTATCCCCTGCCGTAAAGGATGAGAAGATGCGAAAATCGCACCCAATCTTTCTCGGGAACTATTTTCATAAGGTCTCGTTCAATTTTCACCGCATCACTGTGTTTGGTGAGTCCGAGAAGGCGGGAAAGGCGAATGACGTGGGTATCTACGGCGATACCTTCTGCGAAGCCGTAGAGTTCGCCAAGGACGACGTTTGCGGTCTTACGGCCTACTCCTGGGACCGTAATCATTTCCCCCATCGTCTTGGGAATTTTGCCTTTAAAATTTTCTTGCACTGCCTTTGCTGCCGCGAGAATGTTTTTTGTTTTTGCTTTGTAAAATCCTGTTGAATAGATTGCTTGCTCAAATTCTTTTGGGTCCGCACGCACATAATCATCGAGCGTTGGATATTTTTTAAAAAGCTCTTTGGTCACTTCGTTTACCTTTTTGTCGGTACACTGAGCAGACAGTATGACCGCGACCAAAAGCTCCCACGCCTTTTTATAGTGGAGCGCGCATTTAGGGTCGGGAAAAAGCTTCGTTAAAATGCGCGTTATCTCAGGCAAGTTTGTACGTTCTTTTTTCATGAGTTATGAGTTTACTGCTCATGCTGACTATAACATGCAAGAAAAGCAATCAGTTCTATTTGTTTAGTGGGTACCCTTTAAATTCTGGCAGTAAATTTTTACCGTGCAAGATTCTTGAAAATGCCTCTGCTTCCATTTGCGCACCGGTAAGTCCATGGTGAGGTTTTGGCTCTGTTGGAAGTCCGACATATTTGAAGATTGTGTCAGTAGAAAGATCTGTGCGGTCATTTTTCCTAGGAGGTTTAATGCCTTTCTTAATCATGTCCATGTACGCCATCGATTGAAGATCGAGTGTTCTATATGCAAAATGCCAACCGATGTGCGAGCGAGAAAACGAATCGTTGATGAAGTCACGGTCAAATGAAGGATTTTGTCCCGCGAGAGTTTTTTCGTCGCACTGCTCTATCCAATGATAAAAACTATTCATAACTTCTTCAAGTGATTTCTTTTTGGTGTCACGACATTCTTCTTCTGTGAAGCCATTAACGGCGAGTGAGTCTGTCATAATGCTTGCCCCGTCCCACATTCGGCACTCTTCATAGAATTGCCGTTCTGGATGCTCGAATTCAACCGCACCAATACTGAGTATTGAGTGTTTTCGAGGGTCGAGTCCGCTAGCTTCAACATCTGCGATTATCATAACCTGCATTATACCATGCTCATCAGAGGATTAAAATTACAGTGATGAGAATTTTTTGTTTACTTTACCTGTTGCAAGAATCTTTTCGGTAAAGCCTGCTGTCTCTCTTGAGAACCATTCGTTTTCAGCGTAATATTCAAGATCTTCTTTACTGTGTGCGTCCGAGCCACCTAGTGCGAGCGCATTGTATTTTTGTGCAAGCTCGCGAAGAGTTTGACGCTCCACATGGATAATCTTCTCGCGGTCTGTTTTATATTCACCGATACCATACACCACCTCTACACCGTCGATTCGTTTTTCTGAAAGAATTTTTTCGAGCATATCAAGAGGCATTTTTCTCCGAATGGTAAAGTAGTGCGCGATGATAGCGACTCCTCCAGCATTACGAATGAGCGACACGGCTTCGTCGAGATCAGGCAAGTATTCGTGTTCAGCATAGGCTTCGCGAAATGCTCCATGTGTCAAAAAAAGAGAATAGGGATAACTCCGCTCTCTCTTTCCCATCATGTAGTTGTAGCGTTCTTGAAGTTCTGGATTCTGCTCTGACTCCTTTGCCATTTCGAGGCGCATCTTTTCCATTACTACGGTATTGCCAGGATATTTCCTGAGAGCCTCTACGACGTGCGGTCTGCCGACTGAGTCCCCGCCTGATGCTTCGAGGCAATCATTCTCTGTGATCTCAAATCCAAGATTTTGAAGACTTGAAACCATTTTCTGCATGCGCTTGATGCGGTCTTCTTGCGCTTTCAAACAATGAGTTAATAGATTTGCGTTTGTAGGGTCGACAAAAAGTCCGATAATATGAGCGCTTCCCGTATCCCCACTGATTTCTTTAGGCATTCCTGCAGTTATTTCAATCCCAGTAACCCATTTCGTCGTGTTTCCGCGGAAACCTTCGAGTTCGTTCATTATCTCAGGTGTTGGCAAAGCATCGTGATCGGTAAATGCGAGTACTGCGATATCGAGGGATTCTGCGAGTAAAAAAAGCTCTCGATGAGAGAGTTTACCATCTGAGCTTGTGGTATGTGTGTGGAGAGTTTCGATCTTTGACATGCGAGCACTATAGCACAAATTAAAGTCCCTTGCAGTTGCTTGCAGGAGTGTACCCTCGAGCCTCGGCTTCTTCTTTTGAATTGAAATAAATCCGGTTCCCCTCACTGATGCGCTGTGCCCCCGAGCACCATGGGTAATGGTATTTTGTTCCCGTCTTTGATGCTACATATGTTCCCTGCTGGCTCGGTGTTATAACTCGAGGTGTCGCAACCTGTCGCTTGTTTAGGTCTGGAGCTTCAGCGCTTTGTGCTGGAAATGTTTGCGGAGTGACCACAGGTGCATTCTCTATTTTTATGGGAGTCTTTTGTTCTCCAATTATCGAAAGCCTACCAAGCCCAAATGACCCAAACGCCACCAAAATGATGACGAGAAGTAAAAAGAGGTCGTCTGACCATTTTGGGGTCTTAAAATCGGATGGAATCAGAAAGCCCTTGATTTTTTCCCATAAATCTTTTATACTGTTCATTACCTATAAATTATACGTGTTTTAGGATTATTTACGAAATTTCAATACCATGGCACATAAAAAAGCGGGAGGATCCGCACAAAACCTAACAGATTCAAAAGCAAAGTACCTCGGTACTAAGCTTTATGCTGGTGAGTTTGCAAAAGCAGGCTCTATTATTATTCGTCAGCGTGGCACAAAGATTCTTGCAGGAGAGAATGTTGGTATTGGCTCAGACCATACCCTCTACGCCCTCAAGGAAGGCACTGTAGAATTCTCCGAGAAGCGCAAGGGAAACTTTGACGGTACAACGACTCGTCGCAAAGTAGCGCACGTTAAATAAACCTAGCTAAAAAAACCGCCTCGTGAGGCGGGTTTTTTAAAACATATGGCGTAATAAATTAATTTGACTTAGTAAGTGATAAGCGTTAGTGTGTATTTGGGTAGTAATTTCGTAAATCTATTTTTACAAAAGAGGTCATTAACTATGCCAAGAAAGTGATACATCGTAGCGTTATATGGTACCGAGCATGTGCTCAAACACCAAAATGAAGTCACGTGGACAAAATTTGCTAACGAGGCAGGGTTTAATAAATGGTATAAAATCCAGAATACGAAGGAGGTATTAGAAAAAGGCATTACACTTGAACGAGCGATTGAGCTCGTAAGAAGATACAAAATGACAAGACCTGATCTTTTGTCGTTGGTAATTTATACAATGCCAAACATCAAATTTACTTTTCAAGAGGTAAATAAGAGGTTAGAACTAGAAAGTCCTTTTATAGAAGGATTCTCTGAAAAAGAAATTTCATTTGCCAGATTAATGCTTAACTGTAGGCTTGAGATTTTAAAACATGAGGGAATCTTATCACGAAGAAATTGGACACGTGGTTATTCAGTAAACATCCCAATATACAAAGACGGCGCGCGATACGCAGCGCTCAGGTGGAATCCTGCGCTAGAAAATCTCGTATATCCTAAGATGTGAAAAGTGGTGTTGAGTTTATTTTATAGCCGCACAGTGATGTGCGGTTTTTTTAAATGCAGAAGATGATAACTTGTTTCCTCTTTTTGTTATGCTATTCTTAACATGGACGTTAGATTTTCCGTACATAACCAGCTCTTTTTT